>JAFGYD010000126.1 GCA_016936295.1 Spirochaetales bacterium | reverse complement strand
ATATCCTTAGGTTTATGGGATTTATAAAGTTCAAGTAATTTTAATAAATAGATTATTTGATGGTCACTCCAATATCCAATATTTGCCCATGGATTTCCCGGTTCCGGACACTCCCAATCTATTCCGTTTCTAGATACTCTATATGGATTATATCCATCCATTGTTGAAGCATTAAAAAACTTCCCTATAACATGTTTTAAATATTTAGGATACGAGTAGCATAGAGCTTCCCAGTTTTGAAAAATATCACGCCAGTTCCCCTGATAGTCAAGTTTTGCACTTCCATCTTCTTTCTCTGTTTCAATAGAAAATTTATTCCATGGCCGGCTTGGATCACCATGTCTTCTACTAAATGTAAGAGGGAGATAATCAACCCAAATCCTTTGTAAATCAGAATCTTTCATTTTATCAACAAAAACTTTAACTTGGTTATAATCAAGCTTATGATCCAATTTTAAAAGTTCACTTTCTGTACTCTTATATACATTTATATTTGTAATTTTAATAAAATCTGCGAAATCATTAATATCTATATTATATGAGTCTGAAAAATACCCTCCTCTCATAATATTGAAAAGAATATTAGCCTGATGGTGTACGCTATTCATACTTTTATTTGAAACTTGTAACCCATCATTTTGATTTAAAATTGAAGTTAACTCTTTTGACCCTAGTGCAACATCTTCTTTTACACTATTTAGTATATTGTCATTATAATTGATAATATTTTTTAACTTTTCCAATTCAGTTAAGTCTTTCTCTACATCTAATACAATAAGCCAATTTTTAGACTCTTTACTATTTAGTATGAATTGAGATTCTACAAAATAAGCACCTCTATCTCCTTTTACATCTGTTTGAGAGCTTAGTTCTTCACCTTTTCTAAATTTGTTTAATTGAGAAGATTCTAATAAATATGATTTTACTTCTAATCCTGTCTGCCAAATAGTATTTGTTTTCAAAGATTCACTTGGTTCGGCTAAGTCTGTTAGTGTTGCACTTAAAGTAAATAATCCAACTCCTGTAGGATCCAGTTCTGTTCTTTTATATCCATTTAACAAGCAGCTAAATTCATTTTGTATTTGACTATCAACACCAGCAGGAAGTACATTTTGTACACCATCTACAAGACTTATTTCAATTTTAGTGTCGGATAAATTTGTTAATACAGACTCCCTAACAATTCCAAATTTCCGGCTATTCATCCATGAATATGAAAATTTAACACCAAGAGTATTATTAATCTCCTCGAAAATTACCCTATTCCCTAAAGTATTTTTATACAGATTATTAGAAGTATTATAAATTTCGTTAGAAAATTGGGTGAATGGTTCCCAGATATAAGTGTTATTATCTTTTGTTACTAAAATTATAGTTTTAGGCCCAGTATTTGTAATATTTTCTGTAATCCTATCATCGGTATAATATGGGAAAAGAGAGGATTCGGAATTAACACGACCTGTTGTTACTCCTCCTGTACTGGATAAAAACATCCAATGGTTTGTATTGCTTGTTAATGTCATGAAAAATGGTTCTATTTCTGTATAATTTTCTATTTTATAAAATAGATCATTTTCTATGGTAACAAACTCTTCTTTAACACACTTCTCAATTTGATTAATGGGTTGATTCCCCCATAAAATATTCTTGTTCATGTCGACTCCGTATTTTTATTTTATTAATGTTTTCGCAAACATATTACTTCCATTCATTAAATTTCACAATAGAAAAAAATTGAATATCAAAAAAAATCCGGGGTTAAACCCGGAAAAGAAAAAATAAAATGTAAAAATTATAGAACTACTTTAAACTCGGTAATAAAAAGTCCTTTATTATTGGAAATATCTACAACATTTTCAGTTTCGTATGAAACAGTAATAACTGTATTAGGAATTGCGGTATATTCAAATCCTGCTTCAAGCTTTACAGGTGAATCATCTTTACCTTCAAGTTTTTTAACCCTTGTATATGGTTTTAAAATGTCATTTATATTGTAATCTAAATAAACACCATAAGATGTTTTAATATACCCTCGATCTGTAGCCATATAATCGGTTAAATCATAGATCTCGAATACTATTGATGAGCCTATATTAGGAATAAGCCCTGCTTTGCCATCTTCAAAAAGAGATAACCCTATTGAAATCCTTGGGTCTTCTTCTGGAAGTGTTAAAACACTGGTACCAATAGTCACACCTGAAAATCTATCATAATCCTTATCGTTAAGTGGCTCATAACCCCAACCAACAGATCCTGGCCATCCCAAAGAAATTCCTACTGAAGTTTCTGATTTCAAATTATCAAGCGATGGATCTTCGCCTTCTACAAATGTCCCATCATACCCAATAAAAGGTGTTAAATTTAAATTCGATGTAATATCCTGATAATAACCAGCTCCTACAGAAAAATTTAAAGGCAGTACATCATAATTGATTCCTGTAAAGAGTTGTCCTTTTAATGTTAAGTTTCCAATAGGATTTGATTCTATCTGATATCCAAAATCCAGCTCATTATTTTCATTTGTTTCCCAGTCATATTGTGAACCCACTTGAACCATCATCTCGGTCATTCCTACTATGTAACCAATTCCAAGCATAGATTCTGCACCTTCATTATCTATAGCATCAGCAGCTCCAGAAATACTCCACGGTGCAACGCTAACAATTCCTGTCCATGGAACATTGTAGCCAATGTGAGCTATATTTGCCCTTATCCTACTAGTTCCCCTGGAAAAGTTCCATCCATTATTCCTATCATAATGATTCCCCGCACTTGAAGCAGCAACTAAAAGATAGAATGGATCAAATACAATTTTTCCATAAATCAGTTCATAATTTATACTTATTAAGGTATCGGAATAGGAATTTTTATCACCTGATTCATCGTTAATATTTAGTTCAACAGAGCACCCGGAAACATCAACAATACCATAAGGATCACCATATTTAATATCTGTAGTATCAGATTTGTATATAGTAAAAGGATTTAAAATATATGTAAAATCAAGATCAATTATCTCTTTAAAACCTGACTGTCCTTCCTGTATATCATACCCAAAAATAGTTCCTAATTCGAACTCAACCTTTACACTGGAATTTGCCGGAGACGATTTTGCATATCGCCCTTCATCGGTTCCTCCTTCGTAAGAGTTTATTGCAAAAAGAGAAAACCCCAGGGTGGTCAATAAAAGTGTAAGTAATATCTTTTTCATAAAAACTCCCTACTCCGCTACAGGAACGAATTTTCGTAATTCAACATCATCTATATAAACAGTAGCTCCAGAAGTAGCATATAATTTTTCTGCAGTCCAAGAAGTTCCCTCAGGTAAAAAAGCACCAATATTATTTGCACAGTTAAAATCAATTCTACCAAATTTATCTGTTCTAAATGGCATTGTAAATTCAAATTCATAGGTTTGCCACTCAGTAGTTAATTCTATGTCTTGATAGTATAGGTAAGGAGGATCTGATGGAGCTAAACCACTACCAATATTTGTTCGGATGATTCTATTCATATCAGATTTAGCTTTAAATCGAAATACATATTTCTCACCCTTTTCTATTAGAATTTTTTTGTAATGCATTGCTACAGCCCAGCATTCATCACCTTGCTCATCTATTCTAAGTGTAGCTATACCATCTTCCCAAGTAACTTCACCTGCACCACCCCAACCTTCATCAACCCAAGGGGTCCATGGATCCTGACCAGATTCAAAGTCTCCATTTACCAGCATGTTCTCACCTGGCTCTAATAATACATCTCCTGCGGAAACACAACTGTTTAAACCCATAACAAATAGTAAAACAGCAAAAACAATCATTAATCTTGAATTTTCTTTTTTCATTTTATTCTCCAATATCATAAAATTTATTCATCACTATGCACAATTTTCTTATGCAAAATGTTCATAACAATAACAACAATAAACATTAACCATGCTATTGCTGATGCCTTACCATAACGTCCATAACTAAATCCTGTTGCCATTAAATAGAAAGCACTTGTAAGACCTGCATTACCTGGCCCACCCATTTTTTCATAACCACCTAAAAGAACAAAAGGTTGTTCAAAAATTTGAAATCCTCCAATAATACTTAGTGTTAAAGTAAAAAATATTACTGGCTTTAGGAGGGGTAATGTAATGCTAAATACCTGTTGAATTTTTGTTGCACCATCAATCTCTGCAGCTTCGTACAAAGACTCATCAATAGATTGTAGTCCTGCCAAATATATCAAAGTATTCCAACCAATAAACTGCCAGTTAAGCATAATTGATATACTTGTTTTTATAGGAACAGACTCTGTAACCCATCTAACTTTATCCTGGCCTAATACATTAACAATAATATAGTTTAACCATCCGTAATTCTCATCGTATAACTGAGAGAATATTAAAACTATGGATACAACACTTGTTATATATGGAAGGAAAAAAGTTAGTTTAAAAAAATCTCTACCCTTTATGCTTTTATCATCCAGAATTATGGCAAGAGGAATTGCAAATAAATGCTGTAAACCAGAACCAAAAATCATTAATACAAAAGAATTCCATAAGGATAGTTTAAAATATGGGTCTGATGTTAAAAGTTTAACAAAGTTATCAAACCCTCTAAATTCCTGTGGGCCACCGGCTGTCCATTTCCAAAAAGACATTGTTATAGAGTACCCCATAGGATAAAGTCCAAATACTAAAAATGAGATAATAAATGGACTGATAAAAATATATGGTGCTAATTTTCCACTATTAACAAATAATCTGCTTTTCACTAATTTCATAGACACCTCTAACCCTTAATACTTCCAGCTGTTAAGCCAGAAATTATCTGTTTAGAAAAAATTGCAAACACAACGGCTAAAGGTAAAATAGCTAAAGTGTTTCCAGCCATTAAAGCACCTTTGTCTCCATCCATATTATTATAAAATCGTGTTAATGCTGGAGGTATTGGTAACTTCTCGGGTGTGGATAGAAAGACAAGGGGACCAATTAAATCGTTCCACTTTCCAACAAATGTTACTATCATGATTATTGCTAAAGATGATTTAGCAAGCGGAAAAACAATTCTCATTAGAATCCCAAATTCAGAAAGACCATCAATTCTTGCTGCAGCTAGTAAATCTGTAGGAATTGCATCTTCTAAAAATTGGGTCATCATAAATATTCCAAATGCATTTGCCATTCCCGGAATTATTAAAGGAAGCCAAGTATCGTACCAACCAAATGCTGTCATCATTCTAAAAAAGGGAACAAGATTTAAAAAAGTTGGAATTGCTATAGTTCCAACCATAAAGGTAAAAATTATTTTTTTACCTTTAAAGTCATATTTTGCTAATGCAAATCCACCCATTGTGCAAAAGAAAGAAGTTCCTAATGTGGCAAACACACCAATCATTACACTATTTAAAAAATGTAATCCAAATGGAATTGCATCAAATAGCTTCCCTATATTTTCAAAATAATATTTGTTCAGCAAAATATGTGGAGGATTTACATACATATTTGTCCCTTTTTGTGAGGCTAAAACAAAAACGTAATAAAATGGAAATGCGAACAGTATTACAAATAATATAAGAATCAGGTAGATGGAAATTTTACTTCCCATCCTATTAAAACTACTCTCTTTTTTTGGCATATAACATCAACTCCTTAATCTGCAACCGCAATTATTTCACTTAATGCCGAAGAGTAAGCTTCAGTTGTTGGCATATCATCTACTAAAACCATTGTGGTGTAGTTTCCAAAAATAGCTCTTGCAATTGGATCATATTCAGATACTGGGTCTGCTGGCATCTTTGATGCAACCTGAGAATAAATTTGCCTTACTTTTTGACCACCAAAGAATTCAACCTTTTCATCCATAACAGGATTGTCATAAAGTGTTGTTAAAACAGGGAAGGATGATAATTTTCTAAAAGAATTTAACTGCGCCGCCTCGGAAGTACATAAATATTTTATTACTTCCCATGCTGCAGCTTTTTTATCATTTGGAACTGCTATAGGTATGGACATATAGGATCCACCCATAGAGGCAGCTGAGTTATTTGGAATATATGTCACTCTCCAATCACCCTTTGTTTCTGGTGCAATATAGGTTTCCAATGCTCCACCAAACCATGCTCCATTTATTGTAGCAACGATAGTTCCATCACCAAATGATTGCAACCAAGGTGGGGACCATGTACCTAAATCAGCGTCAATACCTGCATCTCTCACAGCTTTTACTAAATTCAAGGCTTCCATAAATTTAGATTTAGGTTCTAATGGTACGCCATCTTTTGTGAACCATCCAGACATTCCACCATTTAAAGGTACAGAACTAACCTCTACAGCGTGTGGTATTGCATATTGATCTATTACTCCATCCCCATCCAAATCCTTGGTTAATTTCATCCCTATATTGATAAATTCATCCCAGCTTTGTAAATTTTCTAAACTAACGCCTGCAGCATCAACTAAACTTTTTCGATAAAAAAGTACTGCTGGAGCTATATCAACAGGGTATGCAACTAATCTACCATTTTTAGATGAAGCATTTACCATAGCAAATTCTACTAATTCACTTCCTGCATCAAAACCATTGAAAGGTTCAACATCTAATGGCTGTAAACCACCACCCTCAATAAATTTAGCTATTTGAGCAACTTCAAGCATTTCAATTTCGTTGGTAGCTTCACCTGCAGCTATGGTTGTAATAGCCCTAGTATGATGGCTACTAAAATCAGAAACCATAAACTTAACTTTAATATTTGGAAATTTCCCAGTAAAATCACTTTTCATAAGTGCTTCATTATAGGCATCAGCAACATCCTGACCCCATGTTCCAATAGTTATTTCATAATTTTTACTCATATCTATTGGGGGAATAGATGTCGATTTTTCATTTGTACCGTTACCATAAATCAATAAATTTACGGAAACAACCAAAATCAAAAGAAAAATGTTTTTTTTCATAATATTTCTCCTATTTTAAGAATATCTAACAATACCTTTAAATTTAATTGGTTTTAACAACCAACCCTATTCTTGCACTATAATAAATATTTCGTCAAGAAAAAGTTTTAAAATTAGTTATTACAGATTTTATAAAATTTTTATTGACAGATATAAAATTTCAAGACTAAGATAATTTCAATCAGTATTTAATTGCTGGAGAAAACCAACTAAGTAAAGAATCGTATATGGTTCTTAAAAAACAAGGAGAAATAATGAAAAAATTATTACAATTAACTTTAAGCCTATTAATTTTAGTAGGACTTGTATCGTGTGACGCACTTGGACTAACAGAAGAAGAAGCAGAATTCGATAAAACCTATACCTACCAGGTAAAATGGGATGTCCAATTAACAGGAGACTATAATCACGGGGTAACAATTGCAGATACATCCAATGCTACCGTATACACAGATTCTGGAGCAATGCAGTTAGGACAAGTAACTTCTGCTATTTCAACAGATGGTTTTTTTGGAGATGATAACGCCGTGCAATACATTCACAACGGAACAAACGATTGGGGTGGAATTTTCTTCAATGGTGGAACAGCCCTGGATATTAGTAGTGCAACTGCTTTTAAAGTAGCAATAAAAGGGACAATCTCTGCAGACTTAACGTGTATGGGTCTAAAAGTTGAGGGAGGAAATGGTAGTGCTCAAGAGTTAAACCTTCTTTCATATACACCTGCAACTGATGGAGACTGGACAATTTATACTGTCCCAACTGCCGACTACGATCTAGTAGAATTTAGTGGTTTTCATGGTATAGGTCTATGGAATCCTAAATCAGGAACTGATCTAACATTTGAAGGTGGATACCAAGCAACAGATTTTATTGTTGATATTGCCATCAAATAGATACGAAAAATTTCTTAGAAGCATCGGATGTTCCGATGCTTTTTTTATAAAAATAATTACAAACTCCTATTATTTCCCCCAACTTAATTTAACAATATTATTTATAAATGCAACAAGTATCATGAATAGATATAATAATAGATTTATTCATTGTGAAATTTTATATCTAAATCTAAATTTATGGTTACTAATTCCTGGGATTCTCCTTATTTTTATTTCACTGTACTGATTAGTCAAGATTTTAAGCATACTGATAATATATTTTTAAATTAATTAGAGGGTGCCTGTTTCAGTGAATGACCTACCTGACCCTCTTAAAATATAACCAGAACTTAGGAGGAAAATATAATTAAATTAAATAATATTGAAAAACATTTATTACAATTTATTTAGCAAAAAAATCACGTGGAGTGATAAATTTTATTTTATGAATTGAACCCTTTTACTTGATGAAGCTACACTAGGTTTTAATATTTCAATTGCGAAAGAAATAAGAACTTTTATAAAGAATCTTCTGTTAATAGATAGACAGAATCGTTACTTGAACAAGTCATTTTATGAACGTAATAGAAGTAATGATAATACAGAGTTAATATCACTAAAAAATGAATGATATAATTTTATAAATGAGTCCGCTATGTTGCGGACTCTTAAATCATTTAACTTGATAATGCCTTATCCAGTCAATATACATATACTTAGGAAAGACTGTTGTATTATCAGGAATATCTGTTAAATTCCCTCCAACAGCAATATTGAATATCACATAGAAATCTGCCCGGAATTCATTAAAAGAAGGATCTGATATATCCTTAGAGAAATAAGGAACTCCATCAATTATTAATGACATATTTGATTCACTCCACTCTAATTCATATACATGGAATTCATCTCCATAAAGTCCTTCATCAAGAATGGATTTATCGTGGAAATAGTTCCACTTACCCTTTTTATTATCAACTGTTGTATCGTAATGAATTGCCCCTCCAACGGTGCCAGAACCAAATCTCCCATCCATATTATCTTTATAACCAGACTCTAAGATATCTACTTCACCACAGCTTGGCCAGGAAGTATCTCCTCCTGTCTCACTAATGTTATCGCCTAAAAGCCAAAATGCGGGCCAAATTCCCTTACCAGAAGGAATCTGAATTCTTGCCGCAATTTTCCCATATTTAAACAGGTGTCCATCAGATTCATCATCCCCCCTATATCCTCCTGGATTTGATATAACTCTGGCAGATGTAAAATGACCAGGACCATAAGATTTTCCATCCCACGAAGCTTTTAATATCATATATCCATTCTCTTCGTATGCAGTATCTTTGTTTCCTGTATATTTTTGATATTCATTATTGTAAGGATTAAGTAAAATCTGTCTATCCCAAATATTTTCATCAAAAATTCCATCGTCAAACTCATCGGACCATACTAACTCCCATTTATCGCTATCTATACTAAAGTTATCTTCATTAGTAGCAGGATAAGCTGAAGTCTCAGAATTAATTTCAGAATCCATTCCTGTTTTACAACTTGATACATTTAATAAAACGAAACCTGAAAGAACTATAACTAAATAACTAAATTTATTTCTCATACGTTAATCCATACCCTAAAGGAAATAGAGTTTCAGAGGAACCTCCGGAACTTATATTTGCTGGCCAAGTATGCGGTAATTTACCAGTAGGATTATATTTTCCAAACAATACATCTGCTACACCATCACCCTCAGTACCAGGGAGCCATGCCGCAATAAATGCGTCACTTAATTCTAAAACTTCATTAATTATCATTGGTCTTCCACTTATTAAAACCGTAACAATTTTATATCCCTTAGCCTTTAATTCTTTAACTGTTTCAATATCTGCTACAGAAAGGGTTAGGTTTTTATCATCCCCTTCAAATTCAGCATAAGGAAGTTCACCAATAACAACAATAGCTACATCATTACTATTATCAACCTCCTTTCCACTTCTGGAATAAATAACATTTGTAGATTTGCTAACCCCATTTTTTATTCCATCTAATATTGTTGTTCCAATAGTAAAATCATTACCGCGCTCTCCCTGCCAGCCAATTGACCAACCACCACACTGATTACCAAGATTATTGGCACTCTTACCAGAAACAACAACATTTTTTATATCGCTATTCAAAGGAAGGATATTGTTATTGTTTTTTAATAGTACTAAAGATTCTCTAACAGCTTGCCTTCCAACCTCTCTATGCTCTTTACTTCCAATGGAAGTGATTAAAGATCTGTCGGTAAGTGGATTATTAAATAGATCTAACTTATATTTCATCTCCAAGATTCTTCGAACTGCCTCATCAACTCTTTCCTGGGGAACTTTACCACTTATAACAGCTTTTTTTAGTAGTGATAGAAATTCTACATAACCATTTGATAGCATTACCAGATCTATCCCTGAATTAATTCCCTCTACAATCTGATTTTCATAGGAACCAGGTAACTGTCTTAACGCATCCCAGTCTGAGACAACAACTCCACTAAATTCCAAATCACCCCGTAAAACATCAGTTAGTAAATATTTATTACCATGGATTTTTTTCCCATTCCAACTTGAAAATGATGCCATAATAGATGCAACACCTTCATCAACAGCTCCTATGTATGGGAAAAGATGGATATCTCTTAATACTTCCTCGGAAATAGCAGCATTACCTTGATCTCGGCCTCCATTAGTTCCTCCATCCGCAACATAGTGTTTAGCAGTTGCTGCAATTGTTAATGGATTTGAGAGATCATCACCCTGATATCCACGAATAGAAGCACGTCCTAACAAAGATACAAGTTGAGGATCTTCGGAGAAACCTTCGTAAGTCCTTCCCCATCTTTCATCCTGAGGAACAGCAATACAAGGACTAAAAGTCCAATCGATTCCTGTAGCAGCTACTTCTATTGCTGTAATTTTGGAAATTTCCTCAACAAGTTGAGGGTTTCTTGTCGAACCAAGACCTATATTATGTGGAAAGATAACTGCTCCATAAACATTGTTATGCCCATGAACAGCATCTACACCGTAAACAATAGGAATACCTAACCTTGTGTTTAATGCATAATTTTGGAGATTATCGTATAAGTTAGCCCATGATTCAGGCATATTATCAACTGGATCTGATCCTCCTCCACTTAAAACGGAACCAATAAAATATTTTTGAACATCACTCTTAACTATAAGTCCCTTATGATCTATTTGAACCATTTGACCAATTTTTTCATCTAGAGTCATTATCGATAGTAGATAATCTATCCTTTCAGACACAGGTAGCTCATTATTTGTAAATTTATTAATATTAACTGTATTGCATGATGCAAAAGTTATAACAAATAGTAGAGCAATCAAAAATTTATTTCTCATAGTATCTCACCCAATCTACATACATATATGTAGGAAATTTTGTAGTATCATCTGGAGTAAATGTTAAATTTCCTCCAACGGCAACATTAAAAATCATATAAAAATTCTCGTGAAACTCACTAAATTCAGGACCAGAAATATCTTGTGTATGATATGGAACACCATCAATACTCCAAGTTAGAGTCGTTTCCGACCATTCAAGTTCAAAAACATGGAATTCATCGGCATATATACCTGAATTTAATTTAGTTTTACCCTGTATATATTTCCATGCTTCTTGAGTATTATCTACAGATGTATCGTAGTGAATTGTTCCTCCAATATCAGCATGACCAAAATTATAATCATCACTTATTTCAAAACCAGATTCCAAAATATCAATCTCCCCACAACTAGGCCAACCAACATTTCCACCAGTTTCATCAATACTATCACCTAACATCCAAAAAGCTGGCCACATACCCTTACCGTAGGGCAACTGAATTCTAGCAGCAATTTTACCATATTTAAAAGTAAAACCCTTTGAGCCACTATCTCCTTTATACCCCCCTGGATTAGATATAACTCTAGCAGACTTATAACTACCCTGTCTATTATAATTATTAATTCTGGTTACATTTATTATCATATATCCATCTTCCTCTACGGCAGTCTCAGCTTCTCCTGTATATACCTGCCACTCGGCATTTGGGGGATAAGACATAACTTCTCTATCCCATGTGTCACCACCATCAAATTCGTTTAAATCGAAATTTCCATTACTAAATTCATCCCTCCAGCTAATATTCCAACCATCCCCAGGAGTATAGCTATCTACATTACTTGCAGGATAGGTTGGTGCATCTATAAAAAGAGCATAAAGATTAGTTTCTTCCATTAAATAGAATGTATAGGCATTTCTACCTGAAACAAAGTTACCACCGCTTATACTATCATACCACCCTGCAAATCTGTGAGTGTCACTATAAGCAGCTGCTTTTAAAGCAGTTAATTTCTCATATTCCCCACTAGAGGAAGAGTCAAGAAGATCGACTACAGCATTTCCAGAATCCTGGGAAACACCAATTGTTGCTTTATAATTAGGTAAGGGTTCAGAATCAATAAAATCATCCCCCTTAGTATCAACCCCTGTATCACAACTAAATAAAAGAAGTAATGTGAGAATAAACAGGCTTACATTTTTTTTCATAAAAATCTCCATCAATAATTTATGTTGGTTTTCGCAACCAACTCAAATCCTTACATGGTTTTTTCTATATGTCAAGAAAAGATAATTACTCTTTTATATGAATTAACTTCAATTTTTCCAATAATTCAACACCCTGCAATACTTCATGTGTAGATGAATTTATATCAGGTATACCAAAAAGCCGCTCTAAAAACATACAAGCGGCACCATACGCAACACTTTTCTGGCTCTGGTTGGATGTAACAATATTATATGTCATTTGACCTGGATATAACCAGTTACGCTGGATTTCCTGTGAAAGCATTAAACTTATTATATCGTAGTACTGCTCTACAGCACCACCAATTATTATTTCGTTAATATTAAAGAAGTTTATTACCAAACTTACATTAACACAAAGCTCTCTAAGAAGCTTCATTAACTCCTCGGGTTTATTCTGAATATTTTCTATATCAGAATCTTGCAATGAGAATTGGCTAACACTTGGTGCTTTACTAAAAAGACTTTTAAATTCTCCTGCCGAAAATTCACTTCCATAGTAGACTTTACCATCTATGACAATTCCAAAACCAAAACCGATTCCAGGATAGTATGCATGATGGGTCTCTACTTCCCTAAATTCACCAAGAATAAAAATCATATTTCTAGGTCTTTCCCGTTTTAGGGATGTTAACTCACCCCAACAACAACAATTTGCGTCATTCTCAATTAAGACAGGTATATCAGTTTTTTCTTTAATTTTCTCAACAAACTTATACTCTTCATAAATATTCATAGGATTAGATTTAATAACAACACCATCGAAAGGATTTATTATTCCGCTTAATCCTAAAACTATGCCTAAAAGATCATAAGGGGCTGTAAAAGGTTTTAATTCATCTACAATTTTACAAAAGGATTCTACTAAATCCATATTACTATAATCCATTTTGTTACTTTGTAAAGAGATTACTTCTCCCCTTAAGTTGGTTATAACACCTATATAACTATCAGTCTGAATCTCTATCCCAATTATACATCCAAAATCAACATTTATAGATAGGGGGACAGGTTTTCTTCCGCCTGTAACTTTGGCTTCTCCCTCATCCTCAGTTTTAATTACATCTATATCGAGTAAATAAGATACAATTTTTGTAACCGTTGACTTATCCATTTGAAGTTCCTTGGATATATCCACACGGCTAATACCTTCATGTAGCCATATACACCTTAAAACCTGAGATATATTGTTCTTAAAAAGTTCACTCTGAGTTGCCAAAACCAGCCTCCAACCTACAATTTATATCACATCTTATATATTTACTATATCCAGAATTCTAAAATCCATACCATTCAATCCTAAACTAACCCAAAACTGGGGGGAATAGTCATGATTTTTATTATAATAAGATGGATCATTTTCTATATTTTTAACAGGAAAGAAAAAAGCTCCAGCATTTATAGTAAAATGCCCCATAATATTCAACATTGTTTGACCACCAAAAAGAAACCCAGATCTAACAAAATCTGAATATTCATCAACCTTAGAAAAATACTGTTTATATCCACCAACCAAATTTAACCCTATAAAGTTGTTTTTTAAATAGAGTTCCCCGCATAATAATCCACTTGCCGGTTTTATAGATGTGGGAAGATAAATTGACATTATAGCCCTGGAAATACCTAAATCTATATAACCTGTTCCACCAAAGCCTGCACCCAATTCGCTACTAGTATAATCTTCGACAAGTAGTGGCAGATCTTTAAAATCATGGATTAGATTCTGTATATACTCTCCACCAAGACTGGATTTATAGAGTAATTCTATGCTTGGGATAAAAATAAAGTCATTTATACTTTTTTCGTAAGTGATATTTGTAGTTATTAAATCGTACCTGTAATGAAATTTTCGACTTGTTACTACCTGATAATACTGAGCAATACCCAAATTATCACTTTTACTTTTAACAAATAAAGAGAATGTCAGAAAATCGTCTGCACCAATATATCTGCCCCTCTCCCCATTTTCTGTAGAGCCTGTATAGTTATCATTTAAAAACCCTGAAGTTATT
>JAFGYD010000125.1 GCA_016936295.1 Spirochaetales bacterium | reverse complement strand
GGTAGAATAACTGCAATATGCGATGTATTCGATGCTTTACTTTCAGAAAGACCATATAAAGGTGCACTACCACTGGAAGATGTAAAAGAAATTCTTGAAAGCGGAAAAGGAACCCACTTTGACCCTGTTTTGTTAGCATTATTTATGGATCATGTAGATGAGATGAAAGAAATTTTCGATAAATATGAATAATTTTATAATATTAACAAAATCTTAACATAAAAATAATATTGTAACTCTAATTTGGAGGATGTTTATGGCTCATGAAAAAATTTTAATCATTGAAGATGAAAAAGATATACTTGAATTAATTGCTTTTAATCTTGAGTGTAGTGGTTATCATGTTCTAAAGGCATCGAATGGTGAGGATGGTTTGGTTATTGCTCAGGCAGAAATCCCAGACCTAGTTTTGCTAGATGTTATGATGCCTGGTATAGATGGTTTTGATGTTTGCAGAACTTTGAAACAGGATCCAAAAACAAGGAAAGTTCCAATAATAATGCTAACAGCACGTGGGGAAGATACTGATATTGTATCTGGATTGGAACTGGGGGCAGAGGACTATGTAACAAAGCCATTTAGTCCTAAAATATTAGTTGCCAGAATTAGAACCGTTTTACGTCGTGCTAAAGAAGAAACAGAACCTATGGAACGTTTAGTTGTATCAGGTATAACTATGGAGATAAGTAAACATAAGGTTTATATCGATTCTTGTGAGTTAGATCTCTCTAGTACAGAATTTGATATATTAAAGGTTTTAATGTCATCCCCAGGTTGGGTTTTTTCCAGAAACCAGATAATAGACTCTGTAAAGGGATCTAATTATCCTGTAACCCAAAGATCTGTTGATGTTCAAATTTTAGGTTTAAGAAAGAAACTTGGAGATAGTGGCCAGTACATAGAGACTGTTCGTGGTGTAGGGTACCGATTAAAAGAAGAATGATAAAAAAAAGCTACAGTATCTTTGCAACACTTTTTTCTATATTTTTGTTAGTAGTTGTTATTACTATAGGTGTTTCGGCAGTATATGGAGTAACCACTTTTTCAAATTTTATTTATGATATAGAGAGGGACGATTTAATTGAGAAGTCGGAACTCTTATTAGCTCTTCTTCCAATAGATAAGTTTGATAATTTAAATGAAATAGAGAGTTTTACTAACTCGGGGAAGGGTAGATTAACTCGTATAACAATTATAGATACAGATGGTTTAGTTCTTGCTGATTCAATTTCAGATTCTGAAACCATGGATAATCATATCTCAAGACCTGAAATTGTAGCTAATCTTAGGGGTGATAGTGAAGTAGTTTTAAGGTATAGTAATACTCTAAATGAGATGCTTATATACTACTCTCTGCCAGTTAAAAAAAATGATAAGCTTATTGGTTTTTTAAGAACTGCAATTTCTGTTGAACCAATAAAAAATAGAATTAAAATTGTTACATTAACAATTCTTTTTATAAGTGTTGTTCTCTTGTTTGTATCTATTGTTATATGTTATTTAGTTGCTATAAAATTCAGCCATTCTGTAAATTCAATAAAAAAAGTAGCAGAATATTATGCAAAAGGTGATTTTAATAATAAGTTATCAGAGTTTGGGCCTAAAGAACTTTCCTCTCTATCTAAATCTATAAACCAGATGGGAAAATCTCTACAGGATAGAATATTTACAATTAATAAACAGAAAAATAGATACAAATCAATGCTTGAAAGCATGAAAGAGCTTGTAATCAGGGTTAACATGAACCTTAAAGTTGAGGAGATAAATAGTTCTGCAGAAAAGTTTTTTTCAATAAAAACAGGTGGTGCTATTGGTTTAGATCTTATTACAGCTACAAAAAACAGCGAACTTAATAGTTTTGTGGAAAAATCTCTATTAGGGAAGGATAGAACCCAGATAATTATTGAATTTTCCGGGGAAATGACCTGTCATTTACAGGTAAATGGTTCCATTCTATTTGATGGAGATGGGAAAAAACTTGGAATTTTACTTGTAATGAACGACTTAACCGAACATATAAGACTGGAAGATATGAGAAAAGAGTTTGTTGCCAATGTTTCCCATGAGTTAAGAACTCCAGCTACAGCAATACAGGGGTATGTTGAGACCATTTTAAATAACAATGTAAATGAGGAGCAAATACAAAAGTTTTTAGGAATAATATTCAGTCATTCAAATAGACTTAATAGTATTATTGATGATTTATTAGTTTTAGCTGGTCTTGAAAAAAATAATTTAAATTTTAATTTTGAACTTTTTCCAGTGGCTGACCTTATCTCTAGTGTTATAAATGTTGTCTCTGTTAAAGCTGAAAAAAGAGATATAAAAATAGAAGTTGATAGCTCGGATAAGCATTTAATTTATGCCCATCCAATTCTATCAGAGCAAGCACTTACAAATTTGGTTACTAATGCAATTAAATATAGTAATTCTTCGAGTAAAATAGTTATTAAAACTGTAAAGGGGCGATATGGAACTTCTATTTATGTTACAGATCAAGGTTGTGGTATCCCTTTGGAATCTCAGAAACAGATTTTTGAAAGATTTTATCGTGTAGACAAAGCTCGTAGTAGAGATCAAGGTGGTACAGGGTTAGGTCTGTCAATAGTTAAAAGAGTTATGAATATTCATGGCGGAGAAGCATCTCTTGAGAGTTCAGGAAAAGATGGTTCTACATTTATGTTATACTTTCCTGGTAAATATAAATAAATTTTACAAAATTGTAGCTTTTTTAATTGACTGTCCAAAAAAATCATATTATAAATGTATTGTTGATTTAATCAACAAACAAAGGTGGTGTTTTGGCAGATAATAAAATTTATCAAAAAAATGCAAATGTTTCTCTTGTTATGCAGACTATTAGGGTTAAGAAGGAGATTTCAAGAATAGAAATCTCCAGGGAATTAGGTCTAGATCGTTCAACCATAACAAATATAGTTACAAAACTAATTGAAAATAATTTATTAATAGAAAAATCAGAGGGTGTATCGGAATCTAAAGGTGGTAGAAAACCCGTTCTATTAGGTATTAATCCTGAATTCGGTGTTATTTTAGGATTGGAACTACAGGTTAATATTTATAGAGCAACATTATTAACAGTTGATGGATTTATTTTATGGAAAAAAT
>JAFGYD010000124.1 GCA_016936295.1 Spirochaetales bacterium | reverse complement strand
TTCATTTCTGATAATCTCATATAGTATATTCTCTCAAACAGAGCAAAGAGAACATATTATTATCGAAAGTGATAAAATTTATACATTGGATTCTCAATGGGATTTTGAGTTAATAGACTCTGATACTAATACAATTAATAAACTTAGTCCTACAGGTTGCTATCAGGTTTTAACTGGGCAACCATCCTTAGTTAATGATGCAAGTTTTACTATGACTTTTACGTCTAATTTGAATAGAAATAATTTAGCTATTTTTTTACCATTTTCTTATGGTGGATCAAAATTAATTGTAAATAAAAAAGAAATTATTTCAGCTAATCAAAATTTTGGATCCTATCCCCAACTTATTGATATAAGTAATTATTATTTAAACAATCAGGTAAATGAGATAAATCTAGTTGCAAAAACCTTTAGTGCATGGGCAGGTTTTGGTGGATTTATTGAGATAGGAACCTTTGAGAAAATAAATGAAAAATGGATACGATTTATTTTAAAGAATGCAGCAATTTCCTTTGTATCTTTATTTTTAGCAGTCTATTTCTTAATTATGTATCTGTTTAGAAAGAAGGAAAAATACAATTTAATATTTGCTGGTTTTAGTTTCTCTGTATCTCTTTTCGTTTTAGGATATTATGGACTATCTTTATACTTGGTAAATCAGGCTTGGGCATATTGGGTGCTTACTTTTGTGGGTGGAATAAATATGTACCTAATGCCTATTCTCTTTCTGCACTCATTTTACGAGATTAAACCCAAATTAGGTGCTAAGATTTTTACTGGATTTTACATATTTTTAACACTATTTGTAATTATTGAATTTATAGTAACAGGGCAACTGTCCTATTTTAATAAATATCTATATATAGGTTTTAACTTAAGCTATATTATTGTGGTTATTTATCTATTTGTATTTTCTATAAAAGCTGTAAGAAAGAAACTTGAACATTCCAGATTAATGTTTATTGGAACAGCTCTTCTTACACTTTCATTTGTTTACAGCATGTTAACCTTTACTTTAATAATAAAAAAGCAAGCATTAATAGGTGAAGGTTTCTTCTTAATGGTATTAGTTTTTGCTGCTGTTCTTGCTAAAAGGTTTGCACAAACGCATACAGAGCTTGAGTTAGCTTATGGTGTAAATATAGAGCTTAATAAATCACTTGAAAATAAAGTCTTGGAAAGAACAAAGGAACTTGCTGCAAAAAACAAAGAGATAATAGAGAGTATTGAATATGCAGCATTAATTCAAAATTCCATGCTGCCGGGCCATGAACAGATGGAAGATATCTTTAGTGATTTTTATATTTCATGGAGACCAAAGGATATTGTTGGTGGAGATTTTTATTGGCTACATGAAACACCTAATGGATTTATTATAGCTGTTGTTGATTGTACAGGTCATGGAGTACCTGGAGCACTTTTAACAATGACAGCAAAATCCTCACTGGATAGGGTTGTAACTCATATAAATGCAGATAATCCTGGCTCGGTTGTTGGGTTTTTAAATAAATTATTGAAAAAAATACTAAGTCAGGAAAACCCATACGATATTAAAGATGATGGATTAGACATTGGACTCTGTATTTACAACAGAGATGAAAATGTATTAAAATTTTCAGGATCCAAGATTAGACTCCACATAATGGATGGTAATAGTATTCAAGAGTTTACAGCTGATAGACAGGGGGTTGGTTACAAACGGACAAAAATGGACTATCAATTTAAAACTAATACTATAAATATAAAACCAGGAATGACTTTCCATTTGACAACAGATGGATATTTAGAGCAAAATGGCGGAGATAAAGGTTTTAGTTTTGGTTGGACTAACTACAGAAATGCATTGGAAAAAGGGTTAGGTAAAACCATGAATGAACAGTTAAGTATATTAGAAGACTCTTTAGCAGAGTTTCAGGGTGATTCTCCGCAAAGAGATGATATCACCCTATTAGGATTTAAGATAAAGGAAAGTGAGTAATGATTGATATACCAGCAGGAAAGTCAACACCTCGTATTTTTTTTGATGAAGAGAATTCTACGTTTGTAATAGAAGGTCAATCCTACCCAGAAAATTCCAGTAATTTTTATGAACCTGTAATTAGATGGGTAGAGGATTATTTATCAAATTTAGATGTTAAATTAAAATTCAAAATTAAATTACTCTATATAAACACAAGTAGTACAAAGGCTATGTTCTATCTATTTGATATTTTAGAAGATGCATATATTAATGGTAAAGATATATCTATAGAGTGGTACTATGATAAAGAAAACGAGATGGCTAAAGATACAGGAATTGAACTTTTAGAAGATTTTGGTTTTCCTTTTAATATAATAGAAATTGCTAGTTAAAGATTATATTCAACTTTTAGGGTAAAAAAAGTTTTTCCAGGCTCTATATCTATTAAATGATAGTTTACACTATCTGATTTTCTAACTGTGTCTATTAATCCCAAGCCAGCATTATCTGAATCGTAAATGGTATTTGCCCCTCTTAACTGGTCTTTATATAATCTATTAAGCTGATCTTTAGAATAACTGGTTAACTTATCCAGTTTCTCTTTTACACTCTTTTTATTAGCTTCATCTATAGGATTTCCACTTAAAACAAATATAGTGTCTTTATTAGTACCAACTAGTATTAGACCATTACTAACCTGCTTACCTTGGTCATCGATTAGAGAATCGGCTGAGTATCTTAATATATTTTGAGATAATTCAACAAACATAGTTAAATACTTATTTTTATTTTTTGTTTCTGGTTCGGAGGAGAGTCTTAAATTTATTACATCTGTTATCTCTTCAATAATTTCCTGGTGAAAACTACCTTGGTAACTAATAATAATTCCATCATCGTTTAAAAGCTGATAGATATTTGGTACATTTTCAATATTCATATATGTTTACCCTGTTTCGACCTTCCTCTTTACTTTTATAAAGAGATTTATCTGCTAATTCTAGACAGCTGTCTAAAGTAATACCTTTATTCATACAACATCCACCAAAGGAAACCGTAACTCTTATATCTATATTATTATATAACATCTTTTTATTTTCGACAATTTTTCTAATTTTTTCAGCAATTTTTCTTCCGCCTTTACAGTCTGTATCTGGTAGTGCAAATAGAAACTCTTCTCCTCCCCATCGACCAACACTATCCTGTGCCCTTATAGAGGTACTTATAATTTCGGAAATTTGTTGAAGAACATAATCTCCAGCCCTGTGTCCGTAACTATCGTTTACTGTTTTAAAAAAGTCTATATCCATTAGTAAAAGGGTAAATGGAGAACCACTCCTACTAAAACGAACAAGTTCACTCTCTATCCATTGATTAATTCCCCTCCGGTTTAACAACCCTGTTAAATCGTCTGAAATGGAGAGTTGAACTAATTTTTCCTCCGCAATTAAAAGTCTATCGTTACTCTCTTTTAATTTTTTTTGTACATTATCTGACATTGAAATCAGTTTTTTTGAATCTTTTAAAAGTTTTGAAAAACAGTTATACAAATATAAATATTCATCTCTGTATTCGTTCAAATCAAGGGAATTATTGTTGATTATTTCTTCTCCATGCTAAGGGCTTCTAGCTCTGTACTAAAAAAATCCATTAATCCTCCAACAACTTTTATTATAGTACACCTTGAAAAGATTTCCTATCTCATAGATATTTATTGGGAGTTAGGAGTTTTATTAGTGTTTGGGGAATTAAAGATCTTTTCGGGTAATGCAAACAAGCCATTAGCAGAAGCTATTTGCAAAAATGCAGGTGTAGAGTTAGGAAATTGTGAAATACTTAAATTTAGTAATGACAATATTAAGGTTGCATATAAAGAGAGTCTTAGGGGAAAAGATGTTTACATCATACAACCATCTGGAATTCCTGTTAACGAAGGGTTAATGGAATTATTAATAATGTTAGATGCAGCAAAACATGCAAGTGCATGTAGAATAACAGCTGTTGTGCCATACTTTCCATATGTTAGGTCAGATAAAAAAGATCAACCTAGAATTTCTATAACAGCTAAGTTAGTAGCGGATTTATTAAAAACTGCTGGAGCAGACAGGGTTATGACAATGAATCTTCACTCAGCACAGATTCAAGGGTTCTTTGATATTCCATGTGACCATTTATTAGCAGATAAAATCCTAAGACACCATTGCATTACCGATGGAATAGAAAACTCAGTTGTTGTTGCACCAGATGCTGGTAGTGCCAAACATGCAGGAAAGCAAGCTAAACTCCTTGGCATTCCTATGGCTATTTTGGATAAAAGAAGATCCGATGATACGGAGTCACCGGTAATGGAGAACATTATAGGTGATGTAAAGGGTAAAAAGGCTTTAATCTTCGATGATGAGGTAGCATCAGCTGGTTCTTTAATAGAAGCTGCAGAAGTTCTTGAAAAAAATGGGGCTAAAGAGATAGTAGCCTACTGTGTACACGGGGTGTTATCTGGAAATGCCATTGAAAGATTAAATAATTCCAAGGTTAAAAAACTTGTGGTAACGGATTCTGTTTATATATCACCAGATAAAAAATGTGACAAACTTGAAATAGTTACAGTAGCTGACCTCTTTGCAAAGGTGATTACCTACACTAATAACGGCCAGCCAATTAGTAATCTATATAACGGAGGGTAGTAATTCTATATCTGTTAATAACCCATCTTCCCAAGCCATATTAAGGGTTGAGCCATTTCTTAACCTCAACCCTTTAACATATCCATGGGATAGTTCTTTTGGAAGAGATGGTAAAAAAACAGGTTCTCCATCTCTATACTGAAGAAGCATTTCTAAAATGCCGCTTGCACCCCCCATATTTCCATCTAATTGAAATGGAGGGTGATTATCCAAGAGATTTATAAGTGTGGATTCATTTATTAATGCATTTAAATTCTTCCAACACTCTACAGGTTTTTGTAATCTTGCCCATAAATTTACTATCCATGCTCTACTCCACCCGGTGTGTCCTCCACCATATTTTAATCTACGATATAGTGTCTTCTCACATGCAAGAAGATATTTTTCATTATTAAGATATTCAACTCCAGGATACAGTCCATATAAGTGGGATATATGTCTATGCCCCGGTTCAGACTCTTTAAAATCCTCTATCCATTCCAATAATCTTCCATCTTGACCAATTTCTACAGGTTTTAATCTATATAGAGCATCTAATATCAGGTTATGATACTCGTCTGAGATATTTAATATTTGTAAACAGCTTAAGTAGTTTGTAAAAACTTCTTTAACTATTTGCTGTCCCATAGAAATCCCCAGGGAAATATTGCAAATCTCCCCAGTTTTTGGATCTAAAAATCTATTCTCAGGTGAGCTTGCAGGGCCAAAGACAAGTAGTTTGCTGCTTATATCCTCAACTAAGTAGTCATATAAAAAAATAGCATTCTCCTTTATGAATGGAAAAGCTCTTTTTTCTAAAAAAACTCTATCTTTAGTATAAATATAGTGTTCCATAAAATGCCTGCTATTCCATGCAGAACCTAATGGCCACATTCCATACTCTACTTCACCACATGGAGCTGTAAATTTCCATATATCACTGGTATGGTGGCTAACTGTTCCCCTGGAATTATATACAATCCTTGAAGTCTCTTTTCCATTATCTAATAGAGACTCTGCATAATTCAAAAAAGGGAGATGACAATCCCATAACCCCGAAACTTCGGCGAACCAGTATATCATCTGTATATTTATATTAATGTGATAGTCACTATTCCATGGAGCTTCCATGTCCTTATTCCAAATCCCCTGTAAATTTGCACAAAGAGAATCCGGCCGGGATGAGGATATTAATAGATATCTTGCATAATTAAAATATAAAGAAATTAAGGATGGTGATGGATTTTCTTTAAAATAATGAAGCCTTATATCTGTTGGTTTATCTATATGATTTTCATCCTGGTCATAAAATTCAAGCTCCATTCTGTTAAAATAGGATTGATACTCCTTAACATGTCTACTAAGTATTTCGGAATAACTGATATTAGAAAATACAATTGGCCTTATTTTATCGTTATAATAATTTGTTTCACACTTTATTATTAGTAGTAGCTGGGTTACATTAGTAAAATTTAAACTATTTTCAGTACAACCTAATTCACCTCTATCTATATATATTTGAACTTGGGAGTTAAATTTTATACCTCTGTGTTCTCCATTATGTTCTGCCTGACCATTTATAATGATTCTACCATTCTGGGAATATAGAACAGAAACATCTCCATCTCTTGTGTAGTTAATAGTTCCAGAGAAGGGTTCGTTACAAATAGTTCTATGAATAATTGCATTCTCGGGATAGGAAGAAAAATACTCTTTTGTAAATTTTTTATTTAAAATATTCCAGGAAGTAGTTACTAATGCATTTTTTATATTAAGTTCCCGCCTGTAGTTTATATATTCTTCATCTATATCTAAATTTATATATAAATCCCCCATGGTCTGATAACTTCGGGGAGAAATTCTCTCCCCCATAAAATTATTTTGTAAAATTTTCTGAGCCTTTAAGTATTCTCCACTTTGCAAATATTTTGTAGCCTGGTCTAAATAGATGTAGCTCCCCTCTATGTTTTCCGGTACAGGGGGACCAGCCCATATAGATTCCTGATTCATCTGTAACCTATCAACCTTTACTCCGCCAAAACACATTGCTCCTAAGCTACCATTTCCAATGGGTAGTGCACTATCCCAATCTTTAGCTGGTGAATTATAATATAGTAAATTATTCATTTAACAGCCTTAGAACCATTACATCTTTTGCATTAAGTTCAAGTTGTCCACTATGCTTTTCCAGGGTTTGTAAATTTTGAAATTGATTATTCTTCAGGTCTATTTTGTTTTTACATTCATCGTGATTTAATAAAAAAAGAAGCTTATCCATACTATTTTTTCTTAATGTTGTCTCGACATTACCAAAAACCTCGATATTTAAATCTGATCCAGGACTTAACTTCCTAATTATGCTATCAATCCCATCTTGTTCAAATGATGAACCTATATAGTATGCGTCCCCGGAACCAAATATATTCTTTGTAATTACTGGCAGATCTTTATAATAATCATTCCCGTAGATTGCTAATGACTGGGCATTTAAAGTGTGTATAATATCAAAAACCATTTCGCACTTATACTCACGATCTAAAAAACTGGAGGTTGGAATACCTGTATTAAATTTACCCTTTGGAAGAGAGTCAAACTCCTCCACCCATATACCTAAAACATTAGATAAAGGCCCAGGATAACCACCTAAATAGGCTAGATCTGTTTCATTTACAACTCCAGACATAAAGGATGTGACAAACTTACCTCCATTTTTTACATAAGTCTCTATGTTTCTTCCATTTCTATTAGAAATAAGATAGAGGCAGGGAGCAACTACAAGAGAGTATTGTGAAAGATCTGAATCTGGTGTAACAAAATCTATCCCTGCTCCAGTTTTATGTAGAGCATTATAGTATTTTTCAATTTCGTTTAAATAAAACAGTTCTGTTGAAGGACCACTTGAATATTCTAAAGCCCACCAGTTCTCCCAATCAAATATAATAGCTGTTTTATTTTCCATTATAGAACCTGTAATTTGGCTACCTAATTTATTTAAGACATCCCCTAACTCTGTACACTCCCTAAAAACTCTGGTTTCCCCATGTCCTACATGATCGATTACACCACTATGAAGCTTCTCGCAAGCACCAACCGACCTTCTTAATTGAAAAAACATAACAGAATCTGAACCGTGAGCAATTGCTTGGAAACTTTGAAGTTTTAGATCTCCAGGTCTTTTACAACTATTATATGGAGCCCAATTTGTCTGTGAAGGGGTCTGCTCCATTAGAAGAAATGGTCTATCCTTTTTTAAACTTCTCATTAAATCGTGTCTCATAGATGTTAAGAAATATGGTTCTCCTACTCCAGGGTAACTATCCCAAGAGATAACATCTATAAACTCTGCCCATTTAAAATAGTTTAAAGGTTTAAAAAAACCCATAAAATTTGTTGTAACAGGGATTTGCGGGAACCTGTCTTTTATTATTTTGTACTCTAATTTATAACAATCAAGGATTGAATCTGACATAAAACGGGCATAATCTAGGCTTATAGATTGAAAATTAGTTCTAACTCTTCCATTATCGTTCCACATCTCACTTAAACCGGATGGTGCAACTATTTCATCCCATGAATAGAAAGTATGCCCCCAAAATGAGGTATACCAAACTCTATTTAACTCATCTAGTGTTGAATACTTTTCCTTAAGCCAATTTCTAAACTCACTCTGGCACTTAGGACAGTAACACCAGTTGTCATACTCATTCCCTACATGCCATAGTTTTATATTTTTGTTATTTCCATACCTCTCGACGAGTTTAGTAACTAACTTAGATGCAAATTCCCTGTAAATTTCGCTATTAGGGCAAAATTTTACTCTTCCTCCAAATGCTCTTTTTCGCCCCTCAAAATCTACAGGAAGTATTTCGGGATATTTATGAGACATCCAAGCCGGTTGCACTGCTGTCGATGTTGCCATACAGATATTTAATCCAGATGCTGTAATTTTATTAATTATTTTATCAAACCACTCAAAATGATATTCTGTATCGCTAGATTGGAATTTAGCCCAACTAAAAACAGGAAGAGTAACAATATTAATATTTGCCTTTTTAAAAAGCTCTAAATCTAAATCAACTATTTCATCTGACCATTGGTCTGGATTGTAATCTCCACCATAAAAAAATGTACTCATAACTTATCCCCTTCTATAATAAAAAAACCGGCCTAAAAAAGCCGGATTTAATACTATTCTGTCCAGAGTTTAATTCTTTTCTTAACGTAAGAAGTGTACTCTTTCTCTATTTTTGTTGAATCGATAGCTTCTAGTTGAGCTAACATTTTATCGTATATTCCATCGAATTCTGCAGGTGTAGCCATAATTGCTTCTGGAATTAACTGCCGTATAATATCCTGTTCCTTTTGCTGGAAGACAGTTATTGGAGAGTCGTTTGGAATTGGTATATTCCATGCAGCACCCCAGGGTTTTACAGGGAATTCATCCTCTTTTGGAAATAGATCTTTCCAAAAAGTTGCATTGTAATTCTTTAAAACTTTTTTCTCGAAATCGGAGTAGTCACTTAAAATTTGCTCAGGGTAGTTAGTTGTATAGTAATTTCCTGTAGAATCCTTATTTCCATCACCATATCTTAAAGATAATAAATAGTTCCCTACACCTGTCTCCTTTTTAAATTTGTTATTATCGTTAATTTTCATATCAAGAACATCGGCGGGTATTATTCGTTCACCTTTTTCGTTATAGTTATAGTGTTTACCTTCTATACCCCAGTTTACTAAAATTTGTCCCTCTTCCGATGCTAAATAGTCCAAAAATTTAATTGCTTTTACAGGGTCTTTACAACTTTTTGTAATTGCAATACCCCATCCACCATTAAAACCAGCTTGTTGGAAAACTGGAATTTTATAACTCTCGTCTAGTGTAACCGGGAATTTACCATATGTTCTATTAAATTTCCCTTCAGATTTTAATGAGTTTACAGCTTGTCCTATTTCCCAATCCTGATCAATTACAGCCAAAACTTTTCCTGCTGCTATTTTTGCCAAGTATTGGTCATATTTTTGTACAAAACTCTCTTTATCTAATAAACCTATGTCGTTCATATGGTTTAACCACCGGAAATACTCCCTCTCTGCAGGTCTTTTATAGTGAAGCATAGCATCGAATGTTTTTGGATCAATTGTAAATTCACCATCATCTGGTGCACCTGTAGCAAAAAAAGCCGGGTTTGTTGTGGATATCATTATCCTCCAGTCATCTGCTAAAAGAGATAGTCCTATTGTTTTTTGCCCGTCGATTGTTGGATATTTTTCAACGTATGCTTTTATTGCTGCCTCGTAGTCTTCTAATGTTCTAATTTCCGGATATCCTAATTTTTCTACTACATCTAACTGTAGATTAAATGGACCTCCAACTTTATAGTAATACTGATTTATAGCATCTAATGTAGGAATGAAGTAGATACTTTGATCTTCGTAGCTATGTCTTAATCGTTTTATTTGGTCACCTAAAACAGCCTTGATATTAGGAGCATGTTTGTCTATTAAATCTGTTAAGTCAATTAAAGCACCTGATTCAATCAAAGCTCCATTATCCCCTTTTGGACTTATTAAATCGGGGTATACACCAGATGCAGCTATCAAATTTATTTTCTGTGCAGGATCACCAACAGCCATTTCAACATTTAGGGTTACACCTGTTTTTTCTGTTAAGAATTTACCTACATCATCCTGCATCCCATTCCAGCTAGAGTTTGGATCTGCAAAAAATGCAGTAAAAGTTGTTACTTTATCCGATGTCTCAGATGCTTTTTCTTTGTTACTGTTGGAAAATATTGGTAATGAAATAAAGATTACCAACCCAAATACTAAAACAATTTTTTTGTTTTTTAACATAAAGTCTCCTTTTTTGATTATTAGCTTTTTACAGCTCCTATTGTCATCCCCTTTACAAAATATTTTTGCAGGAATGGATAAACCATAATAATTGGCACTACAGTTACAATTGTTATTGCCATTTTAATACTATCTGGAGTTACAGTTGTCATCTGTTCCAGTACATTGTTATTTCTTGCCATATCTGACCCGGTTTGAGTACTTTGCAGAATTTTCATTAGTTCAAACTGAAGTGTAGATAAGAGATCGTTTGATCCATTGTACAAGTAGGTATCAAACCACGAATTCCATTGTCCAACAGCAATAAAAAGTGCGATTGTCGCTAAAACCGGGGTTGAAAGAGGTAGAATAATCTTGATAAATACAGTTATATCCGATGCTCCATCTATGAAGGCAGACTCTTGAAGTTCAAAGGGTAAGCCCTCCATATATGTTCTAATCATAAATATATAGAATGCATTTACTATTGCAGGAAGAATATATACCCAGAAACTATTTATAAGGTGTAGATCTCTCATTAAAAGAAACCCTGGAATTAAACCTCCGGAAACATAAAGTGTTAAAACAAGGAATGTTGAGAAAAACTTTCTTGCCTGAAAATCACTCCTACTCAGTGTATATGCAACCATGGAAGAGGCTATTAACCCTGCTACTGTTCCAACAACTGTTCTTAAAACTGAGATGAAAAAAGCATTTAAAAGATTTTGGTAGGTAAATATTACCTTATAGTTTTCTGTTGTAAATTTTCGTGGGAAAATTGTTATTCCACCTTTAACAGTGTCTAAAGATTCATTTAAAGATACTGCAAGAACATTTAAAAATGGGTATAGCGTTACTATTAGAACTATTGCCATAATAAGACCATTAAAAGTATTAAATACTCTATCTACATTAATTTTTTTTCTCTTCATACTACATCACACTCTCTTTACTATAGTGTTTAAAAAGTCCATTAGCTGTAAAAAGAAGGCATACACTTACCAGTGAACTAAACATCCCAATTGCTGTACCAAAGGAAAATCTATTTAAACCAAGACCATATTTTAAGGCATAGAGATCCAATACTTCTGAGTAGTCAAAAACTAAAGGGTTTGATAACAACATCTGTTTTTCAAAACCAATTCGAACCAAATTCCCAATTGAGAGAATAAGAAGAACTATTACGACACTTCTTATACCTGGTAATGTAATGTGCCATATCTGCCTAAACCGGCCACAGCCATCTACCTTTGCGGCATCGTACAGTTGGGGATCGATGGCGGTTATTGCAGAGATAAAAATTATAGAATTCCATCCCATCTCCTTCCATATATCGGCTAGGGTAACAATCCACCAAAAAAGTTTACCCTTAGCCATAAATTGTATAGGCTCTCCAATAAATCCTAATTTCATTAAAATATCGTTTACAACGCCACCATCTGTTGAGAGTAATTTGTAAAAAATCCCTGCAACTACAACCCATGAAACAAAGTGAGGCAGGTAGGATATTGTCTGAACAATTTTTTTATATCCTGTATGGGATACTTCGTTTAAACTAACTGCAAATATTATTGGAATTGTAAAACCAGCAATTAATCCCATTACGCTCATCGCAAGGGTATTTCTTAAAACAAGATAGAACTG
Organism: Spirochaetales bacterium; assembly: GCA_016936295.1. Taxonomy (GTDB): domain Bacteria; phylum Spirochaetota; class Spirochaetia; order DSM-2461; family DSM-2461; genus Thiospirochaeta. The sequence continues at coordinate 16,674 of JAFGYD010000124.1, read as the reverse complement.
TTTATCTGAAAGTATTTGAATAAAATTGGCAAGACCAACCCACTCCTGTTCAAAAAAGGTTCGACCTAATTTGAAATTCTGAAATGACATAATCCAACCCCAGATAGGTATATAATTAAATATTAGAACAAGTATGATAAAAGGAACTGACATTAAATAAAGGTATCTTTGCTGATACATTTTTTTAACAAACAGATCGACTTTTGATGCTTCTACGTTCGCCACAAAAAACTCCTTAACTAAATGATGATTCATTGTAGTAGTGGAATTTTTATTCAAATACCCATAAATTTAAGGTATTATTCATATAAAAATTAGTTTTTTTCTGCCTGAGTTTTATACTCCATAGGGGAGATCCCCTCATATTTTTTAAATTTTGCATGGAAATAGTCTACATAAGAGTACCCTACTTTTTTTGCAACCTGATACACTTTAAGTCCACTTTGTAATAGATCCTTGGATCGTTCAATTCTGTATTTATCAAGATAACAACTAAAACTCTCACCTACTTCTGTTTTAAAAAGTTTACCCAAATATGCACTATTGTAATTTAACACATCGGAAAGATCCTTTAGTTTAAGATTATCCATGTAGTGTTTCTCTACCATAAATTTCATCTTTTTAATTATTGTCTCGGTGGACTGTATCTCCTGCCTATTAATTGCATTATATAAAATGGTAGATAATTTATTCTCCAGCTCAAATAGTCTTGTACACCCTTGAATAATCATAATTAGTTCACTACTCCCAATAACTCTATCATCTGGAAGGTTATTATCTGAAACTACAGACATTATTGCTGCTACAGATAGTTCGGAAAACCAATTTTTTATCATAGATTCGTTATACTCCTCGTATATCATATCTAATGAAAAATTATGTATTGTTAGGGCTATTTGCTGTTCGTTCCCAACTTCTATTAATTTTTGAATCACCTGAATACCAGATTTTAAATCTAATTCCCCATATTTTATTTTAGGATATGGTTTATAGTAGAAATTAGATGTTATTCCGCTGTGGGAAGAGAGAAAACGATTATTGAAAAGTTCCTCCACGTCATCTAATGCATCTGGTAGTTCATGAATATTTTTAACACTCCTGCTAAGACATCCATCGTATGGTTTACCTTTTAGAAATTCGGAAAATAGTTCGTTAATAGTTTTAATACCTGCAGATCTTAAATAATATTTTTTTAGTAGTATTGTTGTTGTTACACCTGTAGATAAAACAATCCCCATATTGTTATTAGAGAGCCACTCTTCCAGTTTTAAATTACTTTCCTTAGGTAAATTTATTAAAAGAAACTGATACGATTCCCAATTTATATAACTGGGGTTAAGGTCTGGTTGTTTTTCGGTTGAGAGACCTAAAAAAGACCTAAAATATGTTTTAACCAGCCTATCTATATTAAGGGGGTCATATGCAGTTTTTTCAGCTTCAATAAATTTTTTAACCTGATTTAAACTCTCTATTAACTCATCTTCATCTAAAGGTTTTAGTAGATAATTATCTGCATGATAAGTTAAAGCTTTCTTTACATACCCAAAATCTTTATAACCGGATAAAATTATAAAATGGGTATTAAGTCCATCACCTCGAATCTCTTTAATTACATCCAATCCTGTTTTACCGGGCATACGAATATCTATAATACATGCATCGGGTTTATGATGTTTTAGTAAATCTAAACATTCATCTCCATCCCTTGCTACAGCAACTATTTTAAATCCCTGCTCTTCCCAGTTTATTATAGTTTTTAACCCTTCACGTATAAGTTTCTCATCGTCAGCTATTATTATATCAATCATTATTACCACCACTTGGAATTTTAAATTCTATATGAAACCCTCCAGATGAAGGCAGGGAAATCTTTAATCTTGATTGTTCTCCATAGGAAAGTCGCAATCTTTCATCCACATTTTTTAAGCCAATATGGACTCCTTTACCATCTTTATTACTGGAAAATATTTTTGAAAGATTTTCGGGATCCATTCCAGGGCCATCATCTTCTATTGAAACATTCATATAATCATCTAATAAATAGACCTTTAAACTTAATGTTCCACCCCCGGATTTTTTCTCAATTCCGTGAATTAACGCATTTTCAATAAGGGGTTGAATGATTAATGGAGGGATAGGGAGGCTTAAACACCCATCTTCTATATCCAGATTATAGCTTAGATTATTATCAAGCCTGAACTTCTCAATCTCTAAAAAACTTTTGATAATTAAAAGCTCGTCCCTTAATGTTGTCCAACTCCCATCAATTTCCAATATATTTCGCATTAAACGTCCTAGTTGTTTTACAATATTTGCAATTTCGGGCTGCTTATCTATATGGGCTTTCATTCTTATTGCTTCAAGGGAATTAAAGAGAAAGTGGGGGTTTATCTGACTTGCCAGCATTTGAAGTTTTATTTGATTTTGATGCTTTTCCAAATCTCTTTTTTGAGAACTTGTCTCCTCTATCTCTGTAATGAGCCTGTTTATATTTTCTACCATATTATTAAAATGCAGTGCGAGTTTACCTATTTCATCCCCACCATCTATCTCAATTAACGAGTGGAACTGACCCTTTGCCACAATATCCATACTAGTCTGAACTTTTATTAAACGTTGAACAAACAGATTATATATGGAAAACATAGCTACTATAGCTATAAAAAAAACCATTAATATAGATTTTATTCCAAAACTCCATACTAAATCAGCCTCCCTTGTTATGGATGAAATAGAAAATAGAGAGTAAATTTTTAGCCCATAAACACTATTTTCAAGGGAGATATTTGCAACAGAGAGCTTATAGTTTTCTAGAGAAACCCGGGGGTTACTGTGGTTATAATATGCGCCAACCCTCTCTTTATTACTTGATGAGACAATAAATCCTGCATGATCGGTAATAAAAGTTTCGTAGGATTCTTCGGGGAAAATGGTATTCAGCCTATTTGTATCTATATCTATAACTAGAACTCCAAATGTACCATACTCCCTAAAATTTATTAAACGAACTAGACTGAGTTTTGAATTTGCGGACTTTGTTATATCGTTAAAACTTAACCATACATTTTTCCCCTTGGCGTTTATAGCCTCTTTGTACCATAGGCTATCTTTTACCTCTTTTTCCAATGGTATAAATTCCCAATTGTTTAGTAGAGTATTATTGTCCATATATATTCTTATTCCGGTAATCTCATTATTGTCATCTACAAACTCTCTAAATACATTAAATTTATGGTAGACTCTAAAAACATCCAAATGACTCTTATATTTAGTGTTTAGAATTTTCCCTAACTCTGACATTACAGAAATTTTATCCGATATTTTTAATGCTTTACCAAGGGCTTCAACTGTTCTGCCGTGAGTTCTCCATAAATTTTCCTGGGATTCTTTAAAGGATTTTTCTATTAAAATATTTCTGGACTCTTTAATCATATAAAAAGAAATCCCTGTAAATGGTATAATTAGCAAAAGGATAAAACTTAATAGCATTTTACTCCTTAACCCAATTGTATTAAAATATTTAATAGCTCTATTTTCCATTTAACCATTCTTGCATAGGTATTCTTTTTTTTCCAACCAATATATTTTAAAAAATAAAAATCCCTAATTTTTAGGGTAATTTATATCTATTTTATAGAGTATACAGATGGTTATATTGGCTTAAAATATAACTTTTAAGGAGATATTGCTACATGATTAATATTGACAAATATAGAATAAAAGCAGAAAAAATGGTGTCTGATTTAACTTTATCCCAGAAGGTAAATTTAATGTGCCAGTACCAGGATGCTGTACCCAATCTTGGAATTAAAAAATATAAACATGGAACAGAAGCTTCCCACGGAATATCCTGGCTAGGTAAAGCGACTATGTTTCCCCAACCCATAGGGCTTGCACATTTATGGGATAAAAAACTTATGAAAAAGATAGGAAATGTAATAGGAAAAGAGGCTCGGGGATTCTTTGCTAAAAACCCAGAAATTAATGGATTAACCCTTTGGGCACCTACAATTGACTTAAATAGAGACCCAAGATGGGGTAGAACAGATGAAGGGTATGGAGAAGACCCAACACTTGTAGGAAATTTAGCTACAGAATTAATAAAAGGAATTCAGGGTGATGACCCAGACCACTATATGGCAATGCCTACTCTTAAACACTTCTATGGAAATAATAACGAAGTGGACAGAGGTATGAGTTCTACAAATATTTCTGAAAGAATAAAAAGGGAGTACTACTTAAAGGTGTTCCAAATTGCAATAGAAAAAAGTGGAGTAATGTCCATGATGACTGCATATAATTCAATAAATGGAATTCCAGCAAATATTCACCCGGACTTGCAGAATATTGTTAGAGATGAATGGGGATGGCCAGGTTTTGTGGTAAGTGATGCAGGTGATGTCCTATCCCTAATTCATGAACATAAATTTGTAACAACACCTGAAGAGGCTGTAATATTATCCATAAAGGCAGGAATAGATAGTATAACCGACGACCACGATATAAGTAAGAAGGCTATTTTTTCGGCACTGCTAAATGGAAAACTAGAGGAAAAACATTTAGATAGGGCACTAAGTCGGGTATTTTTAGCAAGACATATTCTTGGAGAGTTCGACAAAGAGTGTAAATATAATAATATTAATGAAAGTGTTATTGGATGCGAAGAGCATGGTAAAGTAGCATTGGATGCTGCAATAAAAAGTATTGTTTTATTAAAAAACAGTATGAATGTTCTTCCGATAAAAGATAAAGAGAGCTCTATTTGCATATTAGGAAATATGGCCGATAGAATTTACCGAGATTGGTATAGCGGTGAATTTTTATATGAAATACCTGCCGATCGAGGATTAAAAGAGTATTATAAAGATGTAAAAAGTTATGATTGTAACGATAGAGTTACAATTAAAGATAACAGAACAGGACTTTATCTTAACCCTAATGGGGAATTTAGCAAAAATAAAACAATTTATGAAATGGAAGACTGGGGTTGGGGTACTGTTACATTCAGGTGTACCGAAAACGGTAAATACCTAACCTGTAATGATGATAACACAGTTTCTGCAACAGCAGATACTATTTGGGGTTGGTTTACCAAAGAGGTATTCTATACAAAAACAGGTAGAGATGTAGGAATAAAAACCTGGAATTCTACTGATATTTTTCAACAATCTAGGACTAAAGATGGGGAGATAGGAATAACTGCATCCACTCCTTTACAACCTGTAGATGGAGGAAGTGGATACTATGATATTGAAGTTATTTCAAATGGGATCGAAGAAGGTTTAAAATATTTAGAGGGTAACTCTAAGCCTATAGTAATAATTGGAAACCACCCTCTAATAAATGGAAAAGAGACAATAGACAGGCACGACATAACCCTCCCAACCAGACAAAAGAAGTTAGCATTAAAAATTGTAGAAAAAAGAAGTGATGCTGTCCTTATTCTTGTGGGTAGCTACCCTTTTGCAATTGAGGAACTAAAGGATAAATTCTCTACAATTATTTATACATCCCACCTGGGACAGGAGACAGGAAATGCTTTAAAGGCAATAGTTTCCGGCGAGAAAAATCCAGGAGGAAGACTTCCTATAACATGGTACAAATCCGCTAAAGATTTAGGGAATATAATGGATTATGAACTCCCAAGTTGTGAAAAAACATATCTCTATTTTAATAAAGAAGTGGACTTCCCCTTTGGTTACGGTCTCTCCTATACAAATTTTACATATAATAATATAAATATTGATAGAGATGAGTTAAAAGAGAACCAGGTAGTGAATATAACGGTTACAATAACAAATAGCGGGAATTATAGCGGAGATGAAGTTGTAGAACTCTATATTAAACATTTTGGAAAAACAGTAAAAAGACCTGTGATTCAACTTGTTGATTTTGACAGGATCTTTTTAGAAAAGGGAGAGAGCAGAACCATCACTTTTAATCTGCCAGCAAAAGAGTTCTACTACTGGTCAGAAAATGATAGAACATTTAAATGGGAACAAGGTAAGGGTGAGATTATTTTTGGTCGTTCTTCCAGAGATCCAATTATAAAAAAGGAGATTATTCTGGTTTAGAAAACCTCAAACTCTCCCTAGGACCTAAATAGGAATATGGGAGAGAATCTTTATATAATACAATTTTTTGTAAAACAATACCTACTCCCTTTGATTCAACAGAGATTTGATGCTCCCCTGCAGTACTTATATTTACCACAGTTTTTAATTTCCAAATACTTTCCGAAACTGCTTTATCCCAATTATAACCACTCATAACATCTATAAGTGATAAAGAATTATTAACCCCTACTTCAATCTGGATACCAGAATCTACTTTTATACTATTTATTGGAGATATATAGAGTTCCAAAGTATAACTACCTGCACTAGTAAAATAAGCAGAATAAAAAAGTTTTGGTCCTGGGTTCAAACTTCCAACAGCTCCATTTGTATGGGGTAAGATTGTCATTGAAGATGATGTTCTACCTAAATCCGGTATCTTTGACCATTTATAGTTATTAGAATTTGTTGTTTCTAAGAAATTACATGCATCTATAGAAATAAATCCATCGGCCTCTATATATGTTCCTCTGGATGCAACAATGTCATTTTGAGGGTATGCTATAATATAAATTTTAGAAATTATTCCATTTTTATCTACTATTTCTATAAAACCTTCCTCAATTTCTAATTCTGTTTTCTCCCATAAAATAGATATTTCAATTTCGATTTGACTGGTAAATGATCCACTTTTATGGCTAAGTGTTATCCATTCAGAACTTGTGTTTATAGTAAATTCAACATTACCTAATCCCTTATTATAAAGTTCTATAAAGTGACTACCTATACCATATCTATAAAATTTAATGGGACCATCCCCCTCCCACAACATTGAAACACCCATTAAGGCATCTTGATTGGGTATAACTCTTTTAGTTACTGGTAGAATATTATCTTCGGGCTGTTGCCAATATGTATAACCTATATGGGTCTGATTTGGGATATGGTTCCATCGCCCGCCACCAATACTGTTATATATAGATGTAAACTCTTTATCTTTTTCAAAACATGAAAGAACCAATTCTGCCATACTGTTTGTACTGGATCTCTCTTCTTTATAATACAGTTTGTTTAAACCCAAAGCCCTATATAGTTGATACAAATTTGCACATGCTTTAACAGGATATTCCACCAACTGATAAAATGAGTCGAGAAATTGTGACTCCAGTTTTTCTTTTACAATATTAACCCTTTCAACCAATATATTATATTCGAAAACTACACTATCCCACTCTTTATAATTAATAAGACTAAAAGTTGTATCATCAAGCAGTTCCGGTTTTATTCGTCCATTATATTTTCCGTAAAGGGAAATTATCTCCCCAATCTCTCTACCGAATTCAACTCCAAACTGCTGTTCTGCCCATACCATTGCCCATGGAACTATTTTATTTTCGTTAAATTGGGTTGGATCCCAGGCTAAATCCATAAAAAAAGATAGAGGAAACTCTAACGGTTTTATATCACCAACATTAACAACCCAAAGACGATCTATTCCATTACTATACGCAAGATCCAGCTGCTCCCAAACTCGAGGAAGAGGATTTGTATTAATCCATTTATAGTTTCTAGGTCCTCCAACATAATCGAAGTGATAGTATAGCCCAAAACCACCATCTCTATTAAGTTCCTGGGGGTTTGGCAGTTTTCTAAGGTTACCCCAGTTGTCATCGCACAATAGAATTAATACATCATCTGGGACTTTTAGTCCCTTCTCGTATGCATCCTGAACCTCTTTATATACAGCCCACAATTGTGGAATACTTTCAATAGGTTTCCCACTCTCTTTTTCTATGATCTCTCGTTGAATTTTTAAAATTTTTCCAAGTATTTCAACCTGATCTTCTTCGGTTAATGGTTCATCTCCATCGCCCCTCATTCCAACTGTAACCATGGATTCTAAAGAGTCCATTCTTTTTATCCCATCACACCAGAACCTAGAAACTGTTTCACCATTGGTTTCGATATTCCAGTCCCCATTTCCATAACGAACCCACTCTTTCCAGGATCGCATCATAGGTTCATGGTGAGAAGTCCCCATTACTATACCAAGTTCGTTGGCCAATATATGGTTTTGTGGATCATCGTCAAAAAAGCAATCATCCCACATAGCTGGCCATAAATAATTACCCTTTAACCTAAGGAGAAGATCAAAAACATGCTCGTAGAAATGGGAATTAAAACCTCCAAATTTCTCTTTTGCAAACTCTCCAAGACATGGATATTCATCATTAATAAAAAAACCTCTATATTTAACTTTAGGTTCGCCAGAATAATATGTTCCAGACTTAATACCTAAAGTTTCCTTTTTAACAACAGGAACATCAGCAAGCCAATGGAGCGGAGAGACTCCTATTGTTTTACATAGATCGTATATCCCGTAAATAGTTCCTCTTTTATTACTACCGGCAATTATTATTTTATTATTTGTAGCTTTAATTATAAAGGCATCCCATTTCCCATTAAGATTGGAACTCTCAATTTCACCATTAAGAATAAATTCATCAATAAGAACACTTTCACCCACAGTCCCAATATAAATACCTCTTTCAGAGATATTATTCCCGGGATTGGAAATAGATGTAACCTTTCCTGTAACTCTTTCCAGGTCTTTTACAAGGGCGTTAGAAACCCTGAGAACTCCCCCATTCTGGTTACAGAAAATTGGAAGAATATAATCCTTGTCAAATATTATAATATCGTTATCCATACATCACCTTTTTATGTAATTATAGAAAAATATATTTTTTATACCCATGTAACTTTTCTATTTAAACATGTACAATTAATCTATGGCAAAGGTTGAATTCGGGTTTGGATATCTAGTAAAAGACTACCCGGAACATAGTAATGATTTTTACGAAATTCACTATATATATAAAGGTAAAGGTGTACTTATAGGACCGGGATTTCAATACCCTTTGCTAGAAGATAAACTTATTATTAGCCCCCCAGGGGAGTCCCATTCCATAAAAGTTAGTGGAGAACTTGGTTTTCACGTAATAAGAATTCTTGATTCTAAAGCCGATACTGAAAACTTAAACAAGGTGTGTGAAAAGTGTTTTGAACTTAAGGGCTTTACCCTGTCTAAACCAAGAAAATTTGAGATAGAACGGTTAAAAATACTTTCTACAATAGATGGAGTCCATGGTATGGAATCGACATGGTACGGGCTATATTCAATTTTATTAGAACAACTACTACCTAAGACAAAATTCCTAGCACCTTTTTCCCAGGATCTATTAACAGAGATAATTAGATATATGGATAACAACCTGCATAAAAAAATGAAAATTGAAGATTTTTCTGATTTTTTCTCTATTCCACCAACAAAATTGACAAAACTTTTTAATAGCAGAACTGGAATCTCACCAATGGATTATTTTATTAGACTAAAAATTGATGCTGCATGTTATCTTTTAAAATCCGGTGATTTTCTGAACAAGGAAATAGCCCAAAACCTGGGGTTTTCCGATGAATTCCATTTTAGTAAAGCGTTTAAAAGAAAGACAGGTCTAAGCCCAAGGGAGTATAGGGAGCAAAATAAAAACTGAATCTTTTATGTGACAATAGGAATTTTGTATATTATAATTCACAACTATGTCTAAAAGGCTTATATTTCTAAAAAATATTTTATCCTCATGGTTTATGAATCTCTCAGTAAAGAAAAAATTATTTTTTATCTATATCTTAGGGATTTTTTTGCCTCTATTTTTATCAGGTATATATTTTACAAATAAATTGATAAATACTGCAAAAATTCAGGAAAAAACTCACCTTCTGAATAGTGTAGATGCTATAAAGGATTCATTTGATAAAGCCTTGGAACCTATTACTCTTGTATCCCATGCGATTATGGCTGATACAGCGGTATATAAATTTATTTTAGTTGACTACAATGAACAAAAAAATTACTTTCAGGTGCATTCCGACTATTTAAGACCTACTTTGGAAAAATATGTTGCAGGGTTTAGTAGTATAGGAACAATTCTTGTTTATGTGGATAATCCAACTATTGGTGTATCTGCTGGTTATATAAGCCTCAATAATGTAAATAGAAATAGTATTTGGTATAGTAAATTAAATACAAACAAGAAAGATTCTATCGTTATTAAATACACAGAAACTGATTTAAGAACATCAATGGTTCTTGCAGATACTTGTAGCTATTTTAGATATATGACCAATCAATCTGTTCCAAATTCAAACGAAATTATTTTAAGAATGGATATACAAATATCTAAACTCGAAGCTCTTGTAGAGAATCTCCCGCTAAGAGGTTTTATAAATTTATCGGACAGCTTTGGTAATAGTATTGTATCTTGGGATAGTGGAAATATTTCTCCAAATGATACATCTTTAACAAAAATTGTAAAAAAAATTGATTTTGCAAATGGTATGACCCTGGAGTTTAATATTAGTGCTGATGTCCCATCTATTAGTGAAAGTTTTAGCTTAAAAAATTATATATTTGTAACATTTTTAAGTATTTTAGCAACACTTGTATTTATTTTAATTCTGTCATTCTCGGTAACCTCCAGAATTCATATGCTTTCAACACATATTAGAAAGGTTGAGAAGGGAGACTACACCCCAATAAATATAAACATGGACGCTAAGGATGAAATAGGTATTTTAATTAAGGATTTTAATCTAATGACCGAGAGAATTAATATACTAATCAACCAGGTCTATAAAGCTGAATTGGAACACAACGAACTTAGATTAACCCAGAAACAAGCTGAATTAGAGACGCTTTTAAGCCAAATTAACCCACACTTTTTAAACAATGTTCTAGAATCTATAAGAATGCGTTCTCTTATAAAAGATGAGTTTGAAACAGCGGATATAATTCTTAAACTATCTAGAATATTTAGAAGAATGTTATTATGGGATAGAGATCTAATACCACTTGAAGAGGAGTTGAATTTTACTAAAGAGTATTTAGATATTCAAAAATATAGGTTCGATGATAAGTTAGAATTCTCTATAAATGAAAATTTTACGCCAAAAAAATGGTATATACCCAGGATTACACTTCAAGTTTTAGTGGAAAATGCATGTATACATGGAATAGAAAAATTAAAGTCTTGCGGGGTAATAAATATAGTAGCAGAGGAATTGGATGATATACTTAACCTTGTAGTTGAGGATAATGGTTTAGGATTTAATACTACAAATCTTACCTATGGAATTGGGCTATCGAATTTAAAACAGAGATTGGAACTATACTATAAATCCCGGGGTTCAATGAATATTGATAGTTCTGAAACAAACGGAACAAAAGTAACAATAAAAATTCCTAAAGGACAGTTTTATGGATGATTTATATACATTAATCACAGTAGATGATGAAAGATTTATACATTTAGGTCTTGATAAATTAATTAAATGGGAACAATTCAATCTTAGAAAAATTGGGGAGGCCTATAACGGTGATTCAGCCCTGGAGTTAATAAAAAACAAAAGACCTCATGTTATTTTAACAGATATTAGAATGCCTGGAATTGATGGTCTGGATTTAATATCACAGGTAACTCAAATACCCAATTACAAACCACAGCTAGTAATTATTAGTGGATACGAAAGTTTTTCTTATGCAAAGAAGGCTATGAACTATGGTGTAAAGTATTATCTTTTAAAACCTATTGATAAAAATGAACTAGAAGAAATATTAACATCTATAAATAATAAACTTAATAAACGTAGTCAATCCAATATAATTAGTGAAAAAAGACTTCTTATAAGTGCTCTAATAAGAAGGTTACTAAGGGATATACCTACAATGGATCATATAGATAAAGCCAAAGAGATACTAGGAGATATAAAACCATCAAGATTTGTTCAAATAATCCTTCAGAATAGTCTGGATTCTAATATAGAAGATAAAATTAGAAAAATTTTAGTTGGGATGAATGCTCCAATTACATCTGAAAAAATATCTCAAATTTCAAATAATAAAGTAGGAATAATTCTTTCAGAGAATGAAATACCAGAGTGTAAACTAGAGGAATTTATTTCTATTTTACAAAAGAGTTGTAGTAAAATATTTGCAGGTAATTTATACATTTCTGTTGGTATCTATATAAATAAACTCGAGGATTTATATAAATCCTACATCTCCTCTCAAATTGTCTTTGATAAAATTTTACTTCAATCATCACAACCCTACTATATTGTAAATGATCTTTATGAACTTGAGAAAAAGAGTGATACCCAATTTGTAAAAAAAGCTATGTTTTTCCCGGAACTAATAAAAAGTATTGAGGAAAATAGTAAAGATGAAATTTTAAAAAATATGGAAGGTGCATACAGTTGGATAATTGAGAATAAAGTTTGCCCCGGAACTGTAAAATTGTGGATTAACTGCTTAATTATTGATGTTTCCAGAATAGTTACAGAATTAGGTGGTTATAATAACTCGTATATAGACACCTTTGCAGCAGATGTTCTACAGGAACCATTTATATTTTCTAGGGAGATTTTTAATAAAATTATTTCATTTACCATTAAGAGTGGTGAAGTCATTAATTCAATTGAAAAAAATAACCAGAGTGGTGTTATATGTATGGTAATTCAGAATTTAGAAAAGAATTTTTTTAAAAATATCTCTTTAAAGGATTTAGGAGAGGAATACAACCAGAACCCAGTATATTTAGGCCAACTATTTAAAAGTAAGGTTGGTACATCTTTTAAGCAATATCTTACAAACCTCAGGATTGAAGAGGCAAAAAAACTTTTAAAAAGAACTGATCTTAAAGTTTACGAAGTATCTAAATCGGTGGGTTACGATGATTGTGATTATTTTACAAGACAGTTTATTAAAGTAACAGGTCAAAGCCCTATTTGCTTTAAAAAAGATTGTTAAATTTATCATTATCTTAATTTTGTCATGTAAATTGATAAATTCCATCATGTTTCTAAATTAAATAACTGCCCATAAGATTACATACACAGAATTGGAGGAAAATAAAAATGAAAAAGATTTTAGTAATTCTTTTTATGTTGGTTGCTTTGACTCTATCTTTTGCTAATGGGGCAAAAGAGGCAAGCGCACAGGATGGAGACAAAACATTCACAATTTTTATGGGTTATGAAAAGGAAAACTACCCAACTAGTGGGACAATTTTTGGTAACTGGCTAGAAGAACAAACTGGAGTAAAACTTAATTGGGAAATTCTAGTTGGTGATTTAAAACAGAAAGTAGGAATTATGGCAGCTTCAGGGGACTATCCTGATTTAATTGCGGCTAGAAACCAAACATATGTTTTACACGAAGCAGGGGCATTTATTCCATTAAATAAACTGTTAGAAGAACATGGTCAGGATATCCTTAAATTATGGGGAGAAGAGGGAGTAAAAATGATCCGTCAAGCGGATGGAGAGATTTACTGGTTACCACAAACTATGCCTTATGGAACAAAAGTAAGAAAAACACAGGAAGCCCATGCATTTTATATGCAAAAAGCTGTTTTAGAATATTTTAACTATAAATTGCCAAAGAATGTTGAAGAAGCAATGGCAATGTTAACAACATATGCAGAGACATATCCTGAAATAAATGGAAATAAAACATTTGCTTTTACTGCTCTTAACGATGGTTGGAGAGAGTATGCATTATTAAATGCACCTCATATATTTAGTGGACACCCTAACGATGGTAAAGCAAACGTAGAGTGGGTAAATGGTAAGTGGCAGGTATCAATGGTTGGTTTCGATGATGCAACCTACAAAATATATAAAATTTACAATGATGTTTACAAAAAAGGTTTTTACGATGTAGAAGCTTTTGTAATGAGTAACGATCAATATCAGGCTAAATTAACAACTGGATCAATTTTAGGTTTCTACGATCAATGGTGGAATTTTACACAAGCACAAACTCTTTTAAAAGAACAGGGAGAAGGTAGATGGTATATACCTGTTCCTGTTGTAATGGATGGTTATGTAGAAGAGTTCGAAGGGCCAATTGAGCCACAATCAACAGAAGGTTTAGGAATATCAGTTTCTTGTAAAGACCCTGTAGCAGTTATTAAATACTTAAATTTCTTAGCAAAAGAAGAGACTCTAAAAATGAGATTCTGGGGTAGAGAAAACATTGACTACTTAGTAGAAGCTGATGGATTATATACAAGAAACCAGGAACAAAATGATAGATTCAGAGATCAGGATTGGAGAAACAAGACATTTGGAGCAGATTACTGGAGTAACTTCTTAATGCCAAACATGGCAAACTTCTTTAAAGATGGGAAAAACTCAATAGCTCCTAATAACCAACCATCTATTTATAGAGCACAACTATTACCAGAAGAAGTTGAAGCACTAGATGCACTAAAAATTGATACTTTCTTCGATCTATTCAGAACTCCAAATCCCAAAAGAGCTCTATACTTCCCTGCATGGTCAATCAACTACCCTACAGGAAGTGACATAGCAATTACAGAGCAAAAAGTTGCAGATGTAAGAAGAAAATATACACCTCTTTTAGTAACTGCAGCAGAGGGTGATTACGATAAAATCTGGGCTCAATATATAGCTGAGTACAAAAAAATTCCTAAAGCAGATATAGATGCAATGATGGGATATCTACAAAAAGCAATTGACGAAAGAGTCGCTGTTAAGGGTGGATATTAATAATTTAGATTAACTTTCCGGCCCTTTAACAGGGCTGGAATATTACAGGAGTTGCTTTATGAATAGAGTAGGCATTGGTAAATTAAGAAATCCTGGAATTGAGAATAAGTTTTTCAAGCAACTTAAATCACAACAGCTATTACTTCTAATGACATTACCATTTTTAATACATTTAATTATTTTTAGATACATACCTCTAGTTGGATGGATCATGGCATTCCAGGATTATAAACCAGCAATAGGAATGTTCAGCCAAAAATTTGTTGGCTTAAAACATTTTATAGATTTATTTAAAGACATTACTTTTTTTATGGCGTTAAGAAATACAATTGCAATGGCATCTATTAAGTTAGTATTAGGCACATTCTTTGCTATATTAACAGCAGTTTTAATTAACGAAACAAAGAGTCGATCTTTTAAAAAAAGTGTTCAAGTAATTTCCTATCTACCCCACTTTGTTTCCTGGGTAGTAGCAGCAAATATTGTTTTGGATTTTCTCTCTCCTAGTGGATTATTAAATAATATTTTAGTAGGTACAGGGATTTTATCCGAACCTATACTTTTTATGGGAAATCCTAAAAACTTCTGGTGGATTATTGGGTGGTCCCATGTTTGGAAATCTGCAGGGTTTGGAGCCATAATCTATCTCTCGGCAATGACAGCTATAGATCCACAACTTTACGAAGCCGCAAGTATTGATGGGTGCGGACGAATGGGGAAAATTTGGAATATTACTCTACCAAGTATTAAACCCACAATTATTATTTTATTAATTATGAATATTGGACATCTACTGGATGCAGGATTTGAACAACAATATCTGTTAAAAAACAACCTGGTAATGGATTACTCTGAAGTTTTTGATATTTATGTTTTACGATATGCATTTGAACACTATAGATTCTCCTTCGCAGCAGCTGCAGGAATTTTTAAAAGTACTGTAAGTATTATTTTACTTTTATCAGCAAATTTGGTTGCTAAAAGCCTAGACCAAGAAACTTTAATGTAGGAGAAAAATATGAAAATAAAAATGACTAAAGATGATATTATTTTTGATTCTATAAAAGTTGTAATGCTACTATTTTTATGTGTAATAACACTCTATCCATTTGTTAACACATTAGCTATAGCTCTAAATGACCCAATGGATACTATAAGAGGAGGAATTAATTTACTACCAAGAAAATTCTCCCTTGTTAATTTTGAAGATGTTTTAAAAGATGAGTTTTTAGGTATAGCCTTTTTAAACTCAACCTTTAGAACTGTTATTGCCTCTATTGTACAAACTTTTTGTACAGCTATGGTTGCCTACTCTTTAGCAAGGAAGAAATTTGTTCTTAGGGTTCCAATTGCAGTAATCTATGTTATTACTATGTATGTAGATGGAGGTTTAATCCCAACCTACTTTTTATTTAGAAAACTTAGTTTGATTAATAACTTTCATGTCTATTGGATTCCAGGGTTAACAACAGCTTGGAATATGCTGGTAATTAGAACTTATATGAAGGGTCTATCCGATAGTTTAATAGAGAGTGCAGAGATGGAAGGAGCTAATGATTTCTGGATTTTTATAAAGATAATTCTACCTTTATCTATTCCTGTTTTAGCAACAATTGTTCTTTTTACTGCGGTTTGGCAGTGGAACTACTGGTTTGATACATTTATTTTTAACTCTTCAAATATTAATTTAACAACACTTCAATATGAATTAATGAAAAAAGTACAATCTGCAAACGCGGCTATAGGTAATACAAGTATGTCCGATGTTTTTTCAAAAGCAGCTAACCAGAGTGGAAGTATGGTAACCCCTAGATCTCTTAGAGCAGCAATGACAATTATTGTAAGTCTTCCAATAATTATGGTATATCCATTTTTACAACGATACTTTGTTACAGGGTTAAGTATTGGTGGAGTAAAAGAGTAGAATGAAAGAGTTGAAATATAACCAGCTTTGGTTAGACTATAAAAAAAACTTAGCATATAA
>JAFGYD010000123.1 GCA_016936295.1 Spirochaetales bacterium | reverse complement strand
GGAATTACATGTGTACTAGATTCAGGTCTTAGTAAACTAAATTTCTATAATCCATTTACATTTACTTCATCCCTAATAGAAAACTCAATTTCAAAGGCATCGGCCGATCAAAGAAAAGGAAGAGCAGGAAGAACAGCTCCAGGAATTTGTTACAGATTCTACTCTAAAAATGACTACGATATAAAAGAAAAATTTACATCTGAAGAAATTTTTAGGACAGATTTGTCCGAGGTTGTTTTAAGAATGTCAGAGATTGGAATTAGAGATTTTCACTCCTTCGATTTCTTATCATCACCAGGTAAACAGGGAATAACAGGTGCTGTAATTACACTTCAACAATTTAAAGCACTAAACAAAGACAATTCATTAAGCACAATTGGTGAGATGATGGTTAAATTCCCACTACTGCCTAGACACTCTCGAATGCTTGTAGAGTCTATTTTACGTTACCCTAATGTACTAAACGAAGTTATTATAGCTACAAGTTTTATAAGTACAAGATCTCCTTATGCCTTAGTTCAGGGGGAAGAGATGGAGTCAAGGGAAGCTCATGCAAGTTTTGGTGATAGTAACGGTGACTTTTCTGCATATTTAAAACTCTTTAAAATGTTTACCGAAGCAACAAAAAAAGATAAATTTTGTAAAAGATTTTATTTAGATGAAAAAATAATGCATGAAATTGTAAATATCCATGAACAGCTGTCCTCTATTATAACTGAAATGGGAATTCCTATAACATCAAATGGAAATTTCAGTTTTAAAGAGTATATTATAAGTTTAAGTGCAGGATTAATACAGTTTGTTGGAGCTAAAACAAACAGAGGTGTCTATAGAACACCAACAACAGATAAGGTTATTATTCACCCCGGCTCGGTACTTTTTAGAGAAAAACCAGATTATATTGTTGCTGGAGAAATTGTTAAAACTAGTAGAATGTATGCAAGAAGTGTATCTCCTTTAAAAAAAGAGTGGCTTAAAGAGATTTCAGAAGACCTGTATTTAAACCTTATTACTGGTGGAATAATAAAAGCATCCAAAGAGAAGCCGGAAGTAATAAATAGAAAAGATACAACAAATACTCTATACCTTGGAAATTATACCTACCCTATTACACAACAAAAAGGAAACAAATACCTAATATTCCAGTGGGATGAGTTAAAAGCTGGTGTTAATAGTGTAAAATGGGAAGAGATTCCACAATATGGAAATTTAAGAGGCGAGTTAAAATATAAGAATTTTACAATTTTAAAAGAAGCAAAAATAAATAAAATTTTTAAAGTCGTAAAATTAATTAACCCAGAAACTGAAATAATAACGGATTTCCCGGTAGAAACTTTTCATTTAACTAATAAGGATACTTTAGAAGAAGTATTATGCAGGAATTTAAAACTTACAATGAATATGGTTCCTGTAAGCAAAAAGAAGAAGAATAAAAATGAATTGGGCTTTCTTAGTCTGAATACAGATAATAATGGAACATACTGGTTTAAATCTACAAAAAGATTTAATACTGCATTAAACCAAAGTATGGAAGCAATCGAAGCCCTTGCCAATGAAGGAAAGGGCATTGTAAATAGTCAGAGTTGGCAAGAAATAAAACTTACATATAATAAGTTAAGTTCTTACTACCTTTAAAATGATATCCTCGGGAACCTCTCTAATTATTGTTTCCTGGGGTGCCGTTTGTAATATAAAACGTATAACACCACCCTTTTTCTTTTTGTCGTGCTTCATTGCACTAAGAATTTCTACAGCATCAACATCTGCTTTTAATCTGTATTTATATTCCTTTAATAGATCTATAACCTTTTTAGCATAATCTTCATCTATAATATTAAGAAGTAAAGAAGTTTCAATTGACTTTGCAATACCCCAAACAACTCCTTCCCCATGGCTAAAATCCTTAAACCCTGTAACAGTTTCCAGTGCGTGTCCAAATGTATGACCTAGATTTAGATGTGCTCTAATACCCCTTTCGTATAGGTCCGCTTCAACAATTTCACCCTTAACTTTAATGCAGCTGTTTATCATATATTCCAAAGATTCTTTATCCAGAGCTAAAATACTATCCTTCTTATTTTTTAGATAGGTAAGTAATGACTTGTCACCTATCATAGCTGTTTTAAAAACTTCACCCATTCCAGATAAAAATTCCCTTTTTCCAAGGGTTTTTAATGTATCTACACCAATTCTCAATTCTGTAGCAGGATAAAATGCCCCAACAAGATTTTTATAATTTTTAAAATCTATACCAGTTTTCCCTCCTAGGGCTGCATCGCACATTGCCAGTAGTGTTGTGGGAACAAGGGTAACGGAACATCCCCGCATAAATAAAGAGGCTGCAAATGCTGTCATATCACAAATAACACCACCGCCTACACCTACAAATAGACCATCTCTGCCTAATTCTAATTCAATTGCCTTATTTAGAATGGCTTCTATGCTTTCCCAGGTTTTATTCTCCTCGCCGGATTTTAAAATAATTGTTTTATCCATTAATTCCTTAGGAATTAAATAGGAAGTATTTTCATCGGCAACAAATAGAGATCCATTTCCAGGAATTATATCTTCCAGGGAATAAAAGTTAACATTAGTTGTATATTGTCCAAATTTAAATTCATATCTACTCATATTGGGATCATTATGTTATATTATTTTAATGAAGAAAATAGCTATTCAATTTTTACTTGGGTTTTTTACAATAATTTCGGTATATGCAACCTCGGATACTTATACTTTAGCCGACATTACATATGATATAAAAGGTACTACAAAGCCATTCTTTTTGGAGCACAGATTAAATATTTCAAGGGATATAACCTTTGAATCTCTTGCAGAAATTGATGAGTTTAAAGATAAGTTAAAACAGGATTTGGAAAACCTGAGGGTTTTTGAAAATTATGATGTGACTTACAAAATAGAGGATAAAAATGTTTTTATTCATATATATTTAGATGATGCCTGGGGTATTGTACCATTTGGATTCCCTAAGTATAACTCTGAAGAAGGTGGCCGAATAGCCCTTAAACTCTTCTGGTACAACAGTTTAGGGACTTTGACTAATTCAAAACTTCAGGGCGGTATTAATATAAAACCTAAACTTGATAATAGTGAAGAATTAGAGATTAATGAATGGGATGCAAGTTTAACAGTTGAAGAGATACTCTTATTTGATAAATACTTTGATATTAGCTACACCCAAGCACTTGAAAGAGATTCTATCGATGAATCTTATTGGAGTTTTCATAGTTCAGACATATCCATATCCACAAATTTTAACTTTATTTTTGGCTTAAAATATTCCCCTAAACTATCAATGACTGCACAATATAACTACAAACCTGTGGCAGAGACAATTGAAAAATCAGATATACCTCAAAAACCATTAACTATAACCTATTCCCACAGTGTTGGTGATAGTAATATTAATTGGTATGGGAATTTTAGAGAAGGGTTTGGTTATGGGATTAGCAACAGCATTCATCTACTAAATGTAGGAACTGAAGATATAAAACCCTCCACAGATTTCTCTTTAACTGGTAGTTATTATAAAACATTTGGATCCCTTCCTATATCTTTAGCAACCAGAGCAACAGGTAAATTTTCTATAAACGATAGAATGACAGGTTTAGGGAATTATGTTAGGGGTGTAGAAAGTGGTAATTTATATGGGAATTTAGCTTTCTTCTCAAATAATAATGCCTTTATCAGGGTTATAAAAATTCCACACATAGCAGAAGCTATTTTTGGACCGCACATAGATTTTGGAGTAACAGATATTAAAGGATTAAGATACGGTACAGGCGGGGATTTTATTCTATATATCGATAAATTAAAATCTATGGTAGCCAGAGGGTCAATTTCAATTGATTTAACTGATTTTGACCCTGATAGTTTTGAACTGGGAGATCTTCAAATAGATATTACTAGTAGTTTATTCTTTTAATTATAGGTTTAATTCTTGGGAGTCGAGTCACTTCAATTTGACTCACTCTCATATATCTTGTTTCCCACTCGTCAATAATTTTATTCAGATCGTGTGCCTTGGTAGATTCTAATGCATTTTTTGAAAACGTTGAATGTAATTCATCATCTTTTAAAAGTTTTAAAATCCCTTGAGCAAGCTCCTCGGCACTATCTGGCTCTACTACAAAACCATTAACATTATGTTCTATAACGTTAGGAATACCTTTAGAATCCGGACCTATACATGGAATAGCATTGGCTTCTGCTTCTAGAACAGTTATTGATTGGGTTTCGGTTGTAGATGCAGTAACAAACATTCTGCATGCTCCGAAAATTCCAGATTTTTTTAATTCATCAGATTTTATAGATCCAGTAAAAATAACTCTGTCTTCTATTCCATAACCCTTAGCAATTGTTTTGCATAGATCCAGTGTTGGGCCTCCACCAACAACTAAAAATTTAGTTGTTGAATCAACTTTACATACTCGGTTATATGCATCTAAAAGAACTGGCATATTTTTTTCAGGTGCAATTCTACCTACATAGAGAACTATATGCCCGTCTGGATTATATTTTGCCTTAATTTCTTTAGCTTTAGAATTATCGAAACTATCTAGTCTTATGCCGTTAGAGACAACCTCTATGTCAACCTTACACCTATTTTTAATTAGTTCTTTCTTCGCATTCTCTGTAGGTATGGTAATTAAGTGTGCTCTGTTATAGAAAGCATTTGTATATTGCCAGGAGAATTTTTGTGCAAAGGTTCCTGCATGTGGCCACAGTTGTCTTAAATATGTCAATTCACTTATAAACGTGTGATAGGTTCCTATTATAGGTTTTTTTAGCATTTTTCCAACTAAAATTCCAAATATAGATATAGTTACAGGAGTCATAAAATGCACAATATCTATATTAGCCTTTTTTAGCTTTTTAAATGATGGTTTATGCATAATTGTTGACCATTTAAAACCTTCATAAAATGATGCATCTATAGCTGGAACACGTAGAACTTCAATATCTTTGTAAGAAAATTCTTCTATACCTTCTTTATACTCAGGGGCAATAATATAGACCTTATGGCCTTTATCGGTCATACCCTTGGATAAATCGATAATTGATGTAACGACACCATTAATTTGTGGGTGAAATGAATCTGTAAAAATTGCAATTTTCATATATTTTCCTTTGATTTGAAAGTTTTACATTTAGCGTTAAAAAAATCAACATTGAAATTATTAATTTTTTGTAAGCTATTATATAGTAAATTAAAAATTATAACTTGCTCCAATTATAAACTGAAAATCGGTTATATCAGTATAAAATAAACCATTGATTTGTCCATAAATACTTAAATAATCATATAGGTTATATGCAGCTTGCAAAGTAATTATACTACGAGAAAAAACACTACCTGTAGGGGTTTCCATCTCAAAAGCTTCCTTTCCCGAATCTGCATAATCATAGACCCTTTTCTCACCCTGCAAAATGTACATATACTCACCATAAACTTTCAATTTATTGTTAAAAAAGAGCATATCTGAACTTATTTTTAATAGTGATATATCTGGACCATATTTAAACCCTAGTGGTTCTATTTCAATATCATTACTATCGTTATAAACACTATGATACCACCTTGTTAATGCATATATAGACCAAGAATTTGTGCTCCGGTAAAGGTGAGGGTTTGTGTAGATATATTCAATATTAAAACCTTTATACGTTAATCCTGCCAGCCAACCATATGCATTAGGGTCTCCTGTTCCTTCTTCACCAATTCTATCAGATTCAGAAGGAGTTTCAAACTGATCTAAGGCAAATTCACCATATACTAAAAAGTTCTTT
Source organism: Spirochaetales bacterium (assembly GCA_016936295.1). Lineage (GTDB taxonomy): Bacteria > Spirochaetota > Spirochaetia > DSM-2461 > DSM-2461 > Thiospirochaeta. Next base: position 5,177 of record JAFGYD010000123.1, on the reverse strand, counting down.
AAAGGTGTAACTATTGTTGAGAAAGTAAATAAAGAGTTACCTAAAATTGTATATCTTCGATCTGTAAGTGCTAAGTTATGCATTATCATTAAAGGGTTTAAATATCCCAGGGTAACTTCTCCACCACCCCGAACAGTTACCTCGTTTATAGCAATGGATAGTTTAGGGTGTGGCTTAAACTCAAAGGTATGATCTATAAATATTTTTAATTTTTTCCTGCTCTCTTTCGTTTCAACAGTGACAGGATTTCCATCAACATCTTCTACACTAATATATTCAACATAAGGGTCTAGCCCATCAACATCTATTGGATCAATATTAACAAATGTCATTGTATATTTAAAATTATTCCAAAATGTTGATGCTTTTAAATAGTCATGAAAACTTCCATCATCGGAAATTACAAAAGCACCGGAACGACCAACCCCATAATTTAAAATATCTCTTCCAAATTGAATATTCCAGTGATCTCCACCAAGAGAAGATATGGCCGTAAAAGGAAATTGTGCATCAATCTGGTCTAAGTTCCAAAGTAATGAAATATTTGTTTCAGCACCTGTGGTATACCTATTAAAATCAAGCCCTTTTTGTAGGGGTAGTGCAACATCAGCCCAAAAATAGTTAGTAATTCCTGCAGAGAGATCTAATTCTATTACAGGTTTACGGCTATTATAGTCATAAATCCATTCATCATTCTCTTTGTTAGTCTGTAAATAGGTTTCTGCATTTATAGAACCGTCAACATTTCCACGAAATCCACTTCCTGAAATATCTATTTCAAGCTGATTAATTATTTCCTGGTATAAAATCTGGCTGTTATTAGAGAGAGTATTATAATCAATCCTACTCAATATTCCCTCTATCTCTTTCCCGGTAAAAGGATAGGAATAGGATAACTGAGAAATTCCAGCTTCTGTTTGCAATAGTTCAAGAACTCTATAAAGCTCTCTATATCTATTAAGAGAGTAAATTTTCTGAGGTTCCGATACAACAGGGAATAATATAAATAGTGTTAAAAATATGGTTAATATTTTTTTCATTTTTATCTGGAACCAAAACCTGTAAAAATAGTTTTAATTGTTTTAAGAACTATTAGTAAATCAAGCCAAATAGAAAAGTTTTTAATATAATATAAATCATATTCTACTTTTTGTTCAGTTTGCTCTACTGTGGCTGCATAACCCTGGGAAACTTGAGCCCACCCTGTAATTCCCGGTCTTACAGCATGTCTATATGGATAAAATGGGATTTGAGTATTAAATTTATCTGTAAAAACTTTTTGTTCAGGTCTTGGTCCTATTAGACTCATCTCACCCTTCAAAATATTATAAAATTGTGGTAACTCATCAAGTCTGAATTTTCTAATAAATTTTCCAAAAGGAGTTATCCTTGTATCATTTTTATCGGCAAATTTTGCCCCATCTTTTTCAGATTCAACAACCATGCTTCGGAATTTATACATCTTAAAAGGTATATCTCCTTTCCCTGTTCTTAGTTGTGTAAAAATTATTGGACCTCTGGAATCTATAAGAACACCTATAGCTGTTAAAATGGAAAAAAACAGAATTAATGGCGAAGCTATTATAACTATAATTAAATCTAAAAATCTTTTAATCATGCTATAACTCGGAGAAATTGTAAAATCAGAAAATGAACAGAGCCCGATATGTTCCATTGCAATTTTTCCCGAAGTTTTTTGTAAAATTGTGGATAATTCTATTACAGGAATATTTTTAATTCCTTTTTCCGAAATATATAGCCTAGCAGCATCATCCTTAGCCACAATTTCATCATAAATTATACCATCAAGCCCAATTTCACTATCCAATTCCGGTGTTATCTCTATAAAAACAAATTTCTTTGTATTTGTTAAATTCTTGCTATTTTCAGTTTTAAAATAGCCTAAAACAATGGGAGAGTACTTATTTTTAATGTATGCCCAAGATGTTAACCATAATGATGAAAATAGGGCCTCTACTAAAAAAGTTATTGTAGAGTATTCAACATCCTTTTGAGCAAAGTAGAGGAAAAGCGCAAAATAAACAGAAACACTAAAAAGTGTTGGAATCATGTGGTGTTCAGTCAAAGGATAAAATTTAACCTTCCCAAGAATTATCAAAGTTACTAAAATAGCAATAATGTAATAAACACTATTACCCTTTCCTAAAAGTGAAATAGAGTAAGTAAAAAAAACACTAAAAGTAATAAATAGAATGTTAACAATAGTTCTGGTTTTATTCATGAAGTTGATTTCCCTCTTCTAAAATATTATTAATTTTATTCATATATTTTGTTATAACAATTTCTTCATCAAATTCTGTCTCAGCTTTTTTTCTTCCATTTAGCCCCATTTGATGCCTCTCTTTAGAGGTCAAGTTAATAAATTTTTCAATTTTATCTGCTAAATCTACACTATCTCTCTTTTTACAAAGAAAACCATTATAACCCTCTGTTACAATATCTTTACAACCTACATTGTCTGTGGTAATAATGGGTTTTCCCATTGCAGATCCTTCAATTAATGTCCTTGGGACTCCCTCTCTATATATAGAAGGAAGAATCATACAATCAACTTCTGCAATCTGTTCCCTTACATCCGACGAGGTTCCTAAATAGTTAATTAAACCAGAATTAATCCATAGATCAAGTGTCTCTTTAGGTATTGCCGATGGATTATTTACACCAACCTCTCCTAATATTTGGAATTCAACATCCGGGTGTAGCGGTTTAATTCTTTTAATGGCATCAACGTAATACCCAATACCCTTATCCCATATAAGTCTTGCAATTACTAAAAACTTTAAATGTGAATCTTTTTTTTGCTTATCACCAGGACTAAACATCTCAAGGTTTATACCTGAACCTGGGATTCTGTCACACTGCTCTTTTCTAACATTTTTTCGGGATAAAAACAGATCCATATCATCTTGATTTTGGAAAAACACAGTATGGGTTTCTTTTAATCCCCATTTATATAAGGAATCGGCTATTTTAGTTAAAAAACTCTCCTGAGCATATAAATTCCCTAAACCTGTTATATTAGTTAGAATAGGAATACCTACTTTTCTCGCCGCAACACTACCGTATATATTTGATTTTATTGTATAGCTTAAAATAACATCTGGTTTTAATCTTTTAAATTCAGAAACATATTTTTTTACAAGCTTTAAGTCTTCTAGCGGGTTCATTCCCTTACTATTAAAATCTAGGTTAATACAATTTACTCCCCAGGATTTTAATTCTTCTACAGCGTTGTCACTATAGGCTTCGGCGCTATAATATGGAGCTAAAACTTCAACAATATAACCATCTTTAAGTAACCTTTTAACCAAACCACGTCTAAAGTTATATATACACCCTGTTGTATTAGCTATGAATAGTATTTTTTTCTGCATCTTTCACCTTATCAAATGTTAACAGTATAAAATCTTTTACAATTTTTGCCTACCTTTATAGTATTAACCCAAAAATAAATATATGTTAATATAGTCCAATGAAGTTAGTAGTATACACTGCAATATTTGGTAATTATGATAAACTTAAAGAGCTAAAGTTTAATAAAAAGAATATTGATTATATATGTTTTACAAATGAAAAGTCACTAAAAAGTAAAACATGGGAAATAAGGTTTATTGAACCCAATATACAAAAAGAGAACAATAGTACAATTCTAAATAGAGATATAAAAATAAATTGTAACAAATATTTGAAGGATTATGATAAGTCCATTTATATTGATGGAAATATCCAAGTTCTAAATGATTTGGAAGACCTTTTCAAATATGTAGAAAATTGCCCAATGGCTGCTTTAAAACATAGGACAAGAGAATGTATTTATGACGAAGCCTACGAATGTTATAGAATAAATAAATCCGGTATAGAAATAATTAATCAAGTTGAAAAATATAAATTAGAAGGATTCCCAAGTAAATTTGGTATGAGTGAGAACTGTATATTAATCAGAAATCACAAAAATCCTGAAATTGATTTAATTTCTAAAGCATGGTGGGATGAATTTCAGTCTGGTGTAAAAAGGGATCAGATAAGTCTACCATATTTGAAATGGAAATGTAGTTTTAATATCAAACAATTGGATTTTAATCCTAGAGAACCTAATGGTTATTTACGATGGAGACAACATGATATTAAATATAAAAAATTTAAGAAGATTTGGTATAACACAAAATCTTGGATAAATGGGAAACAGTGGAGAATTGAGATAAAAAATGTTAAAGCCAAAAATTACAATAATGATTCCAACTTATAATCAGGAAAAATATATAGAAAAAGCAATTGAAAGTGCATTAAGCATTAATTATTCTAATTTAGAAATAGTATTATCAGATGATTGTTCAACTGACAATACTTTTGATATTGCCAAAAAGTATGAAACTGATAGTCGATTTAAAGCTTTTAGATGTAGTACAAATATTGGTAGAGTAAATAATTATAAGCATCTATTACAGGATTTAGCTACAGGTGATTGGGTTATCAATTGCGATGGTGATGATTACCTTATCAATACTGATTTTTTTAATGATTCAATGGCTAAATCTATTGAAAATAATGATATAGTAATATTTTCATCGAATAGATATAAACTAAAAGAGAATAGTTTAAAATTATATCCACAGGAAAGTTATAATAAAGATAATTTAATTAATGGTACCGAATTATTTTTAAACTACTATAAATTTCATAGTGGTTTATATCATATAACATCTCTATATAATAGGGAAATAGCTATAAAGGCAGGATTTTATACACAAGATATTATAAGTTCTGATATGGAATCACTACTTAGGATAATACCAGGAAGAAAGGTTTATCATTTTGATTATTATTCTGCAGTTTGGCGGGATCATGATGTTAATGTTAGCAAGTCTATTGATGCTGCAAAAAGGGCTAATAACTTGTTAATGATAAACTCATTATATAAATACCATTTAGAAAATAATACATTTAATAAAAATATATTGGATCAGTGGAAAAAAAGTTTTTACATTAATAGAATAATAAGAATTGGAAACAGGTTTTTAACAGAATTCAAATTCAGTATATTTTTTAATTTTTTAAGCTTAGTAAATAGACAAGAAAAGGGCGTAGTTTTTAAAGCTGTAACAAACCATAAATTACTATTAACAATATTATTTCCATATAGAATTAAATTTAAAAAT
>JAFGYD010000022.1 GCA_016936295.1 Spirochaetales bacterium | reverse complement strand
TAATTTATAATATGTTTATATCCAAGTAACTCTTTTTTTTCATCCGTATCTCCATATTCTTTAATCAAGTCGTAAGTAATTCCATTAATTTCACCTTCACCTATATATTCCTGTATAAAATCTGTCGAACTTTTACTTATTAAATCGCTATAAGAGAAATCGCTTCCCATAAAATATCCACCACCAGAGCTATTTAAAGATATTCTTTTTATTTTTTTTACCAGAGGCAGATAGATCCACATCTTATTTTCTCCCTTCCCTTGATAATAAGAGTGTATAAGTAATCCTGTATCTCTAACAGATGGTGGATAATCGAACATAAATAATCTACTCATTTGTAAATTATCACTAAACTTTTGATAGGCTTTTGCTTTAATTTCTCTTTTATCTCCATTTACAGATATTAAGGTAACTGAGAATTCTCCATAAAGATTTGGTATAATAATTGAGTTGTTATATTTTTTTAAAATTTCCTCTGCTTTATCTGCATATAAAAAAATATTACTAACTAATAGTATTAAAATTATTATTTTTTTCATTTATTTCTCCTTTTTAATTTTAGATGGTAGTATTATTATTGGTAATAAAAATAAACTTAAAATATATGAAATTATTAAAGATGCAAAAAGTAGAATACCTAAATTTCGAGCACCCTTAAACGATGATAAAAATAGTACAGAAAATGAGAATAACGAGGTTAAAAAGCTAAGAAAAATTGGGATTCCACTGTAACTATTTATATATTTAAATCCTTCGGATACAGTAAGTATACTTTCTATTTTATCTAATGCAGATAAGGTATGAATACTATAATCGATAACTAATCCTGTAATAATAGCTACAAATATTATGGAAAATGAGTCTATAGTAACACCCATAACACTAATTATCCCAAAAGATAATATCATACTAATAAAGCCAGGTATTAATGATAAAAATGCTAGTTTAAGCTTTTTGTAAAAAAATAAAACAGTTATGAAAATTAATAAACTACCAACAGTAAATGAAAATATCCAGTTTTTAGTAAGTCCATTTTTTTCTGAATTCAAATCGCTAATTACACCACTAACTGTTAATTTCCATCCTTCTGGTAAATTCTCTTTCACTAGATCAATTGTTTTGTAAAATTCATTAAGACTCTCTACGTTACTATATTTAACATAGCCTTTTATTGAGAAAAAACGATAGGAAGGATCTATCATTGATTCGTATTCTAATGGATCTACACCTGATGTATAATAGAGTAGATATTGCTCTACTAGTGCCGAATATGATTCATCGTATTCGGTTCCGGTAAGTAAAGAATTCTCGTCACCAAAAAAATAAAAGTTTATTCTTTTTAAAACTGTTAAAAGAGAGTAACTATAACCAATCTCATTTGTATTATTAAGAATATTATGTATTTTATCTAATTCAATCAAAGTATTTTTTTCTAAAAAACAGTTAGAATAAGTTCCATCTATTTCTATGAAAAAAGGTAAAGCTCCATAAAAATCTGTATTAATAGTCTCTTCTGCTTTTTTTATAGTTGAATTTTCTGGCAACTGTTCAACAGGATATGGTTCAATTTTCAGTTTTGGAAGTTCAGTTATTCCCCATATAACACCAATGGAAATTAAAAAATATAGTAGTTTTCTGTATTTATATAAAAAATCAAAAAATACTGACTGATAATGTGAGAATCTAGGTAAAAGATTTTTAACAGGTCTTTTAAACTTCATGTATGGCAGCCATAAGATGACTCCTATAAAAGTAAAAAGTACAGAAAGACCCACTATTCCTCCAAGTAATGTATGACCCGAAGCATTTATATATATTAAGGAAAGAAATCCTGTAAGGGTTGATAAAGCTGTTAAACTTAATGGATATATCAGATTTCTACGCACAATAAATTGATTTATATAATTGGGTTCATAAAGTAAGTGATACATATAATGTATTAAATAATCACTTAAAAGGCCTAATGCAAATACTGGTACTAATAATATTAATGGTGATAGTTTTATCCCGGAAAATACAATTATACTGTAAGATAAAGAGACTGATAAAATTATTATTATCCAGGATATCGAAATAGCTTTTGTTGATCTGAAAGAAAAGAATATTACCATAATTATTACAAATAACAATGGAATAAATATTAAAATATCATTTGATAATAATCTTTCTGTAATTGCAAGTATTGGTGAACGTCCAGTGTATGAAAAAATCAGTTTGCTATTCCCTTCAATTTTTTCAAGGTTTTCTAATATCTTTACAGGCATAATATTGTAACCAAAATAGATATAGTAGAGTAGGGATTTCCCATCACTGCTTATATATGGTTTTAATTCTGGATATTCACTAATTTTTTTAATTTGTTCTTGAAGTGATTCATTAGAAATAAAATCAGGTAGAAATGATTTTACTTCTATATCATCCAAACTTGAACTAATCACAGTGGCATTTAGTATAGAATCTATTCTGTTGACTCCTTCAATGCCTTTAAATTCATCATTTAATCTACGTAGTTGTATAATATTTTGTGGATTTGTCATATTCATACTATTTGCTTCCAAATTTAATGTTACAATTACAACATTTTTTTGTGGAACAAGTAGATGACTGTCTGTATCTTCGTACGCTGAAATAATATTTTTTTCTCTAGGTGTTAATATTAAAAATATTGTAATAAAAAACAACATAATTATTGGATAAATAAACTTTTTCATATGTGTATTTTAATGTTTTTTTTATATATTTAAAACGTATTTTTATGTTTTTATTTCAAATCCTTTTATTTCGTAATTCTTTTATACTATAATTATCATTAGGAGTTTTATATGTCCCTTAAAGATGATTATGATTTTAGTGTAATTGAGAATACTATTAAAGATCATGTAATTGATATACTAGAAGAAGAGTTAGTAGGTCGTGATGATATATGCCAGTGCGAAGAGTGTTTAATTGATATTGTTTGCTATGCATTAAATAGAATAAAACCTAATTATAGTGCTTCATTATATGGTGCTTTATATTCAAGAGCTTACGCTGAAAATAATAGTGAAGATATTAGAAAAACAGTGACTGATGCTATAGATTTTGTTTCATCAAATGCATCCCATGATAAAAAATAAAAGGCTGCAAAGCAGCCTTTTATTCTTATTTTTATGCTTTTTCGTAAGCTAATGTTCTTGTTGTTAAGTCACAAACTTCAGCTGGACCATAGTACTGAATAGCACCTGGATAAAGGTACATTGTTTTAACAGCCCATTCATCTCTTACAGCTTTAAATGCTTTAAAAGGTGCACCATCTAGTTCTACAAGAGCTTTCTTGATAACTGGTTTCATGTGTCCGTGTCTTTGTTCCATGTTCATCATCATTGTTAATGGAACACCACCTGCAACCCACTCTGTTGCTGGTTTTTCAAGGTTTTTAACATTTGATATATAACCAGTTAAACCTTGGTTCATTAATAAGAATGCGGTATAACCTAATGAGTAACAGTAATCTGCATCAAAGTTTGATGGGAATGCACATCGACCTTCATAACCAAAGAAGTGGTTTAGACCATTAAATGAACCTGAAAATTTACCTTCAGCTTTTAATGATTTAAGTCTTTTATCTACCATTTCGATTAAAAGTTTTTCAGTTTCAATTCTAGATACCTGAACATTTCCATGTGGATCTCTATCCATTAGTAATTGAGCTTGAATACCTTCTGGTAGCGATGCAAAAACATCTGCAGCTGCTTTAGTTAATTTACTTAATATCCATTTAACTTGAGCATCAAATCCTTCTACTTTACCATAAGCATCAGCTTCTATTGCTAATAAATTGTTTAATTCTGAAATTAAAACTTTCATTTCTGGTATAAACTCAATTAAACCTTCTGGAATTAAAGCAACACCAAAATTTTCACCATTTGCTGATCTTTTTACAATTACATTTACAATATCTTCAACAACAGAATTTAATGTTTTTTTCTGAGCTTCAATTTCTTCCGAAATAATACAAATGTTTGGTTGAGTTTGTAATGCACACTCAAGACCAATGTGTGAAGCACTTCTTCCCATTAATTTAATAAAATGCCAATATTTTTTTGCAGAATTAGCATCTCTTTGGATATTTCCAATTAACTCAGAATATGTTTTACAAGCTGTATCAAAACCAAATGAAGTTTCAATATGCTCATTTTTTAAGTCTCCATCAATAGTTTTAGGACAACCAACAACAGTAATACCTGCATTATTTGCTGCAAAATACTCTGCTAAAACTGCACCATTTGTATTAGAGTCATCTCCACCAATAATGATAACTGCATTAATATTATTTTTTTCACAAGTTGCCTGTGCCATTTTGAATTGTTCAGTTGTTTCCAGTTTATCTCTACCAGAACCAATCATATCAAAACCACCAGTATTTCTATACTCGTCCATAAATGCAGGTGTTATTTCTACTAAATTACCTTTCATTATTCCTGCAGGACCACCTTTAAATCCAAAAACTTTTGAATCAGGGTTACCATTTTTTACACCGTCATAAATACCTGCAATAACATTATGCCCACCAGGTGCTTGACCACCAGAAAGGATAACACCTACATTAATTTTTTTACCTGCATTTTCATTTTTTCCTTCAATGAATTTTGCAACAGGTAATCCATATGTCTCCTTAAAAAGAGCTTTTACTTCAGCTTGGTCTGCGATAGATTCTGTTGGAGAACCTAGCTCTACAGAAATGTTATTTACATTACCCCTTAACACAGTTGGAAGCTTAGGTTTATACTCATATCTAAGCTTTTGTAATGGTGAAAGATTTGCCATTTTATCTCCTATACTTATTTGCTTTTGTAGATAAATATAATACTTTGTTAAGGAGTACGTCAATCGTAGCGAGCTTATGGGTGGTGTTTAAAAAATGTTAAAAAGATTTGCATATAGCAAAATTTTAAGATGGAAGAGTAGTGATTCTTATAATCTTTTACTAGTTGGTGGCCCAAGTGGTGTTGGAAAATCTACTCTTTGCTTTGATTTTGTACAAAATGAATATAATTCTTATTTAATTCTTGATAGCAGGGATGAAGATATCCTAAAAATTGATTTTTCTACCAATCCAGAATGTATATTAATTGATAATTTAGATGGATCAATAAATAAATTGCAAGAAATTCAAGATTTGTGTTTAAAAAATAAGAATATAGATTTTATTGTTATCGATTCATTTGCAAAAGCAATAAAAGGAAATATTAAATTAGAAAAAGTTAATTATTTAAGTCTATCAGCTCTTACTTATGAAGAATTTCTAATAAATGCAAATTTTGACTTATATGAGGTTTTTACAAATTTATCAACTCCAAATTTAATTGATATAGAGTTACATGAAAAGCTAATTTCTTACTATCGATTATATTTAATAGTTGGTGGAATGCCTGAGGTAGTCTTCGATTTTATTGATAAAGGTTATAATTTCCAACGAATTAGAGCTATGCAGAATAAAATAATTTCAGAGATGTTTCTAAATTTAAAATTTTACTTCAAATTAACAGATTATAAAAATTTTGATAAAATAATTAAATTAATATTTCCAACACTTTTAAGGCCAAATAAAAAATTTAAGATAACTGATATTTCAAATTCAAGAAGATTAAGTAATTTTATTCATAATTTTGAGATTTTATCAGATTTAGGTTATATAAAACTAATACATCAAATAAGTGAAAAATCATTTATTGTAACTTTTTTTGATTCAGGTTTACTTGGGGCACACTCTGACATTCCTGAATCTATGTATACCGAAGTTCTTATTGATAATCCCATAACTCTAAGTCTTGTCTATAATAATGTTTCAAGTGAACTTTATTCATTTTCTAAAGATTCAATTTACTATTGGACTAAAAATATGTCTAAGGTCGAATTTGTATTAAAATCAAAAGATAAATATATTGGTATAGAACTAAAAAACGATGATAGTGGTAAATTAAAAAGTTTAATAGAGTTTAATAATAATTACGATAATTGCAGAATTGTTAGATTAAATAATAAAGCACCAAATAAAAAAGGGAATGTGATTACACTCCCTCTATACTTAGTAGCTAACATTGCTAGAAGTTTTTTTAATTAGTACTTATATATTGTTCCGACTTTTCTGAACCAAAGGCATTAATACTATTATCTGATACGGCAACCCATTCATCATCATTAAAAAGATAAAAGTCAATAATTTTCTTCCCGGAGGATGGATTCCAAATAGAAAGTGAACTATTTTCATTTATTGTATAAATACCACCGTTGTTATATTTTATAATTTTGGTTTGATTTGTTGTCTGTTCAAAAGGTTTTATTCTTTTATTTGAACTATCAATGGATAGAATTGATTTTGTTCCCAAGTTAGTGAATATCATATTTGACTCATCGATAGTATAACTGGATTCAAGAATTTCAGTATTATTATTTAGTAATATTCTTTCACTTTTATTTAATAAATTTAATTCTGTAAAATATGATTGATTTATACCATTTATTTTCTTTAAACCTGATAGATAAAGCTTGTACTGAGTATTACTTGGAATTATAGCAAAAACAACGTCTAAATTGTTTTTAAGCGGTATTGTTTCTCTTGTTTTTGTATCTAGGATCATTAACGATCCTCCATTTGATTTGTCAGTTCCACCTAATATTTCATTCTCTTTATAGAAGGCAACAGATGTAAATCCAAGTGATTTAAATGAAAAAATAATTTCTCCTGTTTCTAAATTAATAATTTTTACCATTCCGTTTTTATCCAGAATTAACATTTTTTCGTTTTCTACTTTTACGTCAATGATTTCTGAAGTGAAATTTTCTTTAAAAATTATTTCATTAGTAGTTAGATTCAAATAAACAATTGAGTCGTTCCAAAGTAATAAATTGTTATTTACAATTTTAGATCCTATTGGATTAATAAGTGGTGATGGCATTTTTTCAAGAGTATATGTAGCTAATCGTTTGCTATTTTTTATAGAATCACTAAAGAAAGGTGATTTAAAAATAAATAATTGCTCATTCGTTAAAATTAAAGCCATATCATCAACTATTGAAATATCTTCGATATTAATTAATTTATTTTCTAAAAAAGTTGTGTATGTATTGTTCCAACTATTATATTTTTGTAAATGACCCTTAGAGTCAGATAAAATAATATTTTGGTCTGAAGCTGCAAATACTTCAATGTCATTTTTAACTACAATTTCATTAGATTGTGTATCAAAAAACTCACCACCAATTATGGAATATGTAGATATTGTTTTTCTATATTTATTATCTATAAAACATAGAATTTCTCCTGTTGAATTATTCATTATAAAGTGTTTCAATTCAGGTATAACTTTTTTAGAATAAACAATACCATCGTTTCTTCCAATTATATAAATCGTACTGTCTTTCTGGCCAACAAGAAATCTTTTATCTGGAGTTATACTCATATTTAAAAGATTTTTTTCAGTTCTAATAGATTTAAGTAAGTTGGAATTATTTAATTCTCGAATATCTAATAGTCCGGACGATGAGTATAAAAATGCAGTTTTTTCTGAGCTTCCTATATAAATAAAATCAATGAAATTTATATTTCCATTTAAAAATGTAGTTGATGCTCCAGTCGTACTATTAAAAATTTTTACAGGTTGAGATGAAATAGAGGTTATATATATATAAGAACCATTTCCTGAGAATCCTATAGACATTGGAAACTCTTTCATATTTATAGAGTATAGTTTTCTCTCATTTTTCCAATCCCATACACTAACATAAAAATGAGATGAGCTATCTGTCTCTACAATAGCTAAATGATTATTTTTAGGTGATAGAGCGATTTGAGTAATTGTATTACTAGTTAAAAATAATCTTTTACTTATCTTTTCTTCATCACTTTTTTTTATTACTAATGTCCCATCTTCACTTACAGAAAAGAAGAGGTCCTCATCTTGAGAATATTCAATAAATTTAACAGGATATTGATGTCCTGAATTTATAACTTTCTTTGAGAATATGAGACTCGGAAGTAGTATCAAAATAAAGAAAAATATTTGCTTGTTCATTTTAAATCTCCAAAAAAGAATATATCGTTACTAACTCCTAGTGAAAAAAGGAGTAAAACTAAAATTAAACCTGCAGTTTGATATATATAAATAAATTTACTACTCAAAGGTTTTCTTTTAATTATTGTTATAACATTTAATAAAATCTGTCCTCCATCCAGGACAGGTATTGGTAAAAGGTTTATAAAACCAAGGGAAATACTTATTGATGCAATTATAGATAAAAAGTTTGTTATTAACACTAAAATACTATTTTGTTTATATAAATCGTTAACAGTTATTCCAACTTCATAAACTAAACGAATTGGAGATGATATACTTTTACCAATATCTCCTTTTTTAATAAGTTCATATAGAAGCATAACAATACTCTTTAACATTTCTTTAGTTTCAGTAATCCCGTTTTTAATTGAATCGAAAAGACCATATGAGTAGGAATTTATAAAATCAATAGAATTAAAATCCTTTTTTGCTAAAGTGTAATCAATTAGCTCATTGCCTCTTTTTACAGATAAATTTATTGTTTCTAAATCATTTATAATAGATTTCGCTTCTAGTATATCAGAAACAGCTTTTTCATTTATTGAGATAATTTGATCTTTGTATAGAAGCCCGGAAGAACCCGGTTTTACTATATTTAGTGGAATAAAGGGATATATACCAATTATTGAGTTATTATTGTTCACTATAGGAGTTACATTAATTTTTATTATAGAGTCATCTCTTTTAATTTCTAATAAAAGGTTATTATTTGAAATATTTTTAGAAATATCTTTATATTCATTAATGATAATATTATTAATTTTTAAAATTTCATCACCTTTTTCGATGCCCGATAATTCTGCAGGTAGATCTTGACCTAATACAGGTTGAATAATTGGGGGAATTTTTTGATGAATTGGTATTAAATAAATAAAAATTAGAAGTAATGTTGTTAATAAAATATTAAAAAAAGGACCAGCAACATAAATTGCAATTTTTTTAAATGGATTTAAGGTATCAATGGAATCAATATCCTTTGATGCATTGTTTATATCTCCACCTTTTAATTTACAGTATCCGCCAAAAGGAATAATAGATAGTGCATATTCAGTACCTCTAAAAGTTTTGGATAATAGCTTCTTTCCTATACCTATAGAATAAACTTCTACTTTTATTTTAAAAAATTTCGCAATTATTAGATGACCTAATTCATGTATAGCGATAACAAGACTTAGTGCAAATAAAGGAAGAATAAATTTTAGTATCAATTAATTACCTACTATTTTGAGAGTTATATCTCTAATATATGAATCTAAACCTAGAATATCTTCAATTGTTTCAAGTTTATTTATAAGTTTTTGATCCAAAACTCTCTCTGTGTACATTGGGATATCTAAAAATTGTATTTTATCTTTTATAAATAAATCTACAAGAACTTCATTTGTTGCATTATATGCAATATGATATGCTTCACCTTTTTCTAATGCTTTATATGCAAGTTCTAACATTTTGTACTTTGAATAATCAGGCTTAGAAAAAGTAAGTTGTTTATTTGCCAGATCAAGAAATGTTGAATTAACTTTTTCTAATTCTGGGTATAAAAGAGCATTTTGGATGGGTAGACACATATCGGGGCTACTAATTTGTGCGTACATTGACATGTCACTTTTTCTTATTATTGAATGAACATAGCTTTGAGGATGTATTAAAACTTTAATCTTTTCTTTTGGAAGATTAAATAGCATAGCGGCTTCTATTACTTCTAAGCCTTTATTTGCCATTGAAGCTGAGTCAATTGTTATTTTATCTCCCATACTCCATGTTGGATGTTGTAATGCATCTTTAAAAGTAACAGTTTTTAGTTGCTCAAAAGTATAGTCTCTAAATGCACCCCCAGATGCAGTTAATATAATTTCATCAAGGTGCTCAGGTCTACAATTTTCAAGTAAATGAAAAATAGCAGAATGTTCTGAATCAACAGGTAATATTTTTACATTATTATCAATTGCTAATTTGTTAATTAATTTCCCAGCCATAACCATAGATTCTTTATTGGCTAACGCTAAATCTTTTTTGGATTTTAAAGTAGAAATTGAAGGAAGAAGTCCACTAGAACCTGCAATACCATTAAGAACAATATCAGCATTAGATTTTTCAATTTGATTGCATAAAGAATCTAACCCATAATGTGAAATATTGTTAAAATCAGATTTAGATTCG
>JAFGYD010000021.1 GCA_016936295.1 Spirochaetales bacterium | reverse complement strand
CTAGCAGAAAGTTTAAGGTCTATTATAGCTGAAAGTAAATTTAAAATTGTCGGAAATATAACATGCAGTTTTGGAATTGCTTCAACATCCGATAATAACAAAATTGAATTACTCACTGAACTTTCAGATGATGCATTATATAAAGCTAAAACTTCTGGAAGAAATTGTGTAAGATATTTCAACTCAAACTAGTTGCCAAGGAAACTAATTTAGTATAAAGTTGCTCAAGCAACTAATAAAGAGGTTTGTTTTGGTTAAAAAAATTATAGGTAGAGATATTTCTATATTATACAGACATAAAATTATGTCTACCGAGATAGAACTGAAACAGTTCAATTTAAATAAAGCTCAAGCTGAGACATTGTTATATTTAAAAAGAAATCCTGGAGTTAATTTAAAACAAATTAACGACTATTTTATGTTAAATAAAGCAACTATTACAAAAATAATAAATCACCTTGATAAAACAGGTTATGTTAATAGAGTTTCAAATAATAACGATAAGCGTACAATTGAAATTTATCTTACAACCAAGGGTGAAGATGTGATACCAAAGTTAATAGATGTGTTTGAAACATGGGAATCCAGATTATTAAAAAATATGGCTTTAGATGATATTGAAAAGCTTAGAGAATTATTATCGCAAATGGTGAGTAATATTACCCACAATAAGGAATTAGAATGAATAAAAACATGGATAAACTAGCAAATATGGATGTTAAGAAATTAATAATTAAAATGTCACTTCCCGCAATGATATCAATGCTTGTACAAGCATTATATAATATTGTAGATAGTATATTTGTTGCAAAAATATCGGAAAAAGCACTAACAGCTCTCTCTTTGGTATTCCCAATACAAATGGTTATTGTTGCAATCTTTGTAGGTTTAGGAATTGGTGTAAACTCCTATATGTCAAGGAAATTAGGAGAAAAGAATAAAGATCAAGCAGTAAATACTGCTGAACACGGGCTTTTTATCGCTATAGCAGTTTGGTTTATTCTTGGTATTAGTGCATTTTTTCTACCACAGGTTTTTTATAAAATGTTTACAACAGATGAAGAAGTCCTATTGTACTCTATTCAATATACAAAAATAATAATGCTGTTTTCTTTTGGTAGTATTGTAACTGAAGTTTGTATGAATATTTTAAGGGCAACAGGAGATATGATTAGCTCTATGAAAATACAACTTTTAGGTGCCCTAATTAACATTGTATTAGATCCAATTTTAATTTTTGGACTATTCTTTATTCCTGCTTTAGGAGTTAGAGGAGCAGCTATTGCGACTGTAATAGGACAATTGAGTGCTATGGTTTTTGCTCTTAATTTAGTTTTAAAAAATAAAAATGGATTAAAACTAAACATTAAACAGTTTAAATTTAGCAGGGAAATTACAACCGAGATTTTTAAAGTGGGAATCCCTTCAATGTTTATGCAGCTTATTGGTTCTGTTATGCTAACAGGAATTAATTTTGTTCTAGCTGGATTCTCAGGAACATCTGTTGCTGTTTTTGGAGCTTACTTTAAACTACAATCTTTTATTTTTATGCCTGTATTTGGGTTAACACAAGGTATGATGCCAATAGTTGGTTTTAACTATGGTGCAAAAAATAATAAAAGGGTTTTTGATGCTGTAAAATTCAGTGTTCTCTATGCCTCTTTAATTATGTTTACTGGACTGTTAGTATTTCAAATTTTTCCAACCCAACTCCTTTCTATGTTTAGCAGTACCCCTGAAATGTATAGTATGGGAGTTATTTGTTTAAAAACTATTAGTTTAGGTTTTGTATTCTCAGGTGCTGCAATAATTCTAACAGTATATTTCCAAGCCTTAGGTAAAGCAAAGATCAGTCTAGTAATATCCTTTGCCCGTCAAATTATCTTTTTAATACCTCTTGCTTTTGGTTTAAGCAAGGTCTTTGGAGTAAAGGGTGTATGGATGTCTTTCCCAATTTCTGAGTTGGCATGTTTACTCATTGCAGGAGCGTTTACACTTCGGCTACTTAAAAGTGAAAAAAAAAGAGAAGAGAAAATTGTTAAAATAGCATAAATAAATACTATAATTAATTTATGAAACTAAAAAATTACTATCATAAAAAGATAAATATAGGATTTGTATTAATGCTACTTTTTATATTAATACTAATCCTTATTTATTTTTTTTCATTCAATTCATATAAACAAAGAATAGAGGATATTAAAAGTGCTGCTATAAAGGGATTTAATAACGAATATTCAATAACACTAAGTATATATTCAGAAATGTCAGATTCACTTTTTTCTACAATTATTAATAACACAGAAGTCTTAGATCTATTTTATAAAGGGATAACATCGGAAAAATTAGAACAGCAAAATCTATATAGAAACCTGTTATACTCCTCACTTCTCCCAATGTATAACGAAATTATTAAATATAATTTTAGACAACTTCATTTCCATACAGATAAAAATATCAGTTTTCTTCGATTTCATAAACCTGGCAGGTTTGGAGATGACTTAACAGGAGTTAGATTTTCTGTTGAATATGTAAATAGATTTAAAGAGAGTATTGCTGGGTTTGAAGAAGGGAGAATTTATAACGGATATAGATTTGTCTATCCTTTACAAAAAGATGGAATACATATTGGGACTGTAGAAATTAGTACATCAATGTTGGCTATAATTACAATATTAAGTGACAGGTTTAATATTCCATCTCAATTTATTTTAAGAAAAGATATTATGGATATGAAGGTTTTTGAATCTGAACAGTCAAACTACATAGAGTGGCCACTAGATAGTCGATTTGTATTGGATAAAGAGATATCAATGAAATATCCAGATTCTTTTGTATATGATTTTGACTTTAAAGAAGAGATAATAAAATGCCTTGATTTATGTAATTATGACCCTTTTGCTGTCTATCATAATAGCTGGGAGAATAA
Source organism: Spirochaetales bacterium (assembly GCA_016936295.1). Classification (GTDB taxonomy): domain Bacteria; phylum Spirochaetota; class Spirochaetia; order DSM-2461; family DSM-2461; genus Thiospirochaeta. Next base: position 3,392 of record JAFGYD010000021.1, on the reverse strand, counting down.
TACTATGATTCTTGTTCTTCCTATTTTGAATTTTGAAAATGAGGTTGTTGGATATCTTTTGTCATATAGAACATATAATGAATTAAAACTTAATAAACAATCATTTTTAACAGTAAGTGGTTCTATTTTATCACTTTTTATAATTATGGTTATTTTTGGAGTTTATTATTATAAAAGTCAGAAAAAGATTAAAAAATCCGCAGATTTTGACTATTTAACAGATATTTATATGAGAAGAGTTTTAATCGAGAGACTTGATGTTGAGATTGAAAGATATAAACGATATAAATCCATTTTCTCTATTATATTGTTTGATGTCGACAAGTTTAAGAATATTAATGATACTTTTGGTCATAGCTATGGTGACTATGTACTAAAAGAAATTACAAAGTCCATAAAATCCAAGATACGAAAGAGTGATACCTTTGGGAGATATGGAGGTGAAGAATTTATACTAATACTTCCTGAAACTTCACTTGCGAATGCAGCAATTGTTGCTGAAGAGATAAGGATTACAATAGAGAATTTAAAACTGAATACAGTAGGTAGAGTGACTATAAGTTCTGGAGTCCAAGAATTTAATTCAGAGAACAAAGATTCCTTAACTCTTATTTATAATGCCGATGAGAAATTGTATAAAGCTAAGGAATTAGGACGAAACAGAGTTGTCTTTTAAAAATGGAAAATTTTTAAAATCTCTCTACTAAATCTTTTAAAGGAAAAAGTAAAAAAACCTAAAAGTATAATAAAAGTTAATAAACAAACAAGAACAGTGGGCCAAAGGATTTTTATAATATTTACAAAGTAAAATATTAATGGCACAAAACCCGTAATTACTAGTGTTATTAGAAAAACAGAGTAGTCCCTCCATTTAATTTTTTTTTGTATAATTTTAAAAGTAATTAATAAATTCGATATAATAATCAGGAATGGAATTGAATAATTTACAGACCAGCCAAGATTTCCGTTTGATACATCTATAACGATTAATAAATGGGAAATACCAAATAACTGGATAAGAACTTTTGTCCCAAAGTGTGATTTCCCCACAATTGTATTTTTAATAAGTATCCATGTATAAAATAAAGATGCCCCTATAATCAATGACCATGGGAAACCTCTAAAAAAAATAAAGTTTATGTATGCCGATATTAAAAAAAATGTAATAAAAATAAATAGTAATAATTTTAATCCAAAACTCTTTATAGACTGATCACTTTTTAGATAAATTGGATATTGAAATAATTTATTATTAGTCTCATTCTCTATTTTTTTTAAACAAATAGGACAGTGATTGCTATTTGAGCTTATTTCTATATGGCAAAAATTACATTTACTCATACATCTCCCCAGTTATTTGTAAATACTTTTAATTCTAATCCTTCATTTTCCACAAGATGATTAATAAATTTTTTAATAATATTAGGCTCTACAATGGTCCTTGTAAAGGTTATTGCTAATTTATTATTTGATGAACAAACACCACAGTTAACTGGATTCTTTCTTGAGGAGTAGAGTAATACTTCGGTATGATCTATAAATTTATTAACATTTTCAGGGAACACAATTTCTCCAATATTACTTAGTGCAGCAGTTTGATATTTTGTTCCAGAAGAGAATGCAATTCTTAATATTAAATTTTTCAAAATTAGTGGTGCCAGTCTAATATAAATTAATCTCTCACTTCTATAATTTTTTGATATTTCTGAATGAAGTTTATCTTTAACTAATTTCTCTTTAAATTGAGCGGACACCAGTGGGATGAAATTAGAAAGTGATAAATTATCTTGTGGAATAATTTTGATACTTATGGTAGAAAAAAAATTTCTTAGTGTTGAGGAAGGGAAAATAGATCTTAAATTTACAGGAACAACTATTACTATTGGATCAGAATTATTCCTATTATTGCACTGGTCCAGATATATTGAATAAGCAAATAAAGCAACTGTATATTCAGTTATGGTACAACCATATTTTTTGGATATATATTTATATGAGCTTGAATCTACAATTATTTTTAGTGCATTATTTCCAAAATTATTAAATCTTGTTCCAGAAATTTTTTTTGCAGGTATCTCTTTAATTTTTTTTGTTTTTACACTGCACGAATATTTTTGAAAACTATCCTCGAACTCTTCTATGAGTGGTATATCATCCACATTAATTAATGAATAAGTTTTATTATTATCATTTGTTAGTAATTTTACATATTCAATTGTTATTAACTTAATAAATTCAGCTGCTCCTTTGCCATCGGTTATTGAGTGAAAAAATTCGACGGATATTTTATTATTAAAATAAAGAACTCTTAAAAGGTAGTCATTGTTTTCATATCTGTCAATTTTTGTGCATGGGGCATCTTTTTCTTCCTTAACTAAAAGTTCTAAATCATTAGCTTCTAGAAAATACCAGAAAAGTCCTCTTCTTATTCTTACAGCAAACATTGGAAACCGTTTAATTACACTTGAAACAGCAATTTGAAGCTTATCTTTGTTAATTGTAGTGTTTAAAATCACAGAAACACGGAAAGTTGAACTATTTTTACTTGTTGTTACTGCAGGAAAAAGTTTTGCTACATTGTCTAGTTTGTACCAAGCATCAAGTATACTCATAATACAATTATATTATATAAACGGAAAAAATAAAATCATTAATTACATCATATGATGTTATATCGCTTGACGATATATCGGTACATGGTATAATATCAATCAAAAGGTGATAGTATGAATGAAAAAAGTGAAAAAGGACCATTAACCGAAGCTATTTATTACATATTACTCTCATTAGTAGAACCGTTACATGGGTATGGAATAATGCAGAGGGTTATGGAGTTAAGTAAAGGTCGATTAGAAATTGGTGCAGGAACCCTTTATGGTGCCATTAATAATCTATTACAAAAGGATTTAATTGAGCCCAAGAAATCTCCGGTAGAAAGTAGAAAGAAAGTATACAAGATTACTGATAAAGGATTGTTGGTTTTAAACGATGAGTTATTACGTTTAGAAGAGTTAACAGTAAATGGAAAAATTATTTTAAAAAAGGAGTAGTTATGAAAAAAATTGTAAGAAAAGCCTATATCAATTATGAAAAAGAAGAAAAATGGCTAAATGAGATGTGTTCTAAAGGCTATGGACTTGTTGGTTATTCATGGTGTAAATATACATTCAATGATTGTGAGCCTAATGAATATATATATAGATTAGAAATGCTGGAGCATTTACCTAGCTCACCAGAAGGGCAGAAATATTTAGAGTTTCTAAAAGATACTGGAATAGAACATGTTGCAACTTATATTAAATGGGTATTTTTAAGAAAAAAGAGTTCAGATGGACAATTCAATCTTTTTACAGACATTGAATCCAAAGTAAAACATCATATGAGAATTGCAT
>JAFGYD010000122.1 GCA_016936295.1 Spirochaetales bacterium | reverse complement strand
TAATGCAATTTCTGCGTTTCCAAGCCACTCGTTAGTAAGACTTTCTAATCCTACTGATGTTAAAATTATATTTAAAACACCATATTGCGGATTATAAATTTTCATCCACATATTACCAATAACAACTGTGGAAACAATTACAGGTACAAAATATATTGTTCTAAAAAAACCTTCTCCTTTTACTCCGCTGCTTAGTACTCTTGCAAATAAAAAAGCTATAGGAAGTTGAATTGTAACAGAAAGTAATGCTAATAAAAGTGAGTTTAAAATTGGTTTATAAAAATTACTTTCATTTTGAATTAGAAGTTTTTTAAAATTTTCAATACCAATAAATGTTCCTTTTCCAATACCATCCCACTTTAAGGTACTATAATATCCAGAAGTAAATATTGGGATTATAACAACATATAAAAAAATTAACGTTGCAGGTAGTGTAAATAACAGTATTACTTTTTTGTTTGATAAGATTTTATTCATATCTACTCCATAGAAAAAAAGGTGTCAGTAATATCTGACACCCATTGTAATTAACAATTACGATTTACTCGTTCATTGCTTGCATTTTAGCAGCAAAATCTTCTGGACTCATTGTTTGACCAAATAGTTCTGCTACATAGTTTTTGTGATCATCAGCATTAGCACCAACTAGGAATGTATCCCATGCTAAAACATAACCTGTAGAGTTGTTAATAAGTGATTTAATTTGTTCAACCACAGGGTTAGTTTTTAAACTTTTAACATCATCTGTTTTCCATGTAGGAATACCTTCACCAGCTTCTGCTAAATTTCTAGATACTTGTTCCATTAGATATTTTGCAACTGTTGTTGAAGCATCAAGATTTTTTGCATTCTTGGAAACACATAATCCATCTATTGCTCCACCTAGGAACTCAGTATCCTTTGATCCATCAACTGTAGGAAATTTAGCAACAGTAACTTTGTCTATGAAGTTATTTCCATGACTAGCAATATCTCCAGCAAACCAGCTTCCCATATAGTACATTGCTGCTTGGCCTTCTAGGAAAAGTGCTCCACCTTCGTTGTAGTCTAAACCAAGAACACCTTTGGCAAATCCACCAGCTTTTACTAAATCTGTTAATAATTGTGCAGATTTTACAAATTCAGGTGTATTAAAAGATGCATTTCCTGCTAACGCAGCATTTGATTTATCAGCTCCTGCTGTTCTAATTGCAAATGCGTTTTGCCAGAACATTCCAGGCCATCTATCTTTTTCACCAACAGTAATTGGAATAATCCCATTTGCATTAAAAACTTCAACAGCCTTTAAAAGATCATTATAAGTTTTTGGGATTTTTACTCCATACTTATCAAATAATTCCTGATTACAATATAAACCTGCAACCCATTGTGTAAATGTTAATCCATATGTTTTACCGTTAACTGTAAAGTTTGTATTTGCACCACCTTTTAATCTGTCGGAAGTTCCATCTGTTAAATATGAATCTAATGGTAGAACTTTGTCTGCATCGATAAAAGGCTTAACAAATCCTGCACCCCATGCAAAAAATACATCTGGTGCTTCATCTGCAGCCATGGCTGTTTTAATTTTAGTTTTATAAGCCTCATTTTCTGTACCATCATGTTCAATGATGATACCAGGAAGATCTTTCTTCGCACTTTCCAATGCTTTTCTAAATGCAACAGCATTTACATCTTCTGTTCCGTCTGTCCAAAGTGTCCACACTGATACTTTCACAGGACCATCAGCTGTTACTTTTTCTTTTTGACCATTTGCTGCAACAGTTGTTACTGCCAGGATTGATAATAATAAGAACCCTAGCACTTTTTTAAAAATTTGCATCTTTAAACTCCTCGTTTTCTAAAATGTTAAATCATGTTAATATGCAAATTTTCAGTTGAATAGAAGTGGTTTTTTGGTTCTTCTAGATTTTTTTTGGATAATATTACAAATTTTAAAAAAATAAGGTTACTATAATTTACGGAGCAGTTTATGAAAAAAATATATTTCCCCCTGTTATTTTTTTTACTATTGTTGTTAGTTTCGTGTGAAAGAAAACAGGAAAATAGTTTAATACAACAGAAAAAAACAACAATCAGTTTAGCTTACTCTTGGGGGTATGGTTTTAAAAATGTAATTGAGGATTTTAAAAACAGGGTATCTAATGATTTCATTCTGGAAACAGAGGAAAATATTGGTTTGAACCATAAGCAAAAAATATTAATAGATGTTTCGTCAAATATTGTTCCAGATGTGTTTTGTTTCTGGAGTTATGAAACTAACTTAAAATATTTAGCAGATAAGGATTTTTTATTAAATATTGATGAATATTTTAATACATCAACAAAGATAAAGAGAACTGATTTTTATGAAGAATCATTAGAAGCAACATTAATAGATGGAGTAAATTATGGTATTCCACATGAGAGGTTTTTTGGTTTTTTTGCTGTAAACAAATCAATTTTAGATGAATATAATATAGCTATTCCAAAGACATGGGATGATTTAATAGATATGGGAAAGATTTTGAATCCTAAAGGAATTGTCCCTCTATCAATGGGTAGTTTTAGGGGAGATCCTGGACATCTATTTTTTAGTGCTTTAACTTATCAAAATGTAAATGGTTTTAGTGATACAGAAAAAATGAAAAATACAAATAATTTTATTTACCCAGGAACAATTAACGCAGCAGAAGCGGTTGTGACACTTATAAATAATAATGTTGTACCAAATAATACTATTTATGAAGGGTCTTACGATAGACAGGTTGATATTTATAATAAAAGAGAGGCTGCAGCTATATTTGCTTTTAGCTGGAGTTTAGCTTTATTTGATTATGATATTGCACAAAATACACTTTTTATTCCTGTTCCTCTAATATCCAACGAATCTGTAAATACCAATGAATTTACAATAGGAGGAACTGCCCAAAGTATTTGTATAAGCAAAAAGGCATGGAGTGATCCCGAAAAGAGGGAAGCAATAATTACTCTTGTTGATTGGTTACTTTCAGATGAAGTATTTAATATTCGAATGGAACAGTCGGGATGTTACCCCACAAAAATTATGGAATTGCCACAAATGGTAAATCCTATTTTTGAAAAAGCAACAAATTACCTAAATCGAACAAAACTATTAGGTATTCATGAATTTTATTTCAATTCACTAAATTCATTTAATCAATACAAAGAGGCAAATGATCTTCTTTGGAGTGGTGCAATTGGTAGGGATGATTTTCTACAAATGGTTCAAAATAGTATGGAGGGTGGAGATTAAATTGTTTAAAATCAATAGAACTATTCGTAAAGATCTTGTAATAACTATATTGTTAGCAATTACTATTCCCTTTTTAACGATTTCATTTATCTATGCAAATAGTATAAAAAATATAATTAATCAGGATGTAAAAATATATCAGGAAGCCATAATTAAACAATCGAGTTCAAGTTTAAGTAATATTTTTTCCAGTGTCAAAATGATACAGAGGTCAGCACTAGGTAAGGTTATATCAGACTACATTCCTATTAGTTATAATTCAACTTTAGATAAGAATGATATTTTAAAATTAAAGGATCTTATAGAGTTTTTATACATAACGGATAACGCAAGTTCTTATGTTAATGGAATTTATGTGATTTTTGAGTCAGGGTACACAGTTAGTTCTAGAAATGGTATAAGAGAGAAATTATTAATTAATAGAGAGTGGATTGCAGAAGCAAAAGCTTCGAGAAGTAGTGAAATATATACTGAATTTCACTTAGCTGAGTATAATGTAGCATCCCCACGAGGTGAATATGATAGTGTTATTTCTGTAGTACAGGAATTCATTTTACCAGAAAAAAATGGAGCAAGAGTTATTGTTCAAATAGATATAGATAGAACAGTATTTAATAATTTTGTTGGATCTATAGAGAATAATGAACAGATTCCAATGTTTTTAATTAATTCTAAAAAGGGAAAAATTCTATTAGAGAATGAGATTTATTCTGAATATAGTCAAAAAATTGATAGAAAAGAAATTATAGTAAAGGAAGAGGTAATTCGAGATATTTTGTATCTTTATGCCTATATCCCAACAGACAGAATTATTAATAGATTTAAATCTGTAATTGTAGGAATTCTTTTAATTATAAGTTTTGTGGTTTTAATAAGTGTTGTGACTGCAATATTACTTTCAAGAACAATTACAGCACCTTTACACGAACTTTTTCTTTGCATGAAACAAGTTGGGCAGGGGGATTTTTCTCCTGTCTATCCACACACCAAGTATAGTGAAGTTGATTTTTTAATTGAAAGCTTTAAAACAATGGTTAATGAAGTTAATAATTTGATAGCACTTGTTTCCAGGCAGCAGAGTGAAGCTTCTGAAGCTAAATTTCAGGCATTACAAGCAAAAATAAATCCTCATTTTTTATATAACACTCTAGATGTTATACGAAGTATAGCTTTAGAAAACAATAATAGCGATATATCCGATATGACATTATCCCTTTCAAGATTGTTTAGATATAATGTTGGAGACTTAAAAAAAACAAACTCAATAGGTAACGAAATTTTATACATTAAAGATTATTTAAAAATCCAGAATTACAGGTTTGGGGATAGAATAACAGTAAATTATGATCTTGAGCCAGAGTTAAATAATATGATGATAACCCGTTTTATTTTACAGCCAATAGTTGAAAATGCTTTTAAATACGGTTTGGAGTTAAGAGGACGAGGAGGGGAACTTAGAATTTCTGGTAAAATAGAGGATAATGATATTGTTATTTCTGTTTATGATAATGGTCCGGGAATTGAACCTTCAAAATTAGAATTCCTAAAGAGTTCATTAAGTGCTGAACCCAATATTAAAAGTATAACAAAGGCACATGGTCTGGATAATGTTAATTTAAGAATGAAATTGCTTTATGGTGAAAAATATGGATTATTTATTAATAGCGAATACGGAAAATGGACTTGTATGAATATAAAAATACCAATTATTTATGGAGAAGACTGTGATAAAACTAGTTATAATTGACGATGAGAAGTGGATTCGGAAACTTATAATAAAAATACTTCCATTTAATAAATTTCCAATAAAAGTTGTAGGTGAAGCAGAGGATGGCGTTGAAGGTTTAGAATTAGTCACCAATTTAAATCCGGATATTATATTAACTGATATTAGAATGCCTTTACTTTCCGGATTAGAATTAATAAAGGAAATTTCTTCAAAATCGCCCGATTCACAAATAATTGTAATTTCTGGATATGATAATTTTGATTATGCCCACAAAGCTATTAAATATGGTGTGATAGATTTTTTGTTAAAACCAATTGAAGAATTGGAGTTGGAAGGAGCTATTTCCAAGGCAATAAAAAATTTAAGAAAAAAAGATAAATTAAATGAAACTAAGTTATTAGAAAAAAAGGTAAAAAGACTGTCTAACATTGCTATTGATATAGAACACTTTGAATATCCCGATACTTCTTATAGCGATAAAATTAAGAAGTCTATTGTCTATATTTATGAAAATTTTAGAGAACCAATATCATTAAATCATGTAAGCGACGCTGTATTAATGAATAGTTCATATTTTTCTGAATTATTTAAAAAAGAGGTTGGCATGGGTTTTAATCAGTTTTTAATAAATATCAGATTTAACGAAGCTAAAAAATTATTAAAAGATAATACGGATTTAACAATAGGCGATATATCCTCAATTGTTGGATTTCAGGATTCTAATTATTTCTCAAGATTATTTAAAAAAAAGTTCAATTGTACTCCCATTGAATTCAGGAATAACTATTAAATTGAATAGTAAGTAAAACCTATATAAAGATACAACAAATGAAATACAAACTCAATTATTCTGAAATTTTGAACTTTTTTATAAATTAATTATTTTCTTTTTCATCCTGTACTAAAATTATTAATTATGGAAGTTTTTAACTTTCACTTGTATATATTAATTAAATTATATAGAATCTTGCATATTGTATAATATGTATATATTTATATAGATATATTTTAGGTGGTATTATGATCGAATACATTATTTTGGGAGGATTAGGAATATCTTTGATTTTATCCCTAGTAAGACTATTTATTGGTCCGGAACCTCATGATAGAATTTTGGCGTTAGATGTTATTACTGTTCAAGCATCGGCATTTTTAATCTATTGGTCTTATATGGAACATTCAGGTTTCTATATTGACATCGTCCTAGTTATAGCTTCTGCTGTATTTTTATCTACAATTCTATTTGCAAGATATTTGGAAAAGGGGATTAAATAATGGTAATAATTGCAAATATTTTTTTAATCCTTGGAGTTATAACTCTATTAATTTCCAGTATTGGTATAATTAGATTGCCATCTTTTTTTACCAGGATTCATCCAGTGGCTAAATCGACTACTCTTGGGATAATACTTTTTTTTGCAGGCGTTGCTATTTTGGAACCATCATGGGCACCAAGACTAATTGTAGCAGTAATTCTTTTTATGTTTACTGGACCTGTATCTGCATCTGCCCTTGGTCGATCTGCAATTCCAAAAGATAAACTGGAAGAATTTTATCCAAAGGAAGAAAGCAATGATTAATATTTTTATGATTATTATTATGATTTCTATGATTATTGCAGCTATAAAAGCAATAACAGCTGTTAAACTTTTAGATTCTATTTTCTTTTTTAGCTTTATTGGAATAGGAGCCACAATTCTTTTTGCAATAATGAAGGCTCCTGATGTAGCATTAACTGAGGCTGCTGTTGGAACAGGACTAATAACTTTAGTTTTCTTGTCTACCCTTCGTAAAACGTCAAAGGAGGATGAGCATGAGTCGTAAGTTTATAAATCCCTTAAAATTTATTTGGGCTATTGCTTTAATATTAATTTTTGTAAATTTAATACCTGTATTTTTATCAACAGATTTAAAAGCTGAAGAGAGGGTTGGTGATGTTTTACTATCAATGACACCAGGCAATGACGGTGGTGCTGGTATACCCAATGGGGTTACTGCAGTTGTTGTATATTATAGAGGTCTAGATACATTAGGAGAAGTTTCTGTTCTGTTTCTAGTTTCTACTGCTGTAGGATTATTTTTTGGAAGAGAAAAAAGTGAAACAAAAAGTGAAACAAAACCTAATGAAATTGTTTCTCACTCAAAAACCCTTGTTCTTCCTCATTTTATGTTGACTGGTTTATATATTATATTCCATGGACATCTCTCTCCAGGAGGAGGATTTCAGGGAGGAGTAATGGCTGCTGGTATGGTACTTCTTCTATTACTTGCAGGAGATAGGGTTAAACAGACTAAAGCACTACATTTTATTGAAGGTTTTGCAGGTTCTTTATACATAATAGTTGCTACTTTAGGCCTTTATTTTGGTGTTTCATTTTTAGGTCAATACCTTCCTTTAGGTGAGTTTAATACTTTATTAAGTGGAGGTATATTACCTGTAATCTATATATTTGTTGGTATTAAAGTTGGTACCGAGATTATTGGCCTATACCAGAATTTCCAAAATAAGGAGGCAGAAGAATGATGTCTATCTCTTCAATTCTTTTAATGCTAATTGGGCTTTGGGGCGCTATTACCCAGAAAAATTTAATTAAAATATTTATTTCTTTAGGAATTGCTGAAACTGGTGTTAATTTGTTATTTATTTCAATTGCAGATTATGTTGGTAAAAAAGCACCAATTATTGCTGATCCAAATATTGTTACTGGCTATGCTGACCCACTACCACATGCATTAATCTTAACATCAATTGTAATAGGTACAGCTGTAACAGCTTTAGGTTTAACTTTTACAGCAAGATACTACTGCCAAAAAGGGACTTTAGATATCTCTAGAATGAAGGAGTTAAAAAACTAATGTTACCAGTATATTTTATTATTTTACCACTTTTTTTTGCATTTTTGTCTGCAGGTCTAAGGGGTTTAAAATGTGTTAAAAAAGGTTGGCTACCTACAATTTATTTAGGTGTTTCAACAATAATGTCTCTATTTATGTTTAATAATTTATCTGATGGTCCAATAAATCAGATTATTGTTGTAGCTCCTCCATTGGGTATTAATCTTTATGCAGGAAATTTTTCTGTAATAGTGATTCTTGCCATCTCTTTATTTGGAATGATTTTAACCAGTTCTCCTAAACTTAGAAGCTTTTTTTCTGAGAGTAATGCTGCAAATATTTTAGTTCTTCTTCATTTTGCCGGGATTAATGGTCTACTATTAAGTGGAGATTTATTTAATATTTTTGTATTTTTAGAAATTGTTTCATTATCTGCCTATGCAATAACAGCATTTAATGATGACTCTAAATCATTTGAAGCTGCAATAAAATATATAATTGTGGGGTCTTTTGTTTCCATTTTGTTATTAATTGGTATAGCTGCAATTTATTATCATGGTGGAACTCTTAATTTAGCCCAGATCTCAAATTTATTTTTAGAATTTTCTCCAAAAGTTAAAATTGTAATTATAGTGACAATTATTATTGCTCTATTAATAGAAGCTGAAATATTCCCATTTAATACATGGGTACCGGATGT
>JAFGYD010000121.1 GCA_016936295.1 Spirochaetales bacterium | reverse complement strand
TAAAAGCTACCAAAGGTGGCTATGATGGAAAGGGTAATTCATTAATTAAATCAAAAGATATGATTAATAAATCTTTTACAGATTTAGGTTTTGGAAAAATACCTTTAATTGCTGAAAAATTTTGTCCTTTTATTAAAGAGATATCAGTTTTATCGTGTAGAGATCTATATGGGAATATTACTGTATATCCAGTTGCTGAAAATATACATATTGATAGTATTCTTGATGAAACTTTAGTTCCAGCTGAAATAAGTGAACATAGCAGAGTTTTGGCTATGGAGATGGCTCATTCTGTAATGGAAGTTTTTTCTGATGTTGGAATGTTTTGCACTGAAATGTTTGTAACTGAAGATGGTAGCGTATTACTAAACGAGGTTGCACCAAGACCACATAACTCTGGGCATTATACTATAGAGGGATGTTTTGTTAGCCAATATGAAGCACATATAAAAGCTATAACAGGACTTACAGTAGGAGATGTTTCTTTAAGAACTCCTGTTGTTATGAAAAATATTCTAGGAAGTGGAAAAGAGGGCAAAACTATTGTCTATGGTGCTGATGAATTACATCAAATACCTAATGTTAAACTTCATTTATATGGAAAAGAGACTTCTAGAGAAAAGCGGAAAATGGCTCATATTACAGCTATAGGAAAAACAGTTCACGAAGCACAAAAGAGTGTACAAGAAGCGTATAACGCTATAAAAATAGAAGGATTTTAGGAGATTAAAATGAAGCCATTAATTGGTATAATTATGGGTAGTGATTCAGATCTACCTGTTATGAAGAGTGCTGCAGAGTTTTTAGATGAATTGAATATTCCGTATGAATTAACAATTGTATCAGCCCACAGAACACCGGATAGACTTGTTGCATATGCTAAAGAAGCACGAAACCGTGGATTAAAAGTTATTATCGCAGGTGCCGGAGGTGCTGCTCATCTACCTGGAATGATAGCTAGTATGACCGCTTTACCAGTTATAGGGGTGCCTGTAAAAACAAGTACGCTTAATGGTATTGATTCTTTATATTCAATAGTACAAATGCCTCCAGGTATTCCTGTTGCTACCGTAGCAATTAATGGTTCAAAAAATGCAGGTATATTAGCTGCTTCTATTCTTGGTGTTTCCAACCCTGAAATTCTTAACAGAGTTGAAGAGTATAAAATTAGTTTAGAGAAAATGGTTCTAGATAAAGCTGATAAATTAGAAAAAGATAAATATGAGGCTTATCTTTTAAATATGTAAAAAGCCCAAGGGCTTTTTACATAATTTCTATTGCTTTAAGAATATCTATTGAATCATAATTATTTCCTGACTCAATATTCTTTAAATTAAATAAACCTTTTTCTGCTTCGTCTTTTCCACAAAAAACAACATATTTTATTGTTTTATTTTCTGCATATTTAAATTGATTCTGTATCTTTTTTTGAATAGGGTAAACTTCTGCATTAAAACCTTTGTCCCTAAAAGAGTTTGCTAATTTATGATAGTGACCTGTAAGATCTTTATCCACTTGCATAATTAGAACATCAGTTAAGCTTTTTTTAGAATTTTTCATACCTAATTCTTCTAATCCAGCAAGTAATCGGTCTAATCCAATTGATGAACCAACTCCAGGAAGTTCAGTTTTTGTATATAGAGATGCCAAATTATTATATCTTCCACCTGAACATACACTTCCTATTTCAGGGAGTTCATTTAGAAATGTTTCATACACAAGTCCGGTATAATAATCTAACCCTCTAGTTATAGAAGGATCTAGTAAAAAGGAGTTTTCCATTCCATTTTCTATAATAAATGCATAAATTTCGTTTAGTCTTTGAGAATCTTCATCTTCTCCACCAGCTAAAAATATCATTTTATCAAGTGTTTCTCTAAAGTTTTTACCCGGTTTAATAAAATCCAATATTTTTAGTGCATTTTCAGATGTTGTAATTTCCTGTAGCATTTCTACCACTTGTACTTCGCCAATTTTAGATAACTTATCTACAATTCGTAAAACTTCAACAGTTTTATCCTTTAGGCAAAGTGTTTCAAGCATTCGGTTGAATATTCCACGGTGTGAGAACTTAATTGTAACATCCTTAACATCTAAAGTGTTCAACGATGTTTTCATCATTAGCATAATTTCAAAATCGCTTGAAGAAGAATCCACACCTACGATATCAAAATCACACTGCGTAAACTCTCTATATCTTCCACGTTGAGTATTCTCTCCACGCCAAACTTTAGCTATATGATATCTTTTAAAAGGTAAGTAAAGCTCATCAAGGTGTTGTGAAATATATCTTGCAAAGGGTACAGTTAAATCGAAACGCATAGAAACATCTCTTTTTCCGCTATCAAGAAATTGATAGACCTGTTTATCAGTCTCTCCGCCACCTTTTCCTAGTAACACTTCTGTATATTCTAAAACTGGAGTATCAATTGGAACAAATCCAAAACTTTGAAAGACTTTTTCAAGTTTATTTGTTAGCGACTTTCTCTCAATTTCATTTTCAGGCAGAAAATCCCGAAAACCCTTTAAAACTCTTGGTTTAATTATTAAACTCATAAATAATCCTTAATTATCAAATTAAGGATATATTGCAACAAATTTCTTTAAATTTCAATAATCAATTATAAAGACATTTTATGAGCAGTTCTTTCTTTTACAATTTCCAACTCTTTAACTAATTTATCTCTATTGCTTCTAAGAGTTTTAACAGCTTTTTGTAATTCGATAATTTTTTTATCAAGTATAATGCTTTTATTCATTTTAAATCTCCTATAAATATTAACGGTAAATAGAAGATAAAAATAAAATTTATTTAGTACCTACAACAATAAGTCTTTTAGCATTCATGTTATATTCATTCCCTTCAAGATCACCATATATCTCTACTGTTTTAAACCCAATGCCATAAACCATTGCTGCAAGTTCCAAGGCAGAATAGATCCTTGTATTAAAAGTCCTTTCATGCATTGTATTGTCTTTGTAATATAACCATCGGCTTTTTAAAAGTGTAAAACTTTCCAATATTTCATATTCCAAAAATACTTTAGTATCTCCAGATTCAAACCATATATACTTTTCAAAATCTCTGCATAATAATTCTTTCCCTTGAATATCAATTAGATATTTACCTCCAGATTTTAAGGAGTTATACACATTATTTAATGCAGTAATTTCATCATCTTCTGATTCTAGTAGACCAAAGGATGTAAACATATTAATTGCAAAGTCGTATTTATTCCGGATGTCTAATTTTAAAATATCATCTTGAATAAAATTGGGATTATTAGAATTTGTTCTTTCTTTTATAGCTCTGTCTATATAGGATTTTGTAATATCAATTCCAGTAACATTTATTTTATTTTCTGCTAAGAAGTTTGAATATCTACCAAAACCACAACAAACATCTAATAATTCAGAATCTTTTTTAATATTTAAAAGTTTTATAATGTTAATTACATCAGTTTCTGTTTCACTCATTCTGTTTCTATCAAACATTAATATTTCAAATTCTTCCCAAAAACTTTCATCATAGCAAATATTCATATAAACCCCTTTTAAATACCAATTTTATAATATAATACTATATTCTAAAAAAACTTATGTATATAATGAAGTTATTATTAAAGCTATTATTAAAGGTTGGAGGATATTTTTAATGAAAAAAAGTAACTCATTAGTTGCACTTATCTTAATAGGGAATTTGCTTTTTGGTGATGTCATGGAGTTAGCATCTCCTCAGTTATCTGCAAGTTCTGCATATTATGATTCATATAAAAGTAGTAGTATTGCAATAAGTAATCCTGCTATTACTGCTGATATTCAAAGATATACTTTTGATTTTAACTATCTACTATTATCAGATTTTAATAGTAACTTAGGCCATTCTATAGATATAGGGGGAGTTATTCCTTCAAAATATGGAGTATTTTCCGGGAATGTAGATTTACTTTTAACAGATGGTCTCTCAAATTCTGATCTGTATGTAGGAACGGCAGGTAATATCAATTTAAATTTTTCAAAAAAAATATATAGTGATCTCTCTTTTGGAGCTGGTTTAACTACCATTTTAGGCAGTGATAACAACGGATTTGACTGGGGGTTAGGACTAAATCTTGGTTTTGTTAAAGATATGGGTAATTTAAACCCCACAATTAAAGATTTTTCATGGGGTGTTGCTTTAAAAAACCTTGGTAAAGGGTACAAAAACTCAGATGATTTTTTTAATTCTCCTGCGCCTGTTTTTACACCATCAATATTTGCGCGATTCCGCCCTGTTGAAATTAATAATTTAAATGTAGATGTTGCTTCAGAGTTATCATTTCCTACTGTTTCAAATGTTAACTTAATGGTTGGAGCTAAGGCTAGTATATATAAAAACTTTATTTTTGATACTTCACTAGATGTAAACCTTCAAGAAATGATAAAAGGTGATTATGGACGAATTATTCCTTCAATGTTTTTTGGATATAACTTAGCTATTAAAGGAGAGGAAACTCAATTAAATTTATCAGCTAATCCATATACAAATAATTTATGGGCAATTGGTCTAGGAGGAACACTTCCTCTTGGAGAAAAAGATACAAATCCTCCCGAAGTAAAAATAGATTATAGCTCTGTTCAATATATTTCTCCAAATTTTGACGGTATTAAAGATGAATTATTACTACCTCTAACAGTTAAAGATGAAAGATATATTGATTCTTATGAATTGGTTATTAAAGATAGTTTTGGTAAAACTGTAAAGAATATTTTAAATAAAGAAGAACGTCCTGAAAATGAATCTTTTAAAAATTTATATAGTAAACTGATAACTCCTTTGACAGGAATTCCTGTTCCAGAAGCTTTCCGTTGGGATGGTAAAATGGATAATGGAGAATTGGTTCCTGATGGGGAGTATACTTTTTATACTCGCTTTAGTGATGATAATGGAAATACCACACAAAGTGAAGTAAATAAATTTATAGTTGATAATACAAATCCTGAATTAGTAATTACTCCGCCATCTGGATTAGATTTAATATTCAGTCCTAATGGTGATGGTAATAAGGATATTCTAACAATTCCACAAACAGGAAGTAACGAAGTTAGATGGTATGCAGAAGTTTCAGATTTTATTGGGAACCCTGTAAAATCTATGGCATGGAATAATTCAGAATTAACATCTTTTGAGTGGGATGGAAAGGATGACTTGGGTCAACTGGTTCCAGATGGAGTATATCAATATCGTGTTACTTCTACTGATTTAGCTGGGAACAGTGTTGAGGATCTTGTTGATAATATAATAATTAATACCAAACAACCTCCAATAGGAATAACTATTAGTACAAATAGTTTTTCACCAAATAAAGATGGAGTGAAAGATAATATGGAATTTATCTTGGATATTCCTGTTAAAACTGGTATTGAAAAGTGGGATTTAGTGATTCAAGATAGCCTAGGAAAAGAGGTAAATAGATTTTCCACAGAAAAACAAGGTTATTCGGTTATTGAAGATAATATTAAATTCAATGGAGAGAATTCCTCTGGGTCTTTCTTAACAGAAGGGAAATATGTAGGAGTTTTAAGTGTTGTGTATCAAAATGGACACTCTCCAGTTGTATCATCTCCTGAATTTTATATCGATACAACAGCTCCTTCAGCTAATGTTATTCCTGCATATACAGTATTTTCACCAAATGGAGATGGGAAAAAAGATTTAATCTCATTTAATCAAAAATCTTCAAATGAAGAAGATTGGACAGGTGAAATATTCGATGAATTTAGTAAATTAGTATATACAACAAATTGGAAAGGTGTTGTTGATTCCACATTTAATTGGGATGGTAAAAATAAAGAAGGATTAATACTTTCGGATGGAGAATATAATTATAAATTATCTTCGATTGATAGTTCTGGTAATAAGTATAAAGGGGAACCAATAAGTTTTAAAATTGATACCACTAAATCAGAAATCAATTTATCTGTAAATAGAGAGTCTTTCTCCCCATTAACAAATAATAGTTCTGTTGAATTAAAGTCAGAAATAAAAAGCAGTTCTAACTTAGTTAATTACACATTAGATATAGTTGATGAAAATAATAAAACAATTAAATCTCTAACAACTAATGGAGATATAAATAATTTATATAGTTGGAATGGTACAGATAATAGTGGAAAAAGGGTTAAAGATGCAGTTTATAAAGGGCATATAACTGGTGAATTTAATAATGGAAATATTGTAAATGCATATTCAACACCTTTTACATTAGACACAATTAAACCTGTTGTTACTGTTAAACTTAAAGAAGTAAATAATATTTTTAGTCCAAATGGAGATGGTAAAAAAGATTCATTAACATTTATTCAAAAAACTTCGGATGAAATATCATGGACAGGAGAAGTTAGAAATTCTGTAAATGAAGTTGTATATTCAAATACTTGGAGTGGTACAGCCCCAACTGAATACATCTTAAAAGGAACAAATAACAGCAATACAAATCTACCAGACGGTACTTATACATATAGTTTAAGCGCTACAGATTTAGCTGGAAATATAGGTAAATCGGATAATATAGAAATTAAGATTGATACAGAGGATGTTGAATTTTTCATTTCTACTAATACCACACATTTTTCTCCAAATAAAGATAAAATTAAAGATAGCATAGATTTTATTCCACAGTTAAAAAAAGCTGATGAAATTGATTCTATGATCTATACAGTATTAAATAACCAAAATATTGAAGTGTATTCAAAAACCGTGAAAAGTGAATATCAGAAGTCTGTTAACTGGAATGGTGTAGGAACAAATAACAAAAATGTCATTGATGGAGAGTATATTGTTCGATTAACAGTAAACTATAAAAGAGGTGATTCCCCTGTAGCTTCTACTAAATTTATTGTTGATACTGTTGCTCCTAAAGCTGATGTTTTACTAACAAATACAGTTTTTTCTCCAAACGATGATGGAAATAAAGATTTTGTTGGGATTAAGAATACATCTCCTGATATTGCTCTATGGAATTTATCAATAACAGATTCGAAAGGGAATATAATAAAAGAAGAGATTATTAATGGTAAATTAGCTGATAATTGGGATTTTAATGGACGAGATAAAGGTTTAAATTTATTACCTAATGGAAATTATAAATTCATATTAAAAGGGGAGGATGAAGCTGGGAATATATATAAATCTCCAGAAAATAACATAATCCTTGATAATAGTAGCTCAAATATTTTTATTAGTAATAATTATGAAGTATTCTCACCTAATGGTGATGGAATAAAAGATAAAATTACATTTACTACTAAATTCGATTCTGCTAGTGGTATAGAAAAATGGTCTTTAAATATTTTAGATTCAAATGGAAAAATTGTTAAAAGCTATAATGAGGGAAAAATACCAGGTGAAATTGTTTGGGATGGAAAACCCGATTTAAAAGATGGAACATATAAAGCTGTTTTAAATATTTTAAATATTAATGGTAATAATCCTATAGCATATACACCTGAATTCAAAATAGACTCAACTTATCCTTCTATTATTTTAACTGCACAAAATACACTATTTTCTCCGAATGGTGATAACTTAAAGGATAATGTTCTGTTTAATCAGTCAGGGTTAGGAGAAGATATATATTATGGAAGAATTATAGATTCTAATAATAATATTGTTAATGAATGGTTCTGGAAAAACTCTCTGAATTCTTTTAATTGGGATGGAAAAGATAAATCTGGAAATATAGTTTCAGATGGAACATATAGTTATATTGTAGATGTAACAGATGCTGGAGGTAATAAGACCGTTAAAACTATAAATAATTTAGTTATCGATACAACTGAAACAGATATATTTATTACATATAAAAAGCCTATATTTGCTCCAGATTTAGTATCATCACTTGGTCCGCAAACATTTGGTCTAATTGTTAATAATAAAAAGGGAATTGAAAGTTGGAGTATATCTATAAGTGATGAAAGAAATGTAGTCGTAGATACTATTCGTGGGCAAAATACAGTCCCTGAAACAACAACATGGAGTGGTAAAGATTCTTCTGGGAAATTTGTTAATGGTAATTTTAAAGCTAACTTTAATGTTGTTTACGAAAAAGGGAACTCACCTCAGTACTCTACTAAATATTTTATTGCTGACAGTGAAAATCCTCTAATAAATGTGGAGACATCACCAACACCATTCTCTCCAGATAATGATTTTGTAGATGATGAATTAAATATAGATTTAGGAGTTAAAGATTTTTCAGATATTGATAACTGGGCTTTTGTTATATCAGATCCAAAAGGTAACGAGTTTATAACTTTTAGTGGAGAAGGAAAACCTGGTAAAAAAATTATCTGGGATGGAAAAAGTAGTAAGGGTGAACTAGTTCAAGCTGCAGAAGAGTATAAATATGTTATGAGTGTTACAGATAAAGCTGGACATGTAGGAAAAGTTTCTGGAGAAATCCCTGTTGATATATTAGTTATTAAAGAGGGTGACAAATTAAAAATTAAAATATCTAGTATAATTTTCCAACCTAATTCAAGTGAGTTAGATCTTAGTGGTAAAAATGGAGAATCAAACAGAAAAATACTAAAACGACTTAGTGAAATACTAAACAAATATTCAAGCTATAAAATTGAAGTAGAAGGTCATGCCCATAATATATATGGTAATGAAATTACAAAAAATCAAAGGATTAGTTTAATTGAATTCTCTCAGCAAAGAGCTGAAGAAGTTAAGAAAGCTTTAAGTTTAGAGGGTATCGCAAAATCTAGAATGACTACTATAGGTGTTGGTGGTAATAAACCAATTGTAGATTTTAGCGACTATGATAATATATGGAAAAACCGAAGAGTTGAATTCATATTAGTAAAATAGGGGTAATATTGAAAAAGATATATAAGTTATATGCAACTTGTCCATTAAATACAGAGGATTTGTTAAAAATGGAAATTGAAACTTTAGGTGGTGAAGATTGTAAAATTTCGCCATCTGGGGTTTCATTTACTGGTAGTCTGGTTGAAATATATAAAATTTGTCTCTGCTCCAGAGTGGCAGGTAAGCTTTATTTAGAATTGTTAGAATTTGATTTAAATGATCAGAATGATATTTATAAAGCTGCCAAAAGTATAGAGTGGGATTTGCATTTTAATTTAACTGATACATTTTCAACTTCCGCTGATGTGGTTAAAAGTAAAGTTAAAAATAGCAAATATGCTTCATTACTGGTAAAAGATGCTATTGCGGATTATTTTACAGATAAATACGGATCTAGACCAAATGTAAATGTAGATAAACCTTCAGTTAAAATTAATTTATATTTAAGTAAAAATAAAGGAAGTATTTCTTTAGATTTATCTGGTGAATCACTACATAAAAGAGGTTACAGAAAAGGTAATGCAAAGGCTGCAATAAAAGAAAATGTAGCGGCTGCAATGTTATATCGTTCTAATTGGACTGAAATGATTAAGGAAAACTCTGGATTTATTGATCCAATGTGTGGATCTGCTACATTTTTGATTGAAGCAGCATACTTTGCCACAAATACTCCTTCCGGGTATTATAGGTTTTATTACGGTTTTATGGGCTGGAAAGAACACGACATAGATCTATGGGATGAAATTTTTGATGAAGAAGAGAGTAAAATAAAACCTTATTTAGGAGATATCCGTGGTTTTGACATGGATAAAGACGCAATACATCAATCTATAGAAAATATAAAAAATGCAGGTTTTGATAAGTTAATTCATGTTGAAAAAGCTGAATTAAAAGAGTTTAAAGTTGTTGAAAAAATGAAAACAAATAGTGGTTTAATCTGTATTAACCCTCCATATGGAATTCGATTAGGAGACAGTCAGGAATTAACTAAATTATATGTTGAGTTCAGTGAGTTGTTTTTTAAAAATCTTCCTGGTTGGAAATTATCAGTCATAACAGGAGATGAAAATTTATCAAGATCTATTCCATTTAAAATTGAAAGAAAAAATGTGCTATTTAATGGAGCTATAAAATGTGTCGTATCACATTTTTCTTTAGAGGACACTAAACATAAAACAGAGGCTCCTCTATCCGATGGTGCATTAGCATTTAGGAATAGACTAATTAAAAGAAAGAAACATTTATCAAAGTGGTCAAAACGAAACAATATTAGTTGTTATCGGTTATACGATGCAGATTTACCAGATTATAATGTTTCAATAGATATTTATGAGGATAAATGGGTTTCTATTTCCGAATATCAAGCTCCCAAAGAGATTGAAGAACATATTGTTAAGAAAAGATTAAGTGAAATAATGAGGGTTGTCCCAGAAGTACTTGAGATAGATAATGATAGTATTTATTTAAAAGTAAGAAAAAAACAGAAAGGTAATGATCAATATTTGAAATCAGAAAATTCTGATGAGTATAATATTATTTATGAATCTGGTGCTAAATTTTATGTAAATTTTAAAGATTATTTAGATACTGGGATTTTTTTAGATCATAGACCAATGCGATTAAGAATTAAAAATGAGTCTTTGAATAAAAGAGTTTTAAATCTTTTTAGCTATACAGGAACAGTTACATCCTTAGCCGCTATTGGAGGTGCAAAGCAAACTGTAACTGTTGATGCTAGTAAAAAATATCTTGATTGGGCTAAACGTAATTTGCAATTAAATGGTCTAATGAGTAAAGATCATATATTTATACAATCTGACACTAGAGAGTGGCTTAAAAAAGATAGTAGTAAATATGATATAATATTTCTAGATCCGCCAACATTCTCTAATTCTAAAAGCGGCAGGGATATTTTTGATGTTCAAAATGATTATATTGAATTAATAGAATTATGTAGTAAAATACTTGATAAAGATGGAGTTTTATATTTTTCTAATAACTTTAGAAAATTTAAATTTGATGAGTCCATTTTTAAAGAGCTGGAAATTAAGGATATAACAAAATCTACTATAGATGAAGATTTTCTAGGTAATCCAAAAATACATAAATGCTGGGAGATTCGATGGACGAAGAACAAATAGATTTAGAATTAATAAATAACAATAAAAATACTATTCCAGTATATGTAAATATGGAAAGAAAAGATCGAGAAGCATATTTATCACAAATTGGTAACTTTTCTACTGAAGAGAGAGAAATTTTTAATTTATTATGCGATAACTGGGAAGATGAAATTGGATATGCTAAATTTGTTACAAAAATAAACAAGAAACACCCTATTGATGAAAAATTTCTACATTCATTAATGAAAAAATTAAGATCTTCAGGAAGTGGTATTCTTTTAACTAAATATGTTCGAGGTGAAAGAGGTGTTGATAAATTAATTTTAACTGATATTAAAAACAGGTTTTTCTTTTTCTATTTTATTAACAATGAGTATCAAAAAAATTATGAAGATGTATCAAGAGATTTTGTTAATGATAGTAATTTTGAAAAATATGAAATAAACACAAGTGATTTATCCCCTTTAATTTTAAAAATTTCAGAAATAAATAAAACATTTATTAAAAACGAAGTAGGTAGTAAAAATATTTATATAATAAAACTAGATGAAAATAATAGTTTTTATGCAACAAGCGAATCTCTGCAGGATCTGATTAAAATTTCTATAAGAAAAATCAAGTTTTATTTCAAAAGTGATAATTTTATAGCTTTGATTGCAAAAATTATGAATAGTTCTATTTCTAAAGTTAGAACAATACTCGATCATTTTGAGATTAATGATTGGAAGGTTTTAAGTACAGAGATTTTAAAAAATAAAAAGATTATTAATGGAAAATTTAAAAACATAAGTATTAGTTTTTATAAATCTGTTCTTATTCTTCAAAAATATTGTGTAAATGAACTAGAGCAGAAAGATAAAGAATTAGAAGATGAAAAAAAATTAAAAGAAAAATTAAAACTTATTTCAAACACAATACGAGAGAAAGAATTTACTCCTTACTCTCAGGAATCTTTCAATTCTTTATTTGAAGAGTTTGGAAAAGATGCTATTGATATTAAGTCAAAATTTTATGAATTTTATGTAGATAATAAATCTAAAACTGGATTGACAGAAATTGTTTTTGTAGGTCAGTACTATATACATCAGGATAATTTATATAAAGTTTTTCTTGATAAATTAGCACTTGTATCTACAGAATTTAGCGAATTTTTAATTAATGAATATCGTAGATGTCTTTTTTCAAATAGTGCTGATTCTTCACTTTTAGAAGGATTTCCATTAGAAAGTACTTTAGAGGTTAAACTCAAGGATGAAAGTCCTATATTATATGATCTGTTTAAAAGAAAATCATTACTAGCAGAAGCTATCATACATTTTTGTAAAAAAAGAAATCATTCTCAGGGCAAAATGCATAGTATGTTAAGTACTTATTTTAATGAAGGTAGTAATGATCTTAAAAGTTACTGTTTAATTTTTAATATAGACCCTATATATTTATTTGAAAAAGCTTATAATTCTTTATCAGGTTTTAGACGTTTTTTTATATTAATTACTGGGCAGTATTCAAAATATGTAGAAAGATTTACAGGGCGGAAAAAAATAAAGAAAAATAAACCTAATAAATCAGGAAACAGTTCATCACGAAGTACTTATGCTAGAAATTTTAGCGATCCGTATATTATGGATTATCCTATTAGAAAGAGTTCTTTAATAAAAGATGAGCAACCTAAAAAGAAAAAATTATATAATAAAGATGAAATAGATAATGCTTGGAACTCTTTAGGAAATGAAATTATAAAAAAGAAATAAAAAAAGAGAACTTATAGTTCTCTTTTTCATTATAGTTTTTGTCGAAGTTCCATTAAGTAATCTGTTACATTTGGATTTCTAATTCCAAGTTTTTGAAATTGATTAAGTGCTTCAATTGCTTTTCCAATTTCATTTTTAGCTTCGTAACACTCAGCAATTTCAATATATAATCTATAATTTTTAGGCTCATTATATACTAGGTCAACTAATGATGAAATTGCCTCTTCAAAATGTCCTTCTTCTTTATTTATTAAAGCTAATCCAATGATTGCATATACATCAAATTCAATATTTAATGCTTTTCTGTAAAACTTTTCAGCTTCATTTAATTGACCCATCTGTCTATAAGCATCACCAGCTCTTGTCAAAATCACTTTATTTCTTGGATCTCTATCTAAAATTCTTAACCAATAAACAAGTGAATTTTCAGCTTTATTTAAACCTCTAAAACAATCTGCTAATCCAAATAGAGCATAAAAGTTGTTTGGCTCAATTTGTAAAGCCTTTTCAAAATATTTTACACCATCCTCGTAGGTTTTAAGTTTTCTATGACAATTCCCTAAAGATGTTAATACACGAATATCAACATTATCTTCATTCATATTGTACATTTTTTCCCAATATTTTAGTGCTGATGTGTATTCTTTAAAATCATAATGTAAATGTCCTAACCCTATTAATGCATATGAATTTTCCGGTTGCATTTCCAATACTTTTAAATAAATTTCATTAGACTTTTTAAAGTTTCTAACTTTTCTGTATGCATCTGCAATTCTAGTTAAAACAGTAATATTTTTATCATCGTGTTTTAGATATTCTTCCCAAATATCAATTGCTCTATTGAATTGCTTTAAAGCTTTAAAACAATCAGCTAAACCAAATAAGGCATAGTTGTTATCACCATATAAATCCAAACATTTTTGGTAATAATTAATTGCATCCCTATACTTCCGATCTTTTCTGTAAGTATCTCCCAATCCAACAAGTGCATAATTATTATTATTATCAATATCTAATATTTCTTTAAAACAAGCTACTGCTCTATCTGTTAAACCTTCTTTTAATAACTGATAACCCCTTTTAGATAATTCAGAAATAGCATTTAACTGATCTTCTGATAAATCACTAACTGGTTCCATTGGGATTTCCAAATCTTCAAACATTTTATTACCTCTTTACTTAACCTTTAACCATAATTTAATTATTCCAGCCATTTTTTCAGAAATTGCTGTCATTTTTGCTTTTGCTCCTGCAGCCTTATACATTTTAATAGCTTCGAGAATTTCTCCTTTACTTTCGTAAATATCTCCAAGTCTAATTAAACCGGCAGAATAATCAATAGCAAGATATATTCTTTTTGCTTGTTCATAATTTTTCTGATTCATAAGTTCATTAGCCTTACGAACCAATAATACTTTCTCTTTAGAATTTACATTAACATTTCCTGTTATAGGAACTTTTATAAATCCTTCTTTAGGTATACTATTAAATATAGCTTTTTTTTCACTTTTATCAACCAATTTTAGCAACCATTCGAAAAAATATCATAATAAAATTATAATTTGCCTTTTGTTGACATATTATCCGTTCCTGAATTTATAGGAGTATAAGCTTCTTTTATACTAATCCCAAGAGCTTTAAACAAAGCTTCTGACATGTGATGGGAATTTTCACCATATCTACAGATAGCATGAAGTGTGAAAGCACCTTTAGATGTGAGTCCATGAAAAAACTCTCGAAGTAGATGCATTTGGAAGTTCCCTGAATATTCCTGTGGATATGTAGCATTGTAAACTAAATACGGTCTCATACAAACATCTATTACAACTTCTGATAATGCTTCATCCATTGGAATTGTTTTTTGAGCGTATCTCTTTACACCGCCATACTTTTCTACAGTTTGTCTAAGAGCATCACCTAAGACTATTCCAATATCTTCTACCAAATGGTGAGAATCAACATCTAAATCACCGGTAGCATCAATTTTTAAATCAAATTTTCCATGAAAAGCCATAGCTGTTAACATATGATCTAAATAAGGAACTCCTGTATTTATTTCTACTGTTCCATTTCCTGAAAGATCTAATCTCAGTTTTATTTGAGTTTCCTTGGTATTTCTTTCAATTGTAATTATTCTATCCTTCAATTATTAATCCTTTAATATATTAATTAGTTCGTTTATCTTTTCATAATTTGTCTTATAATAGGATGGATTAGCAATAAGGTTAACACCAATTTCTTTTAAAGTTCTTATTACTTCTAGATTGTTGGCTTTAAGAGTACTCCCTGTTTCAACTAAATCAACAATATAAGGTGCTAATCCTAGTATTGGGGCTAATTCTACTGAACCATTCAACTTTATTATTTTTACTGGAGTTCCTTCTCCATGGAAAAAATCTTTGGTAAATTCTGTAAATTTTGTGGCTATTGTTAAACCATTTAAATCCTTTTTTTCACCTTCGCCCTGTTTTCCGCATAAACAAATTTTAGTCCCTCCAAAATCAAATGGTAGTAAATTATTAAATTTTAGTCCTGTTTCATAAATAACATCTTCGCCACAAATCCCAAGTCCTGCAATACCATAGTTTACATAAGTTGGAAGATCGCTATTTTTTACCAAAATAATTTTTAATAGACCTTTTGAGTCATACGCTGTTAATTTTCTATCTTCAAAATCAAATATAATACCTTTTTCAGAGAAATGTTTTTGAACCTGCTTAAATAATCTTCCTTTGGGTAGGGCTAAAGTTAATGGTTCTTTCACTATTTTTCTCCTTTAATGATTGCTGGTATTCCGTTGTTTCTCATT
>JAFGYD010000020.1 GCA_016936295.1 Spirochaetales bacterium | reverse complement strand
TAAATTTATTATAATATACATAATATAATTCTGCAATTAATGGAAAGTTACAATATCAATACATATTATTAATAAAGATGTGTGACCCTTCACATATAATTACACACTAGTATTTTTAAGGTTTTTTTTAATTTAGTACAACTTTTATACCTATAAGCTCATGAGCTGATAACACTTTATAAAAAGCATAAGAGTAAGGTAGATACCAAGTATGTGTTTGTAAGTATACAATAGATATATAGAATAAAGTGTCTAACCTAAGATAATTGAAGTAACTCCTAAATTTACATTATTTGTATAAATTTTAATTTTATTGTTTTATTCATGCTTCAATGTTATATTAAACTCATGAAATCTTACAATTCTAATTCAAATAAAAATTTAATAGATTTTAACATAACCTTTAAAAATTATTTTATAACATCAATTCTGTTTATACTATTATCTATTTTTCTTATAAAAGATCGTGATAACCTTTTATTCACTCAAACAAATATTTTCACACAACTTGTTATTTTAATTGGATTAGCTTACCTTACATGTATTATTTTTCTAATATCAAAAACAGATTTATCTATATTTTTAAGTTGTCTATTATTTTCTTTTTTCAGCATTATTTGTATTAGATTATATATTACTTCTTATAGTTTTAGGTTTTTATTTTCTATAATTATCTTTTACCTTTATTCAACAAAATTAAATCATATTTTAGATATTATAGTATCAATTACCAGTTTTATTATAATAATATATAGTCAATCTAATTTAACTGTTTTTGGATTAAGCTTTCCCCATTACTCATCAAATGAACTAATAAATTTATATTTTTTGCAATTTGTAATATTAAGTTTTATTCTTTCTACTAAAATAAAAAACATTAAAATACATGACAATAAAGCAACAATACTAATGCAAGATTTATATATTCAAAAACTTATAGATAATAATTTAAGTTTTCAAAATTTAGCTGCTCATATTGATAAAGAATCTAGAATAGAAGAAAGATTACATGTTACAAGAGAAATCCATGACATTACTGGATATACTCTAACAAGCACAATAATGATGTTAGAATATTGTCAAGATTTAATTAACAACAATAAGAATCAGGAAGCCATTGAATTACTAAAAACTACAAATGAACAAGCAAGAGAAGGCCACAATGAGATTAGATCCGCTCTAAAACAACTTAGAAAAATTGAACATGAAAATATACCTTTTGAAAAAGAAATAGAAAAAATAATTCAAAACTTTAGAAAAATAACTGGAATGGCTTTCCATGTTGAATATACTAATTTTAATATGGAACATTTCCCCGAATACAACAATGTTATTTTAAGGTTTATACAAGAGGGATTAACAAACTCATTTAAACATGGGAAAGCAACCAAAATAAAATTAATATTCTTTTTATCAACAAATGAAATAATAATTAGTATTGAAGATAATGGAATTGGGAATGAAAAAGTTATTGAAGGAATAGGTCTCAGTGGGATGAAAGAAAGATTATTAAAATATGATGGTACTTTGAAATACTTCTCTACATCGATGGGATTCACTATAATTGCTCATTTACCGAAAAAAAGATAAAAGGATTATAAATATATGAATGAAGAAACAAAAATTAAAGTATTATTAGTTGATGACCAACCTCTTTTTGTACATAGTTTAGCTCAAGTCTTTAATTATAGAGCTGAAGATATTGAAATTATAGGAATTGTTAATAATGGTATAGAAGCAGTTGAAATAGCAAAAAAACAAAATCCAGATATAATTATTATGGATATAAAAATGCCTAAAATGAATGGTGTTGAAGCTACAAAAATAATTATGCAAAATAATCCAGCTATCAAAATAATGATGCTCACAACATTTGATGAAGATGAATATGTTTTAGAAGCAATAAAATATGGTGCAAAAGGATATCTTTTAAAGAATTTATTACCAGAAGAGGTAATAATGGCAATCAGATCTTTACAAGCTGGAGTAAATCAAATTTCTCCATCAATAATAAAAAAATTAGCTAATCAAATATCTAATAATTCACAAGAAAAAATTTCTAATAATAACATCAAACAAAAATATTTTGAAACATTAACAGAATTAGAAAAAAATATTTTAAAATTAACTGTTAAAGGTTTTTCTAATAAAGAAATTGCTTATGAATTAAATTTGGCAGAACAAACAGTAAAAAATTATCTTTCAATTATATTTTCAAAATTATCTGTTCACAAAAGATCCCAATTAATTAAAAAATGTATAGATGAAAAACTCCTTTCATAAGTACAAATTAGTACCTTTTTAAGTACTTAAGTACCTATTGAGTGAGAAATACATAGCGTATCATTCACTATATAAAAAGGAGATACATATGAAAAATTTTAAATTTTTAAAAGTACTAACAGCTTTATTCTTAATAGCTGTTACAATTTCACCATTATTTGCTAATGGACAAAAAGAAACGGAGAATAAAGAATCTTTAAAAACAATTAAAATCTTTGCTTATCAATTCAGAAATGATGATAATCGAACACAACATATGGCTGATGCTTATATGAAAAGTCACCCAGATGTTAAAATTGAAATTGAAGAATACCCTTGGGATTCATATTTTCAAAATTTGGAAGTTAGATTCAATGCTGAAAATCCAGATTTTGATGTTGTAATTATGGATATTCCAATGATTGCCAACTATGCGGAAAGAGGATTTTTAAAAGATTTATCACAATATATTCCAAAAAGTACATTTGAAGATAAAATCGCACAAAAATCATTAGCAGATGTTATTTATAAAAATCAAATAGTAGCAGCACCAATGCAAAATTCTGACCAATATTTATTTATAAATACTGATATGGCCAAAGCCGCTGGAGTTACACTACCCAGTGTAGTTGTAGATAACAATACTAATATCACTAGTGATTTTGCAAAAAAATGGGGAGATTCTGCTTGGACTTGGGAACAAACTGTTGCTGCTGCAAAAAAAATGACAAAAGATTTAGATAACGATGGTATAACTGATGTTTATGGATTACATATTGAACAAGCAGGAAGATTGTATCAACTTCAACCTTTAGGAGGTTCTCGTGGTGGTTCAATTGTTGCTCCTGATGGAATGACAGTAAAAGGGTATTTAGATCAAAAACCATGGTATGAAGCAATTCAATTTTACTCAGATTTATTCAATAAAGATAAAGTAGAAGTTCCTGGTTCTTTCATTCCTGGCTATGATGCTCCTAAAGAATTTGTCAACGGTTCATTTGCAATGATGGTTGGCGGTGGCTGGAATATTAAGATGATAATGGAAAATCCCAATATTAATGTTGCTATAGCAGCACATCCATATTTTAAAGATGGTATTGCTACAACACCAACTGGCTCTTGGGTAATTGGTGCATCAGCTTCTGTGCCTGATGAAAAAATGGGCTTAGTTTCTGACTTTCTTTCTTGGTGGACACTAACTGATGAAGGTTCAGAACTTTGGTACGACACAAATGGAGAATTACCTGCAAGTAAATATATGCTAAATAAATTAAGTACAAATGAAAAATATAGTCAATTCCCTAGAAGTGCTCAAAGATTAGGTGTATATCAAGTAATGAATACCGCACAAGGTCGTCCAGTAACACCTTTCTATCCATTTATAAATGAAGGTTTTGATAAAGCATTTACGAACGCTGCTCAAGGGGTTGATCCTACAAAAGCTTTAGATGACGCTATAAATGAAATAGAAAAAAATATTCAAAGAGTAAAATAGATTATGATAAAACAAAAACAAAAAATATCCATATTAGCTTACACTTTTCTTCTACCTGCATTAGCAATGATTCTAATATTCAAACTCTATCCAATTATTTTGGTAATTAAAGAGAGTTTATTCAAAGTAAGTTATCTTAGTGGAACAAAAGTATTCGTCGGGATTAATAATTACATGGATCTTTTTTGTGACAGTTCATTTTGGAATTCAGTTTGGGTAACCCTCAAACTGAATCTCCTAATTAATCCAGTTCAATTAGTCATTGCAATTATTATGGGAATGTTAATCAACATAAATCATAAAGGAAAGATGATATATAGATTTCTATTTTTTATCCCTTTAGGAGTGTCTCTTGCTGTTACAACTATATATTGGAGTATAATTTTTAGACCAGGTAATGGTGTAATGAATTATCTCTTAAATGGTTTAGGCTTTCCTACTCAACCATTCTTTAATTCAGCATCTCAAGCCATGTGGATTATAATTGGAATAGCTTCATGGAAGGGCTGTTCATTTTGGATGTTATTTGTTCTAGCTGGATTAAAAAATATACCAAAAGAAATTTACGAAGCTGCAGAAGTTGAAGGGGTTGGAAGTATATCTTCATTTTTATTTATTACGCTTCCAATGCTATCTAAAACTTTATTATTTATTCTTGTTTCTGATATTTGTGCCAATTTTATGTTATTCATACCAATATTTATGATTACCCATGGAGGTCCTGACTCTTCAACAAATGTACTAATGTATCAAGCATATAGAACTTCGATGATTAATGGAGACATGGGCCATGGAATGGCAATGATAGTATCATTAATGATTTTATTATCAATAGTAATTGCGGCTCAATTTAAATTATTTAAGGACAACGAATAAAATGAATAGAAAACATAATAAAAGAAATATTGTAATATATCACTTACTAAGTATTCTCTTTAGTCTAATATTTGTTTTGCCAATATTATGGGCTTTAATTGCATCTTTTAGACCGGAAATAAATATTTTCCAAGGGATTTCTCCACTTTCGTTTAAAGTATTTTCTTTCTTCCCTTTTACTTTAGATAATTACATTGGTGTATTTAAGAATGAAGTTTTTTCAAAAGCTCTTTTAAATACATTTTTTGTAGCAACAACTACAGTTATTATAGGAGTAATAATAAACGCTTTTGCTGGATTTAGTTTTGCAACTATGGATTTCTATGGAAAAAAAGTATTGTTTTCAATAGTAGTTGCCTCTTTCCTAGTCCCCGGAGATTTATTAGTTATTCCAACATATAATTTAATTGATTCAATGGGCTTAATTGATACTAAAATTGCATTAATTCTTCCTTTATTAGGAAATGGAATGGTAATATTTATGTTTATACAATTTTTCTCTCAAATACCTAAGGCCTTATCAGAAGCTGCAGTAATTGATGGCGCAAGCTATAGACAAATATTGATTATAATTTATGCCCCATTAACAATACCTACAATAATTGGCGCTTCATTAATAATGTTCTTAGCACAATGGGAAGCTTTTTTATGGCCTTTAGTTGTATCAAGATCAATAAACAATGGAATGATTCAATTAGCGCTTTCAACATTCACACAACAATATGGAACCTTATGGGGATTAAAATTAGCGGCATCAACCCTGTTATGTTTCATTCCTTTAATTATTTTGATGCCTTTACAAAAATACTATATTTCAAGCATTGCTAGTTCAGCAATCAAAGGATAATAAATGAAAAATAAAATTAATGTTGTCTTAGATACAGATACTTATAACGAAATAGATGATCAATTTGCACTTTCTTATTTAGTAAGAAGTAACGATTTAATAAATTTAGAAGCTATCTATGCTGCTCCTTTTACAAATAGTAGAAGTATTAATGCAAAAGATGGAATGGAAAAAAGCTTTGAAGAAATTGAAAGGTTATTAAAAAAATTAAATAAGAATAATATTCCTTATTATAAAGGTGCAACTTATTATTTATCTGACTTATATAAGGCAGAAGAAAATGATGCCGTTTTAG
This sequence comes from Spirochaetales bacterium, assembly GCA_016936295.1. Classification (GTDB taxonomy): domain Bacteria; phylum Spirochaetota; class Spirochaetia; order DSM-2461; family DSM-2461; genus Thiospirochaeta. The sequence continues at coordinate 146 of JAFGYD010000020.1, read as the reverse complement.
ATTTACTAAATAGAGCAAAAGAAGCAACTCCTGATAATCCTTTATATATTATTGCAATTGGAGCAATTACCAATATCGCTTTTGCTTGTTTAATTGATAAAGAATTAATGAAAAAAAATTGTAAAGTTATTTGGTTAGGGGGACAT
>JAFGYD010000120.1 GCA_016936295.1 Spirochaetales bacterium | reverse complement strand
TATCAATCTACTTACCAAATCGTGATTTATATAATGCTGATTATGAAAACACTAAATTTGCTACTCTTTATCCCGATTGGGTAACAATTCTAAAGCAGTAACAACTTGATTTATTATAAAATCCGGGGTTGATGCACCTGCAGTAACACCTACTGTTTTATATTTAGAAATTTCTTTTGGTATTTCACTTGAATCTTCGATTAACCATGTAGGAACTTTATCTTCAACAGCTAATTTTAGTCTTTTTGTATTGGATGAGTTTATTCCACCAACTACAATTATTGCATCAACTTCATCTGCTAATCTTTTTACAGAATCCTGTCTATCTTTTGTTGCACTACAAATAGTGCAAAGAGTTTCCAATGTTGGGCAAATATCTTTTAACTCTTTTTCTATTTTATAAAATTCGGGCTTACTAAAGGTAGTTTGACTAATTAAAACAGTTTTAGGAGGAAAATGTTTATTTTGTAAATCCTGTGTAGAAGCTACAACAACCGAAGATTCCGGAGCATAACCAACTAAACCTATAACTTCGGCATGACCTATATCCCCTGTAATTACAATAAAATAACCATCTTGGGCATACTTTTTAATTTTTAGTTGTGATGCTTTTACGATAGGGCATGTACCATCCACAATCTCCCCACCCCAATTTTTTATTTGCACTTCTTTTTGCGGAGTTATTCCATGAGCTCTTACCACAATTTTTTTATTTTTTAAGTCCTTATTATCTCCTAATAGTTTAACACCCTTGGAATCGAGGTCTTTTATAATGCTATTATTATGAATAATTGGTCCTTCCATTAAAATGTTAGTGCCTTCACACTCATTTAGTTGGGAGTAAATTAAATTTACTGCTTTTTTGACACCACCGCAAAAACCATAGGTATCAGCTAAGATAACTTTCATGAATCACTTCCATTTTCAACTCTTTCTACTACAAAGAGTTTTACATTTTCTAAAAATCCATAAACCTTATCTATATTGTAGTTATCTACACCTAATCGGGATATATCATATTTATTAATATTATTAGTAAGTGGTGATTTTGAAAAATAACCATCAAAATCAAAGCCTCCTATGATTGTTTGTCCTTTATAATTAAAATCTTCAATCATCTGTTGCATTTCCGGTTTTAAGTCAGCACAACCATAGGGATAAGCTAATGTATCTATCATTTTATATTTTTCACCAACATAGGTTTCCATTATCTCGTAAAACAAAACCAATTCATTTTTAAAATCAGAAACTGAAGTATCCTTTGTAACAGGATGGTTAACTGTGTGAATACCAAGAATAAAATTATCAATTATATAATTAAATTTATTTGCTACTATTGGGTTGTTCCTATAGTTTGAACCAAAAGACTCTCCCCCGCTCTGCCTAAAAGGGATTCCATTAAAAGAGACATAAAAAGTGAAATTTATTTTTCCATCTCTTGGGGCTAAATTTCTTTTAAGTATACCTACCATACTTTTTTCATCTATTTCGGGATTATCTAAATTTGAAATCCTTCCATTTAAAATATCATTATCATCTGTTTTATAGATAAAATTACCTTCGGACGCATCATCTGAACCTAAAACAATAGGTTTAAACCCGTTAGGAACTTGTGAGAAGTCTTTATTTATAAACTCTTTATCGCTAATTACAAAAAAATTATTTTTGTTCAAATATATAAGTAATTTTTCAAAATTATCGGGGGATATTTCATATCGTTCACCATCTCCAATAATATGAAAACATAAAACAGGAATTTTTCCATTACTACTCTTAATAGTGCTATTTGAATAACCATATAAAGAGACACATAAAAGCAGTATAAAAAAATATTTTTTCATTAAAAACTCCAAAAAAAAAGTCGACTAAAATAGTCGACTTTAATTATACAAATTAAATGTTATGTTTCAACATTACTTTTTAAGTTTTTTAGTCCAAACAATTACTACAGAACTTGCAACAAAAATAGAAGAATAAGTACCAACTATAATACCTACAATTAAACTTAAGGCAAAGTCTTTAATCTGACCATCAGCTAAAACAAATATTGAAGTAACAGCAATTAAAGTTGTTAAAGAAGTAATTATTGTTCTACTTAAAGATTCATTTAAACTTGTGTTAACTTTTGTTTCAAATTCACCACTAAGGTGTTTATTATTCTCTCTTACTCTATCAAAAATAACAATTGTATCATTTAAAGAGTAACCAATAATTGTTAAAACTGCAGCAATAGTTCCGGTACTAACCTCTAATCCACTAACACCAATAAATGCTAATAGAAAGAAAACATCGTGGAAAATTGCAACTATAGCTGAAACAGCATAGTTTAAATGGAATCTAACCCATACATAAGCAAGAATTAAAATTAAAGCAAAAAGAGTTAATAAAATAACATCTTTAGTTAAGTTAGATGAAAAAGATCCTCCAACGAATTCAGTACTTAAAACTGTTACAGTTGATGAACCGAATTTAGCTTCAAGAGCAGTTTTAATTGCAGCAACAATAGAAGATTGGAAATTATCCTCGCCGCTATCCTGAACTTTAATAACAAAGTTATTATCAGCTTTAGCTCCAATTTGCTGAACTTGAACACCATTTAAACCTTGAAGAGTGTCCAGAACATCTGTTCTTGGAACTATTTCTGTGCTACTAATCGCAACTTGTTGGTTTACACCAGCCTTAAAGTCTATTCCAAGATTAAAACCACCATTAACTGCAAAAGTATAAATAAAACCTAAAACAATAAGTGCAGTAGATATAATTCCGAAATATTTATGTTTAGTAAAATTAAAATTTCTATTCATTATTTAATCCCCCACCCAATACTTAACTTTTTCTTTCCAAAAGTATGGGTTCCTACATCAAATAAGAATCTGGATACAAATAATGCTGTAAATAGTGAACTAACAATACCAATTGCTAACGTAACAGCAAAACCTTTAATTGGTCCTTTACCTACTTGAGATAAGAATAATGCTGCAATTAATGTAGTAATATTCGCATCCATAATTGTCCAGAAAGCTCTTTGGAAACCTAATTTTATAGCTTGAGCTCTACCTTTTCCAAGGAGTAATTCCTCTTTAATTCTTTCAAAGATAATAACATTGGCATCTACAGCCATACCTACGTTAAGAATTAAACCGGCAATACTTGTCATTGTTAATGTCATATTAAAAGTAGCTAATATTGCAATAACAAAGAAAAGGTTAAGTAAAAGTGCAACGTTTGCTACTAGTCCGGCACCTTTATAGTAGATAAACATAAATACCATAACAGCCAAGAATCCCCAAAGAATTGCATATAGACCTTTTACTATAGTTTCAGAACCTAATTGAGCACCAACTTGTTGCATATTTACAACTTCTAACTCTACAGGAAGTGCTGCAGTTCTTAGAATTAATGCTAGGTTATTTGCTTCATCAATACTGAATCCTGTAACCATAACCTGACTTCTAATACCTTCGTTAATAGTAGCAACAGATTTAACTTTGTCGTCCATAACAACAGCCATTGGCTTATCGATATTAGCAGATGTAAAATCGAAGAAAATATCTCCACCTTCTGAATCTAAAGAGAAGTTAACTTTAGTACCACCAGTCATACTGTCTCT
>JAFGYD010000119.1 GCA_016936295.1 Spirochaetales bacterium | reverse complement strand
GATGAGAAATATGTTTGAACGAACTATAAAAATTCATGAAGAGGAACTTAAAAGAGAAGCAAGAGAACAAGGTCTCGAACAAGGTCTAGTAAAAGTTGCGCTGAACTTGCTTAAAGAAGGTGCTGAATTCCAATTTGTTTCAAAGGTAACAGGTCTTTCAATTAAAACACTTAAAAAATTAACTTCAGATAATAATTAATTTGAAGTATGAAATGCAAAACATGATTGAGCATTTCACTATTCTTTAAGTTCAGTTTTTATAATTTTTACAAAAGATTTTTCAATTTAACATTTAACTTAAGATCTAAGTATATCTGTTTTAAAACATCTTTTTGAATTATTATATTGTTCATTGCTTGACTCATTTCTTCAGATTCATCATCGTATTGATGTGCTATTGTATTTCTAATATTTCTTAATTTAATCCATTATTAATAAATTTAACAAATCTATAAAAGGAATTGGATCATTAGAGTCGTTGTATAAAGAATTTGTAACTTTGTGCTGTTAAAGGAATGAAAGCAGATAAATCTTCAAAAGCCTCTTCTATTCTTTGTAAATGTTTATCACATTCTTTGAAATACTTATCCAGTTTTATTTTATTTAAATCCAACTCAACTCCTCCCAAAGCTTCTTGCTCTATCAATCTTGTTTCGTCGCTTGATATTACTACAAAACTTCAAATTGTCGATATAAAAGCTACTGTGTTATAGACCGGATAAACTCTATTTCAAGACCTGTAACTTTGGAAATAAATTCCAGTGTAGATCCTTCTTTGTACATGCTTCTAACAATAGCGATATCCCTATTTTTTATACCTTGCTCAACTCCTTTCTTTAAACCATCCTTAGTTGCTTTTTCAATTGCAGCTTTTTGAATAAAGATAAACTCCTTACGCTTTCGCTGTATTTCAAGTTCATCAGCGGTGAATGCTGCTTCATTTACTACATTCAAGGCCTCTTTTACAGTTGATGAAAGTGTTTCAGGAACATATTCAAGAGTTCCTGCATTCTTAATAAAATATATCCACTGATCTTTAATTCCTGCTAAATCTTCCAATTTCTTAGTAAATTTAGGTAACTCTATAAATATGAGCTCTATATCATCGGCATAATTTATAAAAGACTCTTTTTCTAATAATTTAAACTTGGTAATTACCGAATCACTATCTGGAAACATATCAAAGTCTACAATTGTTAAAGCTATTACAGGATTTAATAATGTGTAGTCATCTGCTCTAACTAATTGTACCGAATAATTTTTTGCTACATTATACAGAATTCTTTTTTCCAAACCCTGATGGTTTAATATCTGCATCTCTATAAGAACTATTGAACCATCATCTAAAACAGCTTTTACATCCACGTAAGTATCTTTCATACCTTTTAACATTGGAATATTATAAGGATCAACAATATCCAGAGTAGTAATAACTCTATTATTTGGAAATTCTATTAGTGCATTCAAAAAACTAATAAGAATATCCTTGTTCTCAAGGCTACCAAAAACTTTTTTAAAAGCAAAATCTGTTTTAACATCTAAAAAATACATAAACTCTCCTATTTCAATATCTAACAAATGAACAACATAATATAGGTGAGTTTTATATTATAATTCAATTTTATTATTCTAAAGACACAACTCCATTAATTCCTGATATATAGAGTTTATTATCAACGTATGCAATATCTGTAATATTTAGAGGAAGTCCCTGATAAAACATATATGTCTGGGTTAATGCTTCTTCTTCAAAAAGCATAATTCCCTTATCTGTTAATGCAGCAACTGTGGTTCCATTTGATACAAGTTTTTTAAACTCTACACCATTTGTATTAGGAATAATCCCCTTAGCTGTATATAGACCATTATCGGACCCCATATATAACACATCCTTTGCATAGGTTAGACATTTAACTGTAACTAAACTATTGTTACTGTCCCTAACAGGTACAAACTCTACCAGTTTTGTTAAATCGTCAAAACTTGGAGAATCTGAAAGGTTTTTACTATCGTCAATTACCTTGTTCGTAATTTTAAATGCAGATACTGGTAGAGTTGTACTTACATAGGCATAGGAACCTAAAGATACAAAACCATATAAAAGTTTATCTAACCCTTTTAACATATCCTCCATGTCTGGAACAAAGTCTATAATTTCTGTTTTACCAAACCAGTCCCAATCGGTATAGTTTTTACTATAATCCATAGCAGTTACACCAACATTACCAACACCCTGATAGTAAGCAATTAATTCATTTGAACCATCTTCATTATCCATTTTAATAGCCCCGGACTCTTCTATGTTAAGACCGGTTTTATCACCTAAAATAGTGTTACCATCAAGGGTGTATATACCTGTAGAAGTGTTTAACCACAACTCCTCTGCTCCAGCACTATTAATACCTTTACCTACCGATGTTATTGTGTAGTTACTTTTATTCTCAAAACTGTTTTTATCACCAAAAACAACTAAATTATTATTAATACTTAAAACCTGTTTTGAATTTACACCTAAATATCCTGAATCCCATACAAAATCAGATGTTTTAATCTCCATATTTACAACATTATCTTCACCCTCTGTAATTGATACATTTTGGGCAATGGCATAACTGCTGTAGTTTGCAAATGTTTCGTTAACTTCTGACCCAAACATTACTATTAAATTGTATTTATATGCTGTATTAATATCAGAAATAGTATAACTACCGCTACTTGCAGGAACATCTACATAACTAACGCTACTAGAAGGATCAATTTTTACAAAATTATCGCCCCTTTGAAGATAAATTCTAGCTACAGTATACTCTCCTATCTCCCTTACACTATTACTTTCAGGTAGAGTTAAAGGAATGGAACCCCTTGTTGTATTTAACTGACATGAAGCCATTAAAACTAATAAACCAATTAATATTATACCTATTTTTAGTTTCATATTCCCCCCTATTCCTGTGACCAGATTATAGTTAAATTTGAACTTTCAGGTGGTGCACCCCTGTCAATTTCCGGTTCTGTTGTATCTTCTGGTTCTGACTGATTTATTACTCTGTCGTCATCTGTTATAACGTCTGTAGTTCCAGGAATGATTTCAACCTTTTGTCCAGGGTTTACAATAACCTCTTCCTGCTCTGTAGGTTCTTCCGCATCCTGGGCAGTACTACCCTCTTTCTGTTTAAGTCTTTTTGGTGGACCTAATTTTAAAGCAACCTTTCCGGAATAGACTTCAAGTTTTAAACCCGAAAATCTAAAAGATGTTCCCCTAACAGACGCTGTTGAAAATGGGCTTTGAATTTGAAAATTCTGCTTAACATTTTCAGATGTTTCAACATCGGCTTTAACTGCTCCAACCTGTAAAAAGAGAGAAGTTGTTACCTTACTTCCGCTATCAACTAACATATCAACTGTTAGTCTGGTTAGAGGTTCAAGGGCTACAGTCGCTTTACCTAAATTTACAACAGCTGTAGAAGCAAAACCTGTAGAAACAGTATCGCTTAAATCTATCTCCATACCCTCAGAAGCCTTAATCCAGGTGGTAGAATCATTTTTTTTAACCTCTACCTTTCCTGTTATATTATTAATTGTAACACCAAATAAAATTGTGTTAGCACAAATTAGAACTACTAATAGTTTAAATCTCATTTTTTACTCCTTTAAATAAATAGGGTAGTACCTAACGTAATTGTAAAATCACTTTCAGGAACTTTAATTGCGGTATCCAGACTAACTTTTAAGTCTGAGAAAACTGTGTAACCAAGGTTAATATTAACTTCCGATACTTCGTTGGTTACAACTAACTCAACATAAGTATTTAATCTGTTTATTGGAACTAAACCAATAGCTATGCTGTTTGTAAATTCAAAATCCTTGGTAGTATCGTAATCAATTGTATATTTAACAAAGGAATTTAATAGTGTAGGTAGATATTTTGTTATATTTAACTGTGTATAATGGTTTGAAATTAAACTATTTTCAAAATATTCTCCATTAGAATCAGAAAGTGTAGTACCACCTGTATATGTATAAAATAGATTGAAGAACAGATACTCTACAGGAGTTATTTTTCCCTTTAAGTATGCTGTTAAGTTATAAGTATCGGATCCAATGTGTCCCTCTACCAGCTGATTCTCACTATCTACTATTGAGTCATACTCTAATAAAAGGTTTTCCTTTTCCATATCTAAATTGTATAGAATTTCAAAACTGAGAGTCTGGGAGAATATTGGTTTTAATGTAACCCCGGTTTTACCAATAAAAGCCTGATTTTTAGGAAAAGCATAGTAAATCCCTGTATATGTTTTTACACCATTTAAACTATTAGTTAAGGTTATACCATTTAAAATCTCGTTAATTTTAAGTGCTGTTAAATCCGATACACTATACCTTCCAAGCTCCAGTTTATTATTTCCACTAACCTTTGTTAGTTTTAATAAATCAAGTTCAAGAAAATCAGGGAATTCCGGCTGATCAACAGTAGTATAGGATAGAGACCCTTTTATATCTAAAGATAGATTATTTTTTGTTTTTAAGTTAAACCACGGTGATACTGTTGTTGTATTAACAAAATTTGATGAACCAAACTCTGCTTCATTATTTAAATTCACACCGTAATCCAGGGCTGATAAAGAAAATGGGATTAGAAAAATTAAAAATATGAGTTTATTCATGTAGAGCCTCTCCTATCAGATTAATTAATTCAATACCACTAATATAATCATTTCCATCAATATCCTTTTGTAAATAAGTCAGATATTTTAATTCTCTTAAAGCATATCGTGGATTTTTAAAAATAGTATAAAAAACTCCACCTTTTATATTTAATGACTCCATAACTAAATATGCAGCATTAAAATAGGTTAAATTACTATTTATCTCCTGGGGATTAATCTTTATATTCATGCTATTTAACTGATTAATAATATCGCTATCCTGAACACTTAATGGGTCTATATCTTGGGAAATATGATTACTGGCAACAAGTATTAGATACAAACCATACCTAAATTCCACTGTATCGCTTTCAATTATTTTATCCATGACCTGGCTTGACTGGGAAAATATTATACTCATTGACGAAAAGAGCAATATAAATAATATTTTTTTTCTCATTTTTTTACCTCGACTATAATTATAAGTATATAATTGAATTATGAAAAGACATTTAAGACATCTTGTCCTAATTCCTGTAATAATTATTACAGTTTTAACACTTTTAGCATTTACACCTATCTATATTAAGCTAGAAGGTTCTATTTACAATGCTATTTTAAATTTAAAAAAGCCTATTTCACAGAATCCCGATATTCTATTAGTAGATTTTGGAGATGAAGCTATTGCATTGGCTGGAACATACCCTGTAAACAGGGCCATATATGCCGATGGTCTATATCTTTTAAAAGAGCTTGGTGCAAAAACGGCTGTATTTGATATTGAATTTATTGACCCGGGTCCTGTAGGTATCGATTACAACGTACTAAATAAGGATATACCCAAATTTTTAGACAGTAGTTTTAGTGTAATATCAAAAAACACCAAGGATCTATTTTCTGCAGTTGCAACAGGTAATTTATCTATTTCCGATGCTGCTTATTTTTTACCTGACCTTGAAAATTTAACAAATTCTACTAAAAACGAGGTAATTACAAAGATTCAGGATGTGGTTAGGGATAATGATGTATACCTTGGAAATGCTGCTGAGAGCTTTGAAAATTGTTTCTTTACTATTAATATTAACGAAAGTAATAATATAGAAAACCCCGAGGCCTATGCCTATTTTGTTGATAATTTTTCACTAAAGAATATTAATATAGTTAGTAGTAACCCTGCATTAGAGTATACAGGGGCAATTCCAACCAATTTATCAATTGCTAAAAACTCAAAAGGAGCCGGATTTACAAATGTTATTATAGATTCCGACGGAGTTAGAAGAAAAATTGATTTAATTAGGGTAGTAAACGGGGTCTATTTTCCACAATTAGCATTTAGTCCCCTATTAAACTATTTAGGGAACCCTGAAATTACCCTTTATAAAAATAAAATTGTACTTAAAACAGATAAAGACACATTTCAAATTCCATTAAACAGCGATGGATCCTTTAATATTAACTGGCTACCTAAAACATTTGAAGATAGTTTTAAACACCTATCCTTTGCAGAATTAATGAGCCACGATATTCTATATGATAAATTAAAAACGAACCTGTCAAACAGAAAGGATTGGGGATATTTAAACCTTTATCAAGGTAAAACTCCCCTACTGGAAATTACAAACCGGGAAGATTTTATTAAAGAAGTTGGAACCCTGTTAACACCGGAAAACAGAGACTTTTTAGGAAGTAGTCTGGATCAGTTAAAAGAAGCGGGTATGATAGCCGCCGAAGATTACGAAATAATTAAGAAAGATATTCCTGTGTGGTTTAATAGTAATATTGATCTTTTAAGTAAAATATTAGGTTTACGGGAGAGTATTTCATCCAAGGCATTAAATTCCTTTGCCATAATTGGTAATACGGCTACAGGGACAACAGATATTGGTGTTAACCCATTTCAAAAGAGATATATGAATGTTGGTACACATGCATCGGTTGTAAATACCATATTAAATAATCAGTATCTATATACTTCTCCAAGGTGGTTAAACGCTTTAATTGCCCTGGTTTTTGGTCTCTTATTAACTATGGCAATATATAGATTACCACCTAAAAGATCGATAGCAGTTGGAACTATCTCAATTTTTATAGTAAATATAGTTTTAATTGTTATTTTTAGACTTACATCATTCTATATTGACCCTGTAATGTCATCTTTATTAATATTTACAACATTTTTAATTTTAACCATTTCCGGATTTTTATCCTCGGAAAAGGAGAAATCCTTTATTAATACAGCTTTCTCCCACTACCTCTCTGCAGATGTTATTAAGGAGATAATTGCAGACCCATCCAAGCTAAATCTTGGTGGTGAACAGAAATATATGACAGCGATGTTCACAGATATTAGGGGATTTTCTACTTTCTCTGAAAAGCTGACACCCCAGGAGCTTGTAAGACTGTTAAATGTCTATTTAACAGAGATGAGTAATACTGTTATTGAGCACCAGGGAACAATAGATAAATACGAAGGTGACGCAATTATTTCATTTTATGGTGCTCCCGTATATTTTAAAGAGCATGCCTATAACTGTTGTTTAAGTGCTGTACACATGAAAAGGGTTGAAATTGAACTTAATAAAAGGTTTAAAGAGGATGCTTGGATAGAGGATAATATTTGTACAAGAATTGGAATTAATACGGGAGATATGGTTGTTGGTAATATGGGTACCCAGAAAAAAATGGACTATACCATTATGGGAAATTCTGTAAATCTGGCTGCAAGACTTGAGGGTGTTAATAAACTCTATGG
>JAFGYD010000118.1 GCA_016936295.1 Spirochaetales bacterium | reverse complement strand
TCTAAGATAGATAGGTATTAATTTTAAACCAGCAGAGAAATTAGTGGTTATATATGCCTGTTTAGTTTCAAACTCAAATAACTTCTCATATGTAATATTTCCATGGAAATCCAATTTATATGTAAATGGACCAAGGGTATATCCTATTCCACAATCTAAACCAAAACCTGAATAATCGTTAACAATAGATTCTCTATTCACAAAACCATCAAAAACTTCCGAAGAGTAAAATCTTTGAGTATAGGGATAATAGTAATTTTTTGTAATATAATCAACTTTACTATAATTAGAGGTATATCCATCCACTATTGAAGCAAGATCACTATTTAAAGTTACTTTTCTTGTTAATTCTTCCTCTTTGAGTAACTCCAAATTTATTTCTTCCTGTTCATATTCTAGTGTATCTCTTTTTATTGCAGCCCTCTTCTTCTCTTCTTCAATTCGATCATCAATTTCAATATTCAAATCAACAATAATACTATAGAGTTTTTGTGCTCTCTCATTTTCAAGATTTAAGGACAGAACTGTTTCGGCAATAGTAAGGGGGAATCCTAAGTCATCCTCGCTGATTAATTTATATGCCCAATCTAATAAATATTCTTCGTACTTACTGTAGTTAGGAAAATCTGATCCCATTAAATATATAAAGTCAGACAGAGAGCTATCTCTATTATTAATTTTCTCATCAATAATTCTAATTATCTCTTTTTCAGATAGAGAATTAATATCAATCTCTTGGGACACAAGGATAAATACAGATAAAAAAATGTAAAACAATAGATAAACTCTCTTCAATTAAGTAACCACCACTATCTTAATTCTAATGGAGTTAAAAATTAGGAGCAACATTAAAATTAAAATTATGGTTATTCCCAAGCTGATAATTAGGATCATTAGTACCTTTTACTGTAAAAAATATAAAAATCCCTAAAAATAGAATAATGGGAACTAAAAAACCACCTAATAAAATTTTATTACTTTTCTTCATTTTCAACCCCTTTTTTATAATCAACATACAACACCTTTATTTCATCTGGCGATATTCCGTAAATATCAGCTTGTCTAAAAACTGATGGTAACTCTTCGTCTACAAATGTTCTTTTCTTAATATCCAATATTCTGGTTACTGCACCAGTTGATATAAAATAACCAATGCCACGTTTGTTATATATAATCCCTTCATCCTGTAAAAAACTGTAGGATCTCATAACTGTATTGGGATTTACTTCCAAATTCCCAGCCATATCCCTAACAGAATCTAATCGATCCTCTTCGTGAAATTTCCCTAATAAGATATTCTCACAAATTAAATCTGAAATCTGATTATATATGGATTTATTACTATTAAATTCCACCTTTAACCTCTTTCTCTGTTAACTTTATATAACCAACAACATTAAAAAATAGAGTAAATATTATTCCGGGGATAATAAATATTCTGTATAAAAATGATACTAAATTACCCGAATTGAATAACTCTTCAAAGTATCTTTCCACCGACATGAGCACTCTTATATCCCAGTGGTCAGCCAAACCAAGTTTACCGATATAATAACCAAGAAATCCAAAAATAATTGAATACGCTATGCTTACAATTGAAGATGCAAGGGCCGTTTTAATAAAAGCCGCTTTTTTAAAAACTATTGAGCCTATAATAAAAACCGAATGGGTAAAAATATATACAAGAAAAATAATAGATGCAGAGAAAAAACTACTATCCAGTTCATCTATAGAAAAAAGCTTTACAGGATTAAATAGCTCCATTCCATCCTTAAAAATTGGCTGTGTTAATGCATTGGAAACTAAAGAACCTACTAAAAAGGCTATATTTAGGAAAATTATATATCCTAAACCTGAAAGTAAAACACCCACTACGTACTTTTCCAATGTTGATGCAGGTAGAGAAAACCATAATGAACTTTTAAACTTATCATTAATATCACTAAATATAAGGGATGAGAAAATATATCCTCCTATAAATAAAAAACCGGGAAACATATAGTTGATGGAATTTCTATTTATTGCAGCATCTGTTAAGCTACTAACTGTAAAACTTAAAATGGCAAGAACTGTGTAAATACCAACTATGGTAATAAAGTAGATTCCCATCTTATAGTTTGTAAGAACCTCTTCTTTTATTAAAAAACCAAATCTTTTTGTATTAAAATATTTATTCATATGATCCTACCTTAATTGCATCATTTATATTTTTACTATTAGAAGTAACAGCATTAAACAGAAGTTCTAAATTCAAAGCATAGTCTTCTTTATCTTCATTAACTGTAACAACTTCATATCCTCCCATAACTTCTTGAGTAAAGAGTTCATTACCATTTAACTTTGAAACTGATCCCATTTTTAATTTGCTGGAAATAGAATTTATATCCCAGTTAAATATAACCTTTCCATCGTCTAACATTATTACTGGATCAATTAGATTTTCTACATCCTTAACCTGATGTGTTGAGATTAAGATGATTCTATCTTCAGTCATTGATTTAGCAATAATTTTCCTTAAAGTTGTTTTAGAAGGAATATCCAGTCCATTTGTAGGTTCATCCATAATCATAATTTTTGTTGATGTAGCTAAACCAAAGGATAAAAGGAATTTCTTTTTTTGCCCAAAGGATAGGGTATTAAGTGATTTTTCTAGTGGGATATCAAATTCATCAATGTAGTAATTAAAGGCTTTATGATCAAAATTCGGATAAAATGGGGATCGAAGATTAAGAAAAACCGAACCTTTTACAGGTGGAAGAAAAAACTCTTCTGGTAGAAAAAAAAGGTCTTCTAAAAATTGTGGATCCCTTTTGGTAACATCAAAATCATTAAAAGTACATTTCCCTGTTTCAGAAAATAACAACCCTCCCATAATTTTTAATAGAGTTGTTTTTCCAGCTCCATTTTTACCTAGTAATCCATATATATTTCCAGGCTTTAGTTCTAGAACTAACTCTTTAAATAACTCTTTCTTGTTGTATCTGAAAGATACATTTTCCATAATTAACATTTATATTCTCCATATTATTAGTGCATTACAACACTAATACACTAATAATAATTAGAATAATAATATCTGTCAATACCGTAAAAGTTATGTTGAATAAAAAGTCGTAAAGAAATATATTAATTCTATGAAAATTGCAGTCCTATTATCTGGTGGAGTTGATAGCTCCGTTGTTTTATATAAATTATTAGAAGATGGTTATACAGACATAACAGCCTATTATTTAAAAATATGGTTAGAGGATGAATTAGATTTTATGGGAAACTGTCCCTGGGAGGAAGATCTATCCTATGCTCAAGCAGTATGTGATAAAGCAGGTGTTGAATTAAAAACACTATCATTACAGCAGGAATACTACGACAAGGTAGTCTCTTATGTAATTGCAGAGCTTAAAGAGGGACGAACACCCTCTCCTGATATTTTTTGTAATCAAAGAATCAAATTCGGTGCATTTTACGATCATATAACAGAAAATTACGATAAAGTTGCTACTGGACACTATGCTCAAATTGTAAAAAACGAAGACGCAACTTATTCAATGCTCAGGTCCCCGGATCAGATAAAAGATCAGACCTATTTTCTTGCACATCTATCACAAGAACAAATTTCAAAGATTATATTTCCTATTGGTGGATTAGAAAAAAATGAAGTAAGAAAACTTGCAGAAAAATATGATCTTCCCAATAAAGACAGAAAAGATAGTCAAGGAATCTGTTTTCTTGGAAAAATTAAATATAACGACTTTATTGGTCACTATTTAGGTTCTAAAACAGGCGAAATAATAAACAAAGAGAGCGGAGAAGTTTTAGGTAAACATAGTGGTTTTTGGTACCATACCGTAGGGCAACGTTCCGGCTTGGGGTTAAGTGGAGGCCCTTGGTATGTTGTTGGTAAAGATACCAATAAAAACATAGTATATGTTAGCCATCAAAAAAATGACGATAACAGAGAAAAGAGAATTTTTACTGTAAAAAACCTCAATTGGTTAAATAAAATTCCACAAGAAAATATGTTGAGTGTAAAACTAAGACATGGACCACACATTATACCTTGTTTTATAAAATGGTTAGATGATAACAGAATAGAAATTACTATGAGTGAAGCTGACAAAGGTGTTGCACCTGGTCAATTTGCAATATTTTATAATAATTTAGAATGTTTAGGCTGTGGTAGAATAGAATAAAGGACTTATCCTCTACCATAATCTTTCACATTAAACTATAATTACTGTGAAGGATTTAATATGAGTCGATTAGATAAAGTTTTAGGTGAAAAAGTTCTAGGTGTTAGAGTAACCCCGCTAACATTCAAAATCGTTGTTATATTTGTTCTCCTTTTACTTGTCTCTAACTTTTCATCAAATTATATAAACTTAACATTAAATCGAGGTCAACAATTAAAACTAATGAATCAATTGTTGGTTAAAGATTTAAAAGAGCTCCATATATTTGCAATGAACCAATACGAGATCTATTTTTTTAATCAAGATTTAGAAGGAACACTGCAAGTAATAGTTGATAATGCAAAAAAGCAGCTTAATGGTGAAAAATCATTGGCATTTGGTATTGGAGAGAATGGTCAGGTTTTGTTTTGGGCCTCAAAAGGCGAACCTCAGACAGAGTTTAAGGATATAGAAGCTTTAAAACAGATAAAACAAAATTGGGATAACAGAATAACAGAAGGAACTATAGAATTTACAATTAATTCCGAGGAATATTTTGGTATTTACAAATACCACCCTCGTTGGGAACGTTTTATTATTCGTGGTGAAGAAAAAAATGAGTTTTACAAGGAAACCCAATTAATTTTTATAAACATTTCAATAATAATTGTATTTCTAACAATTGTTTGTGCAACCTTAGGTGTATATCTTATTCAAAGGATTTTAAGATTTGTAAAGATTATTACCCACGCAATAATGGAAATGCAAAAAAGTAATAAAATGGAACTAATAAATCTTGAAGGCGCAACTCCCGATGAAATTACCTATCTTGGTGCAGCATTAAACGCAACTTCAAGTACAATAGACACTTTAATGAATATTTTTAAAAAGTTTGTAACAAAAGATGTGGCTTTAAAAGCATACGAAGAAAAACAAATTAGACTGGAAGGGTCTAAAAATCAGTTAACAATTCTTTTTTCAGATATTAAAAGTTTTACCTTTATTACAGAAGCATTAGGAACAGAAATAATCCAACTTTTAAATAAGCACTATGATAATACCTTTAGACCAATACATGATAACGATGGAATTATTGGCTCTATAATTGGAGATGCACTTCTCGCTGTATTTGGAACCTATCATTCAAATGAGAATAAATCTTTACAGGCTTTAAAATCTGGTTTTGCAATTCAGGAAGCAACTCAAAGTTTACGTGAAGAGATGCATAAAATTAGAGAGGAGCTGGAGAGTAGCGGTCACATTTTAAATGATATTGAAGAAAAAGTTTTTCATGCAGTTTCACTTGAAGTTGGTGTTGGTATAGATGGTGGAGAAGTTTTTTACGGTAATATTGGATCTTTTACAAGGATGACCAATACTGTTATTGGTGATAATGTAAATTCATCATCAAGACTTGAAGGTTTAACGCGAATATACAAAGTTCCAATAATATGCTCAGAATATGTTAAAGAAGAAGTAGAAAAGAATAGTAAGAAATATCATTTCGTAGAGCTTGATCAAGTTTTTGTAAAAGGGAAAACAGAGGGGAAAAAAATATTTTGGCCATTATTGAAAAAAGATATAGATAATGAACTTAAGGCTAAAATTGAAAAATTTGAACATGCAAGAGACCTTTATTACAAAGGTGAATGGCAGGAATCTTCAGTTCGCTTTAGAGAGATAAATCTTCCACTATGCGATGAATTTAAAATTCGTCTATCCCAGGATAGACCTCAAAATTGGAGTGGCGTATGGTCAATGAAAACGAAATAACCCCAGATGTAAGGGAGTTAACCCGTAAAGCCACATCTCTATTTATTCGTAGCAGTATAAGTAATACTGAACCTCCTAAGCTATATAATCTAGATGTGGAGTTTGCTAATACTAAAAAGAATAAAAATCTAATTATTACAGGTTCATTAGTGATATTTATTCTTGTATCTCTTGCTGCAGCATTTTTTGTTACCAAATATATTGAGATTCAAAATAGTAAAATTCCAATTAGTATTAATGCTTTTGAAGATGTTAATTTACGTGAGATATTTGATAAAGCTAAGCAGTACGAAAATGATATGAAAAATGCACAAAGGGATCTACAGGATTTATATTCAAATAGAGATACCGCAATAAAAACTCTACAAACTAATGCAGAAAATGCAATTAAGTTATTGGATACCCAAAATTCCGAGGATAAAAATTATAGAATATCTAGAATTAGAACGGAACTTAAGAACAATATTGCTTCTGAAGAAGAGTTATGGCAAGCGGAAATTTCATTAGTTAACGATAGAATTAAATCAATCCAGGATAAAATGGATACGTACGATACCAGGATTTTAGAAAAAGCTAAGGAGCAGGAAGAGCTTATAAATAATCAGCAAAAAAGATTTGATCTGGAAATGGAAGAGTCTGTAAAGTATTATGAAAATAAAATAAAAGAGCTTGTAAATGAACAATCCAGAGAGATTAAAGAGTTAACACTAACAAATAACAATATGTTAGAAACCGTAAAGTATAAATATGAACAAAAAATTGATATATTAGAGAATCTTTATAATCCTCTGCCTGAGGATGATTTCTTATTTCTAAATAATTATGAATCGGCCCAATCACCAAATATTGTTTTAAGTAGTAATTCTATAAATACGGAGTTATTTAATGAGGGGATTCTAGATAAAAATCATATAGAAAATGAGATTAATAATATTAATCAGGTAAATAGTGTTTTTAAAAAAATAAAAGAGATACCTTATTACAATTTTCCATCTAGTGCTTTACTTTATATTGAAGATAGCTATAAGAATACAATTCATGAGTATTCAAATATAATAGCAAAATTAACACCGGTAATTGAAAACAAGAACAGACAAATTCAAGAACAAAAAACAGCCTTGGATCAACTTGGTTTTTTCTTAACTAACTATATTCAAAAAAATAAAATTAATGGGATTGTAATTGACCCTAGGGGACAAATGATAAAAATATCTATAGACCCTATTTACACTATTACAAATGGAATGACTGGATATGTTTATCGAAATGATAGCGATTTTATTGGAACAGTAAAATTATACAATGAAGGACAGAATCAGATTGCTGAAATTGATCAACTATCTAACCCAAACAGACGGATAGAACCATTTGATATGATTTTATTGAATTTAAAAAAAGGGGATGAAAAGTGAAAAAGATTTATTTAATTGTTTTAACACTTTCAATATTTT
>JAFGYD010000117.1 GCA_016936295.1 Spirochaetales bacterium | reverse complement strand
GGTAATATTAGAATCAGAATGGGTTTTAACCGTTTTTCAATTCCTTTATTAAAGGATATTCCTGTTTTGGGTAAGATGTTTTTTACAAATACTTATGCATCAACATGGCTAGTATTATTAATTTTGTTAGCATCCTGGTTTGTTATATACAGAACTGCCTTTGGTTTAAGACTTAGAGCTTGCGGAGAACACCCCCAGGCAGCAGATGCTGCAGGAATTAAAGTGCGAAGAATCCGATATATAGGAGTTATAATTTCCGGTGCTTTTGCAGGTTTAGGTGGAGGGATAATTCTTGTTACATTTTCTGGAGAATTTAACGGAAATGTTGCAGGACTTGGATTCTTAGCACTTGCTGCTTTAATATTTGGACAGTGGAAACCATTAGGAATATTAGGTGCAACTTTCTTTTTTGGTTTTGCCAGTACTATAGCCAATGTGTCCCAGGCTGTACCATCGTTGAGTGAAGTTCCGGGGGTAATATTAAAAATATTCCCATACGTTGTAACTTTAATTGCTTTAGTTTTATTTTCCAAGACATCTCAAGCTCCAAAAGCTGTTGGTGAACCATTTGATCAAGGAAAAAGATAAAAAAAAGAACTAGTTTAACTAGTTCTTTTTTGATAGCAGGGGTAGGACTTGAACCTACGGCCTTTGGGTTATGAGCCCAACGAGCTGCCAACTGCTCCACCCTGCGTCGTTCGTAAAGAAATATATATAAGGCTTGAATTAAAGTCAATAGCAGAATAGAATTAAATCATGATTAGTAGTTATATAATAGATTCGCAAGATATAGTAGAGCTCGCTTTAGGTGAAAATAAAGTAGCAATAGTTAAGAGTTTAGGAGGTACTATATACTCCTTAATATTAAATAAAACGAATATTCTTTTTCACGATAAAACTGAAGAATTAACTAAGAATGATCTTTTTAGAGGAAGAATTCTTTTTCCATTTAACGACAGAATACCCCAGGGAAAATATAATTTTGAAGGGAACGAGTATCAGTTTCCACTAAATTGTGATGATAAGGATAGTATTCACGGTTTAATTTATAATCAGACAATGACCGAAGTAGATCGATTTAGTAGCAGTGAAATAGAGGAAGTGGAACTTGAAAAGATAATTGATAAAGGAGATTTTCTTGGTTACCCCTTTAGTATTAAAATTAACATAAGATATAGACTTACTTTAAATTCATTTTCTATGAATATTACAGTTAAAAATATTGGAAGTAAAAGACTCCCTTATGCTATTGGTTGGCACCCTTATTTTACATTTGGCAATAAAATAGACTCAAGCAAACTCCAGTTTCCAGGGGATTTCTATTACGATGTTGATGAAAATTTATATTTTAAGGGTAATAAGTATTCTGTTGTAAATAGTAAATATGACTTTAATAAAAAAGATATAATAGGCAATAGAGAGTTAGATATTGCAATTAATATAAATGGCGAATCAAAAGTTATACTTGAGAATGAACTTAATTATATTCAAATGGAATTTTCAAAAGATATGTTTCCAGCTTTACAACTGTTTATTCCGGAAGACCGACAATCTATTGCTATAGAACCAATATCAGGCCCATCCGATAGTTTTAACTATCCGGAAGCGGGCCTTAGGTTTTTAGATTCATTAGAATCGGAAACCGGAACAATTAAAGTTTTATCAGGCAGGAATTAATTCTAATGGAAGTTTAAGGACAGCATGGGTTTCGTTGGTATCACTAAAGATTTTAAGTCTGTCAGGATCCAAGCCCATCTCCTTAAGCATTAAGATCATCATGGCAATACCTAACCCAGCGCCCTCAGAAGAGTCCTCAAGGATGTGGAATGCTTCTGCAACATTATTGTATCCCTTTATTTTTTCAAATTTTTCCTTAATTCGACTCTCTTCCTCTCTAGTTAGAGTAACATTATTAAGTATACTTAAATCTATAGAGTCATCGGTCTTTTTAATTTGAAATTTTATATATAGACCATGTTCCTTTGCCTTACAATGATAAATATCCTTTTCGGAGAAAACCTCATTTTTAAATGATTCCATTCCTACATTGTATTCATCGTTGTTAAAGATATCCAGTTTTTTGGTTTCAAAATATGTTCTTTTGGTATTTGCTCTACACGCATTACCAGCTAACTCATGAATACAATATGTAAGCTGATGGGCTAGATGTTCTAACTCTGTCTGCTTTAAGTATAGATTTACTATCTCATCTATATAATGTCTTTCTTCAGCCAGATATTTGTAAATAGTTAATGTTAGTCGCTTAGAGTTATCTATAGCATATTCAATGTGACTGTTATTTATATTCATAAAAATATCTTATCATATAAATTTGATTTTATGTCAAAAAATACTCTTGTTATATAAAGATTTCAGTATTAAAGTAGTTTTATGGCAAATACAATATCGCAAATATTAAAAGAATATTCAGTTAAATACGAGAACTACCCATTGCAGTATGTAAAAAATAGCAGTGGAGTATTTGAAAAAGTGACATACAGTGAGTTTTTCCAAAAAACATTAGTAACTGCTGTTGCACTATTGGAACTGGGGGTAAAACAGGGCTCCCATGTTGGTGTAATTTCCGAAAACCGTGGAGAATGGTTACTTATAGATCAAGGTCTATGGGCAATTAGGGCTGCAAATGTTCCAAGGGGCGTTGAT
Source organism: Spirochaetales bacterium (assembly GCA_016936295.1). GTDB lineage: Bacteria > Spirochaetota > Spirochaetia > DSM-2461 > DSM-2461 > Thiospirochaeta. Next base: position 14,575 of record JAFGYD010000117.1, on the reverse strand, counting down.
GTTACTAAGGGTGAATTGCAATACATCCTCAACTTTGCAGAGTGTGAGACAGTTTTTGTTGAGAATAAAACACAGTTAAACAAAACCTTTGAAATAGTTAATTCTTTAGAGTTTGTAAAAAACATAATTATTATAGAAGGGGAAAAAATTGATATTCCTAATAAAAATGTTTTAACATGGAGTGAATTTTACAACTTAGGTGTTGGTAAAGATTCATCATTTGTAATAACAGAAATTGATAAAGGGGAAAAAGACGATTTAGCAACAATCATTTTTACTTCCGGGACTACTGGAGACCCAAAAGGTGTAATGCTTAGTCAATATAACTTTCTTCATCAGGCTATACAGACACCAACAAAAATTATTGTAAAAGCAGGTGTTGATATCTGGCTTAGTGTTCTACCAGTTTGGCACTCATACGAGAGAATAATGCAGTATATTGCTCTATATAGTGGATCGGCTATTGCATATTCCAAGCCTATCGGCTCTATAATGTTAAAGGATTTCGAAACTCTAAATCCAACTTGGTTAGCTTCCGTTCCAAGAATTTGGGACGCTCTTAAAACAGGTATTTATAAAAAAATAAACTCTGGAAGCAAGGTTTCAAAAACACTATTCCACTTTTTTACAAAGGTTTGTATCTATCACTCTAATAAAAACGATATTATTAAGGATTTAATTCCACGATTTCATCATAAAACAAACTCATTTGAAAAGTTTTTTGCAATTGTTCCATGGATTTTAGTTACACCAATTGCTGCACTTGGTAAAATTCTGGTGTTAAATAAAATTAAGGCAAAGTTCGGGAACAGATTTGTTGCCGGTATAAGTGGAGGAGGATCTCTTCCTACACATGTTGAGGAATTTTTTACAGCTGCTGGTATTTTATTACTAGAAGGTTATGGTTTAACAGAAAGTGCACCAATTGTTGCATTAAAACATCAACTTCACCCTATGAGGGGCTGTATTGGAACACCATTTGGTGCTGAATTAAAGGTTTGTGACGAAACAGGTAAACAACTACCACCAGGTGAGAAGGGTGTTTTATATGCTCGTGGACCACAGGTTATGCTTGGGTATTTAAAACGTGAAGACTTAACTAGAACCGTAATAGATTCGGATGGATGGTTAAATACCGGAGATTTAGCAATTGAGAGTTTTGATGGTGAGTTTAAAATTGTTGGTAGAGAGAAGGATACTATTGTACTACTTGGTGGTGAGAATCTTGAACCTTCACCTATTGAGAGAAAAATAACAGAGTCGACATACATTCAAACTGCTGTAGTAGTAGGGCAGGATCAGAAATATTTAGGTGCACTTTTAGTTCTTGATATGGATGTGGTAAAGGCATATGCTCAAGAAGTAAACATCTCATATTCAGACGAAGATGGATTGTGTGAACTTCCCGAAATACGTGAAGTTATAAACGATGAAATATCAAAACTAATCTCTCCTGAGAACGGTTTTAAATCCTTTGAAAGAATTTATAAATTCAAACTGCTTAATAAACCTTTTGAAATAGGAAAAGAATTAAGTGGTAAACAGGATTTAAAAAGACATGAAATTGATAAAATCTACGAAAAAGAGATAAAAGAACTTTTCTAAAAAAAATCCTCCATTAGGAGGATTTTTTTATAGTAAAATATTTTTTACAGTAATATTTCTATTACTTCTGTCATTAAAGATACAGGGTAGAAAGTAATACCTTTTTTTACTTTTTCCGGTATTTCATCTAAATCCCTTTCATTTTGAATAGGTATGATTATGTTTTTAATCATATTTCTTCTAGCCGCAATTACCTTTTCCTTTAATCCACCAATGGGTAGAACTTTTCCTGTCAGGGATAGTTCTCCAGTCATTGCGAATCCCTTTTTTACCTGCTTATTCATGGCTAAAGATAAAAATGTTGTAGCCATTGTTATTCCGGCTGATGGTCCATCTTTTGGCGTAGCACCTTCAGGTATATGTAAATTTATTGTGTATTTTTCAAAAAAATCCTGATCTATACCGTAATCACCAGCTATACTCCTAATATATGTATAGGCTAGTGTCGCAGATTCCTTCATTACATTACCTAATTGACCTGTTAATTGCAAAGGATTTTTACCCGGAGTTTTTACTGTTTCTATAATAAGAGTGTCCCCTCCATAATTAGTCCATGCCAAACCAATAGCCATTCCCGGAGCAGTAATTTTCTTAATCTCATCATCCCTGAAATATGGTTTTTTAAGATACGCTTCTAAATTTTCAGGTGTTATATTTATTGGTAACTCCGGTTCTTCTAAAACTATTTGCTTTGCAATTTTTCTATTAACCTTATCAAGAGCCTGTTCAAAAGTTCTCATTCCTGCATCTCGAGCATACCCTTCCCCTATAAATTTTAAGGCAGATGGTGAGTATTTTACCTGGTCTTTATTTAAACCATGTTTCTTTAGAGATTTAGGGATAAGATACTTTTTGGCAATTTCAACTTTTTCATCTAGTATGTATCCCGATAATCGAATTATCTCCATTCTATCTAAAAGTGGTTTAGGTATTGTATCCAAAGTATTTGCAGTTGCAATAAATAGAACATGGGATAGATCGAATGGAAGATCTATATAGTGGTCTCTAAATGATATATTTTGTTCTGGATCCAATACTTCCAGTAGCGCAGATGATGGATCTCCCATAGCACTTGAACTAAGCTTATCAATTTCATCTATCATAAAAACTGGTGCTTTAGATTTTACTATTTTTAATCCCTGGATTATTTTCCCCGGCATTGAACCTATATATGTTCTTCTATGACCCTTAATTTCAGCTTCATCCTTCATTCCACCTACACTGAATCTAAAGAAATTTCTTCCCATAGATCTTGCTATAGATTTACCTATAGATGTTTTTCCAACACCCGGGGGACCAACTAGACATATTATAGAACCTTTAGTGTCATTTTTAATTTTTCTAACAGCTAAATACTCTATAATTCTCTCTTTTACATCATCAAGACCATAATGATCCTGATCTAAAATTTTCTGACCTCTTTTTAAATCAATATTATCCATTTCCGGATCTAACCATGGAAGAGCCACAATTGTTTCTAAATAGTTTCTTGTTACAAAGAATTCGGAAGAACTAGGATCCATTAAAGCAAATTTTTCAAGCTCCATTTCTACCTGTTCCTTTGCTTCTCCTGTTAAATTTAATTTAGCTATAGCTTCCTCAAATTTAATAACATCACTACCCTTACCATCCGTAGGTTCTCCCAACTCTTTTTTTATTGCCTTAATCTCTTCCCTTAAAAAGTACTCTTTCTGGCTCTTCTCTATCTTTTCATTTATCTGATTAGATATCTTTTTCTGAATTCGCAGAAGATCCTGCTCTTTTTTTATAAAGATCAGAACACTCTCTAGTCTGTCTCTTATATCGAATGTTGCTAAAATTTGCTGTTGTTGTAATCTATCAATATTTAATATAGATGCTATAAAATCAGCAATTTTTCCAGGTTCATCAATATTAACCATATTTAGTCGAACTTCTTCGGATAATATATGGTTGTCATCGGTTATCTGTTTCATTTCTGAAATTAAAGCTCTTGTTAAAGCTTTAATTTCAACATCGTGATCCATTTTCTCTTCAATGTATTTTACACTAGCCACCATAGGGTCTTCATCTATAAAAAAACTTGTTACTTCAAATCTTTTTATAGTAGAGATAAAAATATTAACTCCACCATCTGGTAAATTAACTTTTTTTACTATTTTAGCAATAGTTCCTACATTAAACATATTTTCTGGTGTGACTTCATCGGCGGTGTCATCAATTAATAGTAGTAATCCAATTAATTTATCACCTTTCATGGCCTCTTCTACCACTTTAATATCTTCTTCGGATACTATAAGTATTGGAGAAAAAATCCCAGGGAAAATGGGTTTACCCTGTAATGGGATTATTGGTAATAACTCCGGTAGGTTTTTATCTTCTGGTACTAAACTCTTTTTATCCAATTCTCTTTCCTTTTACTCTTTAAATGTCCTATTATAAATCTATAAATAAAAAGGACTAACAGCAAGGATAAATGGAAAGAAATATTAAAATTGAAGGAATTACATTAAAAAAAATAGCTATTGGGGAGAGTAATGTTGGTGTAACCATTCTTACAGAAAGGGATGAAATTATATTTACAATGGCATTTGGTGCAACAAAACCAAAGAGTAAACTTTTTGAAGGTGTAGTTCCATTTGTTGTTTCCCAGTGGGATCTATACCACGATCCTGTAAAAGATCACTGGCGCTGTAAAGAAGTTGATGTAAAATCTTTTAATAAAAACATACAAACTTCTCTTGAAGGATATTATACAGGATCACTTTTTTTAGAGATCGTTTTAAAAAGTCAGGGTAGTGAAGGTAGTTATAAAATATTAAAGGAAGCTTTATCCATGTTGGATCGTGGACATAAAACAACTAATGTTTTAATTCAATTTTTGCTCAGATTACTTATTGACCAGGGTGTTTTACCCTCTTTTTCATGTTGTACAAAGTGTGATAAAAAAATAGGGAAGGATTTATTATACGTTTCTGGTAATGAAGAATTTTTGTGTAGTAGTTGTTATCCTCAAAAAATTGGTTTTAAAATAAACCCTGGAATTTCTATTTATTGTGAGAAAACACCCTATATGAGTTTTGAAAACTCTTTAAAAGTTGGCTTGGAAGCCGATTCCTTAAGGGAGTTAAAATCAATATTAATAGAATTTATAAAAAAACATACCGAAGGAAAGCTTTTGACTTTAAATACAGCAAATGGTTTAATATAGCAATGATTTGGGAAAAAACAGAAATAGACTCACAACTTGTAAGGAATATTGTTGAAAAATATTCCATTGATTCCCTATTGGCATCAATATTGGTAAGAAGAGGAGTAACCGCTCCTGAAGATATAAAATTTTATCTGGAAAATGACTTAAGATATCTACATAATCCTTTTTTGTTTAACGAGATGGAGGATTTAATAGACCGTTTACATCAGGCTAGAGATGAAGAAGAGAAGGTTTTAGTTTTTGGAGATAAAGATGTAGACGGAGTTACAAGTAGTGTAATTCTTTATCAAAACCTTCAGATTCTTAATCTGGATTTAAAATGGAAAGTTCCAACAGGTAATGATAGTTACGGACTATCTGTTAGTGCAGTAGAAGAGGCTTATAATCAGGATATTTCATTAATAATTACGGTAGACTGTGGTGTTTCCGCATTCGATTCCATATCCAGGGCAAATGAGTTAGGTATAGATGTAATTGTTATAGATCACCATAATCCCAGAAATGGGGAACTCCCTCAGGCTCTATGTATAGTTAACCCAAAATTGGAAAATTCAGGATATCCTTTTTCTGGTTTGGCAGCTGTTGGAGTAGTTTCAAAAGTAATCTGGGCAATATCTTTCTCCCTAATAGAGACTCTATATAAAAGTTCACTATGCTTTTTACATGGCGAAGAAGATGAAGATGGCGCTACATTCTATGTAGTAAAGCTATATAATTTAGTTAGAGTTTACGAGGAAAGTTTTAAAATTTCAGTGAATGATCCATTAAGTGGAAAAAGATTATTGGATGCAATAAAGGGAGAACAAATTTTAGTCTACGGCGAAATGGAACAGAAAAAAATCTTTAATTCTGTTTTTGGAACCGGAACAATATTAAATGCCCTAGATATAAAACCAGAAATTGTTCGAGTTCTTAGTGGAATAAATGGACACTCCTTAAAAATACTCTTAAAACATAGTAAAATAAGACTATATAGTTGCTATGAATTCACAGAGATAGATGTTATCGTAAACCTTTTTATTACTTATACAGAAAGAAGATACGAAGAACATTTTATACCATTTGTCAAATCCCTGGATCTGGTAGCACTTGGAACCATAGCAGATTTAATGCCATTAAGTGGAGAAAATAGAATTCTTGTTAGAAAGGGTTTAGAGATACTTTCAAGAACCGAACGGGATGGTCTTCAAGCGCTAATGCTTATGCAAAACATAATGGGAAAGGATATAAGCAGCAAAGATGTCTCCTGGGTCTTGGCTCCAATAATAAATTCTGCAGGTCGTATGCAAAAAGCAGATGTTGCAGTCTCACTTCTTTTAAGTGAGAACCCGGATATGAGAAATAAAAATGCCTTGGATATATTAGAGTTAAACAAGGATAGACGTGGGATATCAGACTCTATCTGGAGTAATTTATATAACGACTTTTTTAAATGTAAAGAAGAATTTCACAACAAAATTATTGTTTTCTATCATCCTCAAATAACCAAAGGTGTTACAGGTCTTATTGCGTCTAAGGCATTAGCGGCATTTAATGTCCCATCTATTATAATTGCCAAGGATGGAGACTCGTTATCTGGATCTATTCGATCCCATGGAAATTTGGAAATTGATAATCTATTTACAAGCTTGGCTCCAATTCTTACAGAGTGGGGTGGACATAACTGTGCTGCAGGTTTTAAGTTAAAATTCCTGGATTTGAATAATTTGCTGTCCCGTATTAAAAAACTAGTCCTCTCCAGGGATATTGTTACTAACGAAATCCAAAGAAGTGATAAATTAATAATAGACGCCTTTATTCCTGAAAATTACTTAACACCTGAAATTATGAAAATTCATGACTATTTTGAACCATATGGAGAGGGTAACAGACCTTTGCAGTTTGTAACAAAATCCGTTAAAATTTTAGATATAAACTTTATGGGGAAATTAGAGAAGAAACATTTGAAAATATTATTGGAAATTGGTAAATACAAGTGGCCTGCTATCTACTGGAATAGTGCAGATAAGGCAGGAGTTGATTTTACTAAGGGGGATGTTGTTGACATTGCCTACAGAGTAGAAAGAAATTTTTATGGTGGAAGTGAAACTCTTCAACTAAATATTTTGGATATTATAAAATGAAATCTAAAAAAATTATTATATTCTCTATATTAATGCTTTTGGGGAAGGCATGGTCTACAGAATTATTTATTGAGGATAATGTAAAACAGGGACACCCCATAACATTTGTTATTGCTCCGGTTACAGAACAACTCAATGTTCACTTTCTGGTTATAAATAATAAAGGTAAAGAAGTTTTAAATATCCAGGGTTTTAACTACTATCTGTTTGAAGAAAAAATAAATTTAATCCTTGGTCTTGGCGGTATCCCCATGAATTTGGAACCGGGGAATTATAAAGTTATAGCTAGGGCAGAATCATTGCTAAGTACTTCTACCTTTGAAAATCAAATAAATATTGTGGCAGTTGAATATCCTAAGAGTGTAATTATTGGTAATAAAGTAATGGAGAATATTCAATACGGAGTAATAGATAAAGAGAGATTAGATCAAACAAAAAGATTATGGGATTCTATAAATTACTTCTCTCCATATATTTTCCACTACTCCGGGATTTTACAGCTCCCGGTTGAAGGAAGACATACATCTGCATTTGGATTTAATAGAATAACTAAATATCCTAAAGGAAAAGATTCGGAATCTATACATTATGGTGAAGACCTTGCAGCAAAAGAGGGAACCCCGGTAATCTGCGATGGAGATGGGGTTGTCCTGCTTTCTGAAGACAGAATTGTAACAGGAAATACATTAATAATCCAACATTTGCCGGGAGTTGTTACAATTTTTTATCATATGAATCAGATAAATGTTAAACGTGGTGATATTGTAACAAAAGGTGATGTTGTTGGGACTGTTGGATCAACTGGGTATTCAACTGGTCCCCATTTGCACTGGGAAATAAGATTTTCTTCAGTTCCAGTTAATCCAATGCTATTTTTAACAAGGCCACTAATTGACAAAAATCTTATTATGGGTATGATTAATTCATACATAAAAAAAGGGGGGTGATTTCTATCGCCAACATTAAGGTTCACGATGACGAGATTTTAGAAAAAGCATTAAAGCGTTTTAAAAGACTTGTTGAGAAAGAAGGTATTGTTAGAGAGTTTAAAAGAAGAGAATACTTTGAAAAACCTTCTATAATAAACCATCGGAAACGAAAGGCTCTTGTAAGAAAACAAGCTAAAAAGCTTAGAAAAGTACAAGGCAATAAAGCTTATTAAATTATGAGACTGTAATTTTTTTTTAATAATTACAGTCTTTTTTTTTCATTCAATATATGTTAAAATTCACACATGACTGCTACGATACGAAGAATATCGAGAAAACTTACATCATTTTTTAATAAAGATGAATATTACGAAACAGGGTATACCGATGAAAGGTTTCAAGATCCCGTATATTTAAAGAATTTCATTGAATCTGGAGCAATAGATTATTGCTTGGTTGATTCAAGAGATACTCAGGATTTTGCAAAAGGCCATATTCTAACTGCCAAGAGTGTTCCGTATTATTCAATTGAGGGGAATTTACCTTCTGAGAATCTATTCACTATAATTATAGTTTATGGTTACACAAAACGTTCAAGCATTAAGGCTGCCGAAGTTTTAAGCGAATTAGGTTATTTTAATGTTGTAGCTTTTGGATCATATTCAAAATGGACAGAGTGTTTCGGGGAGTAATATCCGGGGAGAAAACATTTGGATTATTTAATAAAAGAAATTGGAAAAGAGACTAATGGTTTTAAACTTATAAATATTTACGATTTAATTGAGTATAAAAGTATTGGATATGAATATTTACATTTAAAAACAGGTTTAAAACTTTTTCATATACATAATAATGATGAAGAGAATACCTTTTCATTCTCATTTAATACACCTACCAGCTGTAATTGTGGGACACCACATATAATCGAGCACTCTGTATTAAGTGGTTCCAGATTATACGATTTAAAAGATCCATTTCAATCTATGATGACAGGTAGTGTAAATACATTTTTAAATGCCTATACATTTCCAGATAAAACATCTTATCCAGCTTCATCTGTTTTAGAAAAGGATTTCTTTAACTTAATGTCTGTGTATGCTGATGCAGTATTTTATCCAAAATTAACTAAAGAGACCTTTTTACAAGAGGGATGGCGATTAACTGTAGACGATGAAAATAACTTAAATTTTTCAGGAGTTGTTTATAATGAAATGAAGGGGGTGTATAGCTCCCATGATTCAATTGTTGCAGATATGTCTGTTAAATCCCTGTTCGATTCAGGGGTATATACATGGGATTCTGGTGGAGACCCTGAATTCATTCCAGATTTAACATACGAGGAATTTCTGGCTTTTCATAAAAAATGGTATAGTCCATCAAATTGTTATGTCTATTTATATGGAAATATAGAAACAGAGAAGAGTCTTGGTTTTTTAAACGATAATTTCCTTAAGGATTTTAGTTTAAATATGGTGGCATACCAACAGGGTATTACAAAAAGTCTTAATTCCTGGAGCGAGCCAAAATCATTTCATAAATACTCGCCAGCAACTCAAGATAAAAAATATAGTTCAGATCTTCTATTAAGTTGGAAACTCTTTGATCATACTAATCCTGAAGAGGGTCTTGCTTTAGAAATATTGAATAAAATACTATTAGGAAGTAGTGCAGCTCCTCTATATAAAGCCCTATCAGAATCTGATTTATGGGAGGATTTATCAAGCTCTTCCGGTGTTGAAAATGAACTCTGTAACTATGCATATACCGTAGGTGTTCGAGGTGCTTCACCACAGGATATGGATAAATTTAAAGAGATAGTATTTGATACATTGGAAACACTGGTAACAAAAGGGATTGATAAAACATTAATTGAAGGAGCTTTAAGAACTGTCGAGTTTAATAATAAAGAGATTCACGGTTCTTTGGGATTACGATTAATGCGTAAAGTCATTAGGGGATGGTTACACGGTTACTCTGTTATAACAACACTTGAATTTGATAGTCATATGAAATCTCTTAGAGAAAAAAGTAGTAATAAAGGGTATTTTGAAAACCTGATTAAAAAATACTTTATTAATAATAAACATCTGGCTCAAATTGTTGTAGAACCATCGGTAAAAGAGAGTAAAAGGGTTAAAGAGAGACTCTCTTCCCGTCTATCAGAATTAAAGAAAAACTTAAGTAGTACAGATTTAGACAATATTAAAAAAGAGAATATTCGACTAAAAGAGTATCAGGATAGACCTGACTCTCCAGAAGCATTGGAGAAACTTCCAAGGCTATCTAAAACAGATATACCAAGTGAAGTATCTAATATAAATACCAAAATAGAGGATTTAGAAGGTTTTACATATTATAAAACCGATCTTTATACCAATGATATCGTATATTTTGGTATTGGTTTTAATATGGAGTATTTGGATAAATTCTTCTTTGAGTATCTATTAATATTTTCAAGAATGTTAACTTCAACGGGTTTCAAAGGGGTTCCTTACCATGAGGTTTCTAAAGAGGTTTCTCTATATTTAGGAGGTTTGGGTGCTACACTGGAAACTTCTAATACACTAAAAGAGGGGAAACCAGACCGATATATTGAATATTTTTATTTAAGAGGGAAGGTCTTAAAAAATTCATTAGATGAAGGATTTAAATTAGTTATAAAATTCCTGACAGAAGTGGATTTTCACGACTATAAAAGGTTGAAATCTGTTATTACAGAGTTACGAAACGATTTAAAATCATCAATTATACCAAATGCATCGTCCTATGCAGCGCTAAGATCGGCAAGAAAATTTTCTTTGTCATCCTGTAGGGAAGAGAGTTGGTATGGTGTAACTCAGGTCGTATTTCTCGAAGATTTAGTTAAAAATATAGATGATGAAGGTCGATTACTAGAAGTTGCTACAATTTTAGATGGTATAAAAAATGAACTTTTAACAAAACAGGCATTGGTTTTTCATAGCTCATCAGATCCTTCTTATAATAATGATCTGAAAAATTGCTTTAGAAAAGTTATTGAAAGTCTACCTCAAGGGCAAAGCTTTTTACACCCTGCAGAACACTACGACTTACATACAAATGTAGAAGGAATGTACGGGAATAGTCAGGTCTCCTATAGTGGTGTAACTGTCAAAGGTGCATTTTTAGGTACAAAGGAGTTTGCAACCCAAGCCCTATTAGCATATATCCTCAAAACAGGATACCTTTGGGAAAATGTTAGAATGAAGGGTGGAGCTTATGGCGTTTTTGTCTCTCCTTCGGGATTAGATGGGGCTATAACCTTTGGTTCATATCGTGACCCTCATATTAAAGAGACGTTAGAACACTATAAAACATCACTTGAATGGATTGCTGCAGGCCATATAACCCAGGATGAGATTGATATGGCACTAATAAGTGTAATTGGAAAGGAGTTAAAACCTTTAACTCCCCACGAAAAATCTATAGTAGGAATGAAGCGTAAAATTCTAGGTATTACCAATAGCATCAGGACAGACAAAAGAAAATACTTAATGGAGACTACCGTAGAAGATTTAATGAATTTTGCCGCTGTACTACTTCATCATTTCCCGGAATCTTCCACTGTTGTCATTTCATCAAGAGAGGCACTACTTGAAGCATCCAGCGATATAGAAGGGCTGGAAGGTAATTTATTTGAGCTTCCAGAGTAGAAACTAAATAGAGTCATAAACGAAGAGTTTACAATTAATATAGGCAGGAATAACATAATAATTTCCAGGTTGTCCTGCTTTATTAAATTTATACTTTTAAGCATTAACATAATTATTGTAAAAAGTAGAGTTGAATCTACATAGATTCTTGATATTTTGATTCCTAAACCATAATGTTTCTTTCTTAATTGTATTAATCCCCCTACAAACAGTGTAAAAGTTAGGGGATTTACCAAGATTAAATTCCAGTTGTTATGTATATAGTAGTGACCGGTAAAAAATGACATAAAAAATAAAATTGATCCGGAAAATCCCATGATTAATCCTGCAATAATATCCTGAAATCCCTTTAATATTCTAATTTTTAATATTAGTAATGATAACACGGCTAAAATAATTCCAATAAATAGATTTAGCAATGTTTTAGGTTTTGAATTAACAATTACAGGATCTCTATTAACACTTTGGTAAACTACAGTTTTTTCCTTAACTAAAGGTATAAAATCTCCATTACTTTGAATAAAAACATGATCTGCTCTGTTCATAGTATAATCCGGAAGGAACATAGCCTCTTTTTCATTTATGTTATAATCTACTTTAGATCCTAAAACAAACATTATTAATAGGTTAATCATATAGTTACTAGATACATAATCTCTTGAAAGATCTCTAAAACTTCTACCTGTAAGTTTAGAAGTTCCTTTATAAAATTCTCCATTAGATAATTCATCTAAAAAGTCACTCATTTGACTTACACAATTGTTATAATAGTGATCGTACTGATAAAACCTGTTTTCCGGTTTTACCTCATCTAATAATTTATCTATATATTCCTGAACCTGTTCCTGGGTTAGGTTTAGTTCTTGCAATGTTATTGTTCTATTTGCATTCATATATCCAGCTAATTCAAAATCAGCTGATTTCTTGTACTTAAAATATGTCATTATCCCTTTAATAAAATTGGGAATAAACTGATCTTGCTGAAATGAAAAATTACCATAATCGAATAAAACATCGGGCTTATCTGGATAGTCTACAACAATTGCAAAATGGCCCCATCTTAGAAAAATATCATCACCAGGTCCTATAGTTGCCAAGTATATTTTTGTTGAGTCATTAGCTACTAAAAAAAATGACGAAAATATTAATAATATTAATAAAAATTTATGTCTCATGGGGCTATTATATCCTAAATAAAAATTAATAAAAATAATCTTTTTTTTCTGTACAACTTTATTATACTTATGTTATTGTTTCTATATTAATAAAATTGGCAAGGAGAATAAAATGGCTGAGAACGAGGCATTAGTTGTTGCATCAAAAATTAAAAACTACATAAAAGAAAAAGGTGATCTTAAATGTTCTGCAAAAGTAATAGATGCATTATCTGATAAGATCAGAGATATTCTAGATTCCGCAATAGAAAGCGCAGTAAAAGATAAAAGAAAAACTGTTCAAGATAAAGACATTTAATTAAAATCCGGTACTATCCGGATTTTTCTTTCTATTCCGGTTCAACTTCGCTGGTAAAGATATTTCTATTAAGTCTATCTTTAGCTCTAAGATTTTCTTGAAGGGTTTTTTGTCTACTTTCGCTCTCTTGTTTCTCTCGAATGACCCTTCTCATTGTCTCTTCCTGTTTTGCTAATTTCCATGGTGATAACTTTTTCTTATCCTCTGTTGTTAACTCTCTTTTCTTTGGTTTTGGTATAATTTTAACACCCTTAGATTTTTTTGTACCCTTCATATTTGTTTTATTTAAAGAGGTATTTTTCATATTAGTATTAAAAATATTTGCTTCTTCCAGGGTTGCTCCATCTAAATTTACATTTGTTAGATCAGAATCCTTAAAATTTGCACCAAATGCATTACATTGGGTTAAAATAGCATCTTGAAGATAGGAATTTGTAATAATAGCTTTTGTTAAATTTGCTCCGGAAAGATTGGCTTTCATTAATTTGGATCTATCTAACTGTGCTCTTGTAAGATCTGTTCCTTCTAAATTAGCACCTGTTAAATTTGCTCCATTGAAGTTAATTTCTTTTAAATCATGATAACTTAGATTAATACCAGATAAGTTTGCAACAAAGTACTTACCGCTTGATTTTACAAAATTATTCCAAGTTGGAATATTATTTTCTCTTATAGCTTTTAATAATAATTTAAGCTGTCTCTCATTTCCTGTGAAATTTTCTTGCTCCAATTTTCCCTTCCCATATTATGTTGTAAACCTATAATAGAGATAAACAAAATTATAGGCAATACCTCTATAACTTACAAAGCCCAGATTTTACGTTTACTCCGTTAAGTTTTCCTAATTTACCTGTTAATGCACCAAGTTCATCGGTAGAAGTTTTAACAATTAAAGTTATAACAGAAATGGAACCATCCTCTACGGATGGTATACCCATTCTGCCTAGTATTATATGACTATATTCAGAAAGAATTTTTTGAACCTCTACACCAGAAGTTAACTCTTTATGAATAATAATTCCTACAAAACCATATCTTTCCATATTAGAATAGTTCTAAAAGTTTCTCTGGAGTTAGATTTAGTGCAGTTGCAACTTTATCCCCAGGTCCTGAAATACCAAAGGTATCTATACCTAATCGACTACTGGACGATGAAGCAAAATCCATCCAACCAGAGGTAACACCAGACTCGGCAGTTACTACTTTAACTCCACCAGGTAATAAATTGTTTTTGTACTCGTTAGGAGCTGCTTTAAATAGTTCTTTACTAAGCATAGAGATAACTCTAATTCTTTTATTTGATAATTTTACAGCATCTAACGCTACATTAACCTCAGAACCTGTTGCAACAACAATAACTTCTGGATCTGTTGCATCTTTTACAATATATGCACCATTTTTAAGATTATCCACCCAGTTTTTATCATCTTTTGGGTAAACTGTTAAATTTTGTCTTGTTAAAAGTATTGATGTAGGTCTTTTTTCTTCAGAAACAGCCATTAACCACGCTATGTTAGTCTCTTCTGCATCTCCCGGTCTAAATACCTGCATACCTGGAATTATTCTTAAGGCTTCATAATG
>JAFGYD010000116.1 GCA_016936295.1 Spirochaetales bacterium | reverse complement strand
CTGTATGTTTTGAAAAATTTGTTAGTGGTTTAAGCTACGGAGATTCGATTCTAACCCACGGATACTATTTAGATAAGCCAGAACTGCTAGGTTATGTCCCTCTTAACGATAAAACTTGTAAAATTCTCGAAGAGTTTGGCTTTAAATGGAGTAATGTTACAAGTTCGGTTATTGCTAAAATGGAACTTTTGAAGGTATAGTTAGTTAATATTAATTAAGAACTACGGAGAACTCCTTGAAAATACAAAAAAGATTACTGCTCTCTATACTACCAGTAGTATTTTTGTCTGTAATTGCTGTAACTGTTACAGCTGTAAGCTCCTCTATTAACGTTATAGAGGAACAGGTTAAAAATAATACGAACTTGTTAAGTAGCAGTTATTCCTCACAATTAAATGCTAAAATGGAACAGTATCATAGAATGGCTGTCGATTTATCCGCTGCAATTGTTACTGCTGTAAATGTGGAAACAGTATTAATTGATGCTAGAAAAAGATATAGAGAGATTGATGAAATCTTGTTTACATCTTTAAATGGTAAAATAAAAGATATGGCACCTTATAAGTCATCTTTACTATCCTGGGACTTTTCATTTCATTCAGGCTGGCAGGAAGCATTAAAGAGAAATAAAACCATAATTTCAGATCCTATAGATTTTTTAGGACGGAGTGTCATCTATATTTATTCTCCTGTTTCAATTGACTATGTAATAAATAAAGAGCCTGAAGTAATTGGAGTTACAGTTATAATAATCCCAGTTAAAGAAGTATTTAGTGAATATATGGATATTGTTTATGGTGAGACAGGTTCCGTTTTTATATCGAACAAAGAAGGTCGATTTATCTTTAATAAAAATGAATCCTTAATTATGAACAATAGAGTCTCACAACTACCTGCTACTACAAACCTTGCAGGAATTGAAGAGTCTATGATTGATTTAAATAAGGGCTTTGCAACCTATTATGATAAAGGTAAAAAGAACTTTATTAGTTTCTCCCCTGTTCCCTTAACATCATGGTCTTTAGCAATAACAGGTGCATATTCAGAATTTTCAGCTATAGTTTCTCAAATAATTTTAGGAAGTATTATTATTTTAATAGTGAGTCTAATTTTTAGTTCTTTATTAATTTATTTAATGGTTCACGGTGTTGTTATGCCAATAACTATACTAACAGATGTTGCTACAAGAATCAGCGATGGTGATTTAACTGCAAGATCTAATATTATAACCAATAACGAAGTTGGCATTTTATCAAATGCTTTTAATTTAATGGTTAATAGAGTTGAAGACCAAAATAGAATATTAGAAAAAGAGGTTGAAGAAAGAACTTCAGAACTACATGCCGCAAACGAAGAACTTGCTACACAAAACGAATCTATTGAAGCAATGAACGAAGAGTTAAAAGTTCATAACGAGAGCCTTGATACATACTCAAGAGAAATAGAGGCTATGTACGAAGAATTACAGGTTACTAATGAATCTCTCGACTCTAAAAATAGAGAAGTTGAAGCAATGAACGAAGAACTTAACGCCTCTAACAGAATGCTTGCAAAAACAAGGGATGCTTTATGGACAGAAATGGAGTTAGCCCAAAAAATACAGACCGTATTGTTACCTGAAAAACCTGCCATTAAAGGGTTTGAAATTGCTGCGTTTATGAACACTACAGCGACTGTTGGTGGTGATTATTACGATGTTTTAAATGTCGATGGTAAGGACTGGTTCCTAATAGGTGATGTTTCTGGTCATGGAGTATCCGCGGGTCTAATCATGATGATGGTACAGACTTCTATACATATTGCATTAAGCCAAAACCCGGATTTAAACCCTGCAGATTTACTTACTTTAATAAATAGGACAATTCATTCCAATATTTCCAAACTTGGCGGGAAGCGTTATATGACCCTAACTGTTTTTGCATGTTTAGATAGTAACAAATTTTCCTTTGCAGGTGCTCACTTACCTGTTATTATTTACAGGAAAGAGGAAAACAGAATAGAATTTTTGGAAAC
The DNA here is from genome assembly GCA_016936295.1 of Spirochaetales bacterium. Taxonomy (GTDB): domain Bacteria; phylum Spirochaetota; class Spirochaetia; order DSM-2461; family DSM-2461; genus Thiospirochaeta. The sequence continues at coordinate 14,107 of JAFGYD010000116.1, read as the reverse complement.
ACCAGGAACTTGGGTTGGTTTAGTTGATGATATTGAAAATTTAAATAAAGCTAACACTTTTTCTTTAAACAACGGAGATGCTCTCCTTTTATATACAGATGGGATAAGTGAAGCAGTTTGTAGAGATGGAAAGCTATTTAGCCAGGAAGGTCTGGCAGAGCTGTTTTTTAATAATATTGACAAGAGTGTTGATAATATTTGTAGCGTTATTAAATCTAGAAGTAAAGATTTGGTTGTTGATGATGACATTACTGTTATGATATTAAAAAAGGTAGAACATGAAGTTTAAGAAAAATATTAAACCCGTTTGGGAGAATATTCATAAAGTTCAGGATAAATTACAAAAAAAGCTAAAGAAGCGTGATAAAAGTTATATTGACAGTGTTAAGATGGTGGCAGGAGAACTATTAGAAAATAGTGTTAAATATTATATGAATAATAATATTAAAAAACCTATAAAGTTTTCCTATTCGGATACTAATGAAATTAAAATTGGCGTAGAGAATCAGATTATAAACGAAGTCGATTTATACCCATTAACACAATTTATTGACAGAATAATTAATAGCAAAAATCCATATGACCTATTTTTATCGAGATTACAAGAGATTCTGGATAACAGAATTAAAGGTGAAAGCCGATTAGGGCTATTAAGAGTAGCAAGCGATGGTGGTTATGTGCTTGGTTATGAATACAATGATAACAAAATTAACATTTTTGCAAAAAAGAGTATTAATGAAGAGGAGATTATAATGAAGTCGCTTGAATATGAGGATTTAAGAATAGATATAATGGAAATAGACTCATATGTAAAGGTAATGTGGATAGGTAAATGCAGAACATTAAACCCAGAAAATGTTTTGGATACATATCTCGCAGAGCTGGCAGAATACCTTGTTGGTAAGAAAGCAATTATAACATTTGATAAACTGGAAGCTATGAACTCCTCAACAGTTCCTCCTCTTTTAACATTTATTAAAAACCTAGAGGAAAATGGTGTTGATTCCAGGTTTTTATATAATGATAAAGAGGATTGGCAAAGAGCGTCATTTAAACCATTATCGGTTATTGCTGGAAGATATATTCATGTAAAAATAGAAGCGTCTTCGTTTAATGACGACTAACAAACTATATAAAATTTATCACTCCAACTCTTTACAAGAGTTTATAAAAAGCTATTCCTCTGTTTTTCATACCAGGGATTTGTTTGGAGAAAAAGTAATAACAATAGTTCAAAATAGTAATATTGCTTCGTGGCTTAGGTTACAACTAGCTAAACAAGATGGGATTTCTATGGATTTAAATGTAGAATTCCCCGAAAATGCAGTTAAAAATTTAGCATTTGGATATAAGTCCGGTTTAGAATTATTTGGACCTGAGGACGATAAAAAAAATCTCCTTTTTATGGACTCCTTAAAAGTTGTACTATATAAGACTTTGGAAGAACAGTTAGAAACACCTAAAAATTTTCCACATCTCTACGACTATGTAGATAGATCACCTAAAAGATTATTTCAACTTTCGGATAGTTTGGCAGGGCTTTTTTATCATTATGGAATGAACTGCCCTCAAATGGTTGCAGCATGGGATATCTTTGAGTTTTACAAAGGCGAAAATGGTATTGTTGAGAGACAAAAAGATCAGGAGTGGCAGATTAAACTTTGGAACGAAGTTTTTAATACCTCCACTCCCTATTTACATATAAGCCGTGTACTAAACCATATAATTGGAAGTGGTGAACACTATAATCCAGAACTATCACCCTATGGAAAGTGTAAGATTGTTCTTTTTGGTTCATCTTTTCTAGGTGAATCGGCAATAAAATTCTTTAACTTTTTAAGTAGGGATTTAGAAATTCACCATTTTATATTAACGCCATCGGAAATATATGGTGGTGATGTTGTTTATGAACCAAAATCACTATTAAAGCAGTTTAGTGGATTAATTCATGGTTTTACGAATATAAGCCGGGAGCCTGATTTTATAAAAGAGAGGGAGAGTAAGTTTGTAGAACATGGTATAGATACACTATTACATAGGGTGCAAAAAGGAATTAAAGATAATAATTTTGATAATATTTCTGCAGAATCTGATAACTCTTTAACAATTTGTAAAGTAACTGGAGGTTGGCGGGAAATTGAAATTTTAAAGGATAAGATACTACATTTACTAGATTGTGATAGAAGTTTAAAGCTTACAGATATTGGAGTTGTAGCACCGGACATTACAAGTTATAGCTCTTATATAGAGGGAATTTTTCCCGATTCAAAGATTGATGAAGATGGCAACCGAATTTATGGAGAACAAGACCTCCCATATAATATAGTTGGTTTAAAAGGTGGAGATGATTCACCATATATTAGAGGAATTTTAGCTCTACTGGATCTTCCCGGCAGTTCCTTTAATAGAAAGGAAATTTTAACAATACTTTCAAATCCATGCTTTATGGAAAAATTTGGTTTGACTAATGGGATATATCAACTCTTTATCGAGACTATTGATAAGCTTAATGTAAAATGGGCTGTTGATGGAGAACATCGAAATTCTTTGGGTTACAATAACGATGGATTTAATACCTGGGAAGAGGGTTTTAGAAGATTCCTATTGGGGATAACTCTAAATATGGAAGATAGTTCTGACCTTCCTTTTAATTTAAACGATTCACAATCCATTGATAATTTAGGTACTCTTGTACATATTGTGCGATCTTTGTACTCCGATTTTTACTCTTTAAATAAACTAAAATTAAACATGGATGAGTGGGTATTCCTTATAGAAACCCTAGCAGAAACATATTTATTACCTGTAAAAGGGGATGTTTTTGATGAAAAAGAGAGATTATCTGTAAAACATCAGTATAGGAATTTGTTAAATTTATTCGACGATTTAAAAGGGCTATCAAATTTTAAAAAGACTGAATTACCATACACAGTTTTTTACTCGTTACTAAAGGAATTTATTATAAAATCTGGAAATAGTCGAGGTAGATATTTAACACAGGGAATTACCTTTTCTTCTTTAAAGCCATTAAGAGCTGTACCATTTAAACATATTTTTGTTTTAGGTTTAAATGAAGATCAATTCCCGGGTAAGGAGAATATCCCATCCTACGATTTAAGATCCATATATCACCAGAAAATAGATTTATCTAAGAGACAAAATGATAAATTTGCTTTTTTAGAGCTTCTTATATCTGCAAAAGAGAGTTTAACAATTTTTTACAGCTATAAAAATCAAGTTTCGGGTGAAGTTTTGCAACCCTCTGTTGTTATAAATGAACTCCTGGAGGTTATAGAAAATAGCCAATCAATTATAGAAGAACATCCTTTGCATAATTTCGATGAGTTATATTTTTCTAAAAATAGTAAATTCATTTCTTATAATTACAATGCTTACGAAGCCTGCAGAGTATATTATAGTCCTAAAAAAGATAGGTCACTATTAAATTTAGATGATAGTTGTAAAGAGTTTGACAAACTTAATATTGATGTTAAAGATTTAATAAATTTTCTTAAAAATCCTGTTAAAACATTTTTTACCAAGGGTGAGGGTATCTTTCTGGAAAATATTAATAATATAGAGGAAGATATATACGAAAACCGAGAGATAGGTTTTTTACCTAAATGGAAATTTGCAAACATTGCCCTTGAGTATGGACTACAAACAGAGATTGATTTACTACAACTTGTTGATAGTTTTTTTTATACAGCACAAGTGGAGGGTGTTTTTAAAGAGACAAACCTAACTGGAAATCAGAGAGATGATATAATTGATATTGTTAACAATATAGAATTTTTCTTACAAAATAATAATTTTAAAAATAGTTCGTTTTCAAGATTTAACAGAGAGCTTGGATCAGAATTTCCACATTTAGAATTTACTATTAATAATACACAGATAGTGTTAACAGGCGAATTGGAAAATATTTGGACTGATAATGGAGGACACTGCTTTTTAACAAGAATTCTATCCTCTTCCAGCAAAAAATTCAGTTTGACACATCTGTTTGAACCATTGATTTACTCTTTAATAATATTTTCTCATAGGGATATGATGGAGAAAGAACTGGTTCTCTATGGGGTAGGTGGTCTAGATATTGAGCCTATAAAATTTAAAGATAAAGGTAATAGTCTTGAGTTACTAACAGGTATTATTGATGTATATTTAAAAAATCTTAAAAAACCTATACCTCTTTTCCCAGATCTTTCAGATATTGAAGATCCTTTGGAAGTTAAGGATAAATGGGTTGATATTAGTAGGGATGAAAATTCATTCTCTCCAATACGTTCATGCCCATATGTCCAATTTTCTTACGGAGATGAGGCTCCAGATTTTAATATTGATGAGCTTAGGGAGTTTCAATTAAAAGTATATGAAACAATAAAGGAATTTGCCGGTGAGTAACCAGTTTTATATAAGTGATAATAATGAAATACCAATCAATTTAAGGGAAAATACTCTATTAGAAGCATCTGCTGGAACAGGAAAAACCTACTCCCTTGAACGAATTATTTTAAACCTTATTAAAGATAGAAAATATAATTTAAATATAAAAGAGATTTTAGTTGTTACTTTTACAAATAAAGCAACCAGAGAGATGAAGGAAAGAATAAGAAAAATCCTTATAGATAGCTATAAAATAGAGTTTGATCCTCAGGTTAAGCAAGCCCTAGAGTTTGCGATAAGCGATTTTGATGAAGCTGCAATTTTTACAATACATGGTTTTTGTCAAAACGCATTAAATTCCTATCCTTTTGAATCAAAGGCTCTTTTTAACCAGGAGATTAATAAGGATGATAATATATTAATAAGTGCAGTATGGGATTTTTTAAGAAATTTTGAAATTAATGGAACCAAAAGAGAATTAAGAGAATTCTATGCTTTTAGAAAAAATAGATCATTTACAGAGGTTGTTAAAGAGTTAGTGACTCTAAGTAAACTAGAGGATTTACGTGGAAGTTGCATTTTCCTGCCATGTTTAAAAGAGAGCCAAGAGATAAATGCTATAGTAGAGGATTTTGAATCTCGGAAAGGTGATTTATACACGACTATAGAAAATTTAAAGGGAATTGATCCTGGTTTTATGCTTGAAATATCAAAAGAGATGAAGTGTTTAACAAGAATTCAAACCTTTGAAAAAATTTCTAACGCATTACAAGGTATAGAATGCTTTGAAGACATTAGCAATTTAGAGGATATATATAAACTAGGGTCTCAATTTTTAGAGAGTAAAAGTAAAAAAGAGGTTAGAGTATCAGAAATTTCAATAAATTACTCTAAGGTTATATACGACGTAGATATAATTCTTTCCGATTTAGAGCAGGTAGGTGATTATAATAAATTTTTAACAGGAGAATTTATAAAAAAGGCTATACCAGCCATAGATTCCTATTTTAAAAAGGGTCAAGAAAAATCCGGTGTAATCTCCTTTTCGGATTTAATTGATAGCCTACATAAACGGATAACAGATGAAAAAAACCCTTCTTTATTAAACTCTTTACGAAGTAGATATAAAATTGCACTGATTGATGAGTTTCAGGATACAGATAAAAAACAGTGGGAAATATTTAATACCATTTTTGGAATAAGTTCTAACCACAATTTTTTTCTTATAGGAGATCCTAAACAGTCTATTTATGGTTTTAGAAGTGCAGATTTAGAAATATATTATAAAGCTTGTAATAGTGTAGATCCTAATAATAGGTATGTTCTAGGAAAAAACTTTAGATCGGAAGATGGGATTGTAAAAGGTGTAAACACACTTTTTAGCGCTATTTTTGGTGTTAAAGGAGTGGGTAAAACCCAGGATATAAAATTTTTACCTGCAGAGAGCCGGGGATTGACACCAAGGGATATAGATGGAGTCAAACAGAATATTGAATTTCTTTTATATGACGAAGATATTGAAGAAGGAGAAATTATAAAGGCTAAAAAGTGTAAAAAGGGTTATTTTAAAACAGTAGTTAAAAAAATTGAGGAGCTTGTAAATATACATAATCAACTGCCTGGTGATATCTGCATATTGGTGGAGAACCATAAAGACTCTATAAATTTAAGGGCTAGAATACAGAAGAAAAGTATACCTGTTGTTATATCCAGACAGAAAAATGTATATAAGTCCCAGGAGTCCGAGGATATTAAACTTCTTTTAAGGGCTCTTTGTCACCCGGGTGGGTATGGGGAGATTAAATCCTTACTTTTAACTCCACTTTTTGGGCTTTCCTTAAATGAGATTCATCAAATTGAAGAGAGTGGCGAGTTAGAAGTAATTTCAGGTATTTTATATAAATGGAGTAAAATACTTATTCATTATGGAATAATCTCTATATGGAAAGAGTTGGAAAGTTATTCTATAAAAGGAAATTTACAAGCAAGATTATTGTCACAGATTAATGGGGAGAGATCTTATACCAACTATAAGCATTTAATTGAAAATTTAAATGAAATTCAGAGGTCTGAGCGATTAGATAGTTATGGATTATATCAGTGGCTTGTAAAAACAATAGATATAACAACAGATGATGAAGAAAATTCTGTTAGATTAGATAGAGATTCCGATGCTGTTCAAATTATGACCATACACGCTAGTAAGGGGCTGGAATTTCCTATTGTTTTTTTTGTTGCAGGACTAAATTCATCGGGGAATTCCCGGGGATATGGTGTCAAATATGCCGAAAATGATGGAGAGTGGATTTACGATTTTCAAAAAAGAGACTATGGTGTAAAACTTTCATTAAGTGATGCTTGGGAAGAGAAAAAAAGACTCTATTATGTAGCATTAACAAGAGCGGTATCTAAACTTTATCTGCCTCTTTTTCCAAATGGAGAGATAACTCCTTTAAGTTCTATGTATGCATCTTTAAATTGGAAAGATATTAAAACAAATATTGAGAATAAGGCCGATGGTTTTATAGAAATATGTGAGCAACCAATTCATAACTTACTTAAAATTACAAATACGGCAAAAAATAAAATAATAAAAAAAGAGTTAGCTAACAGAATTTATTCAGATATTGAAGATTTAGCAAATAGAGAGAGTGATGTTTTTTATATAAATAATTTGTGTTATTTAGAGGGTAATAGTAGTATTCCATTAAAAAATGAAGATATAAAATCCTATGAGTATAATCCCTTAAAATATAGTTATTTTAGGAATAGGGTGACCTGGGTTTCAAGTTATTCCGGATTAACCAAGGATAGCCATGGGTCTGTTTCCAAAGAGGATGCAGATAGAGAGGATGATGAAGATATAGAAGTTGTGGAATATATAAAGTCCCAAGAAGTAAATACATTCAACATCCCTGGTGGAGCGAATTTTGGTGATTTTATACATGAGTTTTTTGAAGAAATAGAGTTTTCTAAATATAAGCTCTCTTTAGAAGAGTTTAAAGAAGATGAAAGGGTCAATGAATTAATAAATATTGGGGCAAGACGTTATTTTGATTTAGAGTGGTTATATAAATATGGGGATAAATCCAAAGAGTTAATTTGGAATACATTAAATAGCAAACTTCCCTTGGGGGATAATTATATAACCCTGGGAGAGATTAATGAAGATTGCAGAATTCACGAGAGAGAGTTCTATTTCAAAGTAGATAAGCCGTGTGAATTTAATACCTATGGTTTAAATCTTAAATTTGAAGAAGGTTATATAAAAGGTTTTATAGACCTTATTTTTACTGTTGATGGAGTTTTATATATTGGTGATTGGAAAACCACTACTATAAAAGGTGATGAAAACTTTGAAAACTATTCAACTACTAGGGTTGAAATAAGTATGAACGAGCATAACTACCATTTACAAGGATTAATTTATAGCGCGGCCCTATATATGCATTTAAAAAAGAGTAAGCAAGATAACTTTGATTATAACAGGGATTTTGGCGGTTATCTCTATTTTTATGTTAGAGGTATGTCTCCTGAAACATCTACAGGTATTTCTTTTAAAAAGCCTAAGGAAGAGGAAATTATTAGCTTTTTAAAGAATTTCAGGGAGGATGTATGAAACAGGAGTTTGGTTCTGGTTTAAAGGAATTCTTAAAAAACAGGGACTATGCAAATGCATCTCAAGGGTTGAAAAGCCTTTATTCAGAGTATAAAACCTGGGATAAATTTGTTGATTTTGGCAAAAATTCAGGCTTTAAATGGAGCCAAATTTATCTTGTTAAGAATCTTGTTGAGAGGTTTGCAACAGTAGATGACCATGAACTTAAAATACTTCTGCTACATATACTTTATCAGTATGAAATTGGAAATTTGCGTACATCTATTAAAAGATTAAATATAGAGATTGCTGAGTGGTACCAGGAAAATGTTGAAATTGATTATTCCAAGTATATTGATTTAAATCCAAATCTGTTTGGTACTGCATCCGAGCCATTTTTAATTGTAGATTCTTATATTTATATAAATAGAATAAAAAAATATGAAGAGAGATTTTTAAGTTTATTGGGCTCCAGGCTGGAAGAGTGTAAAAAAAATAGTAACTTTTCAATAATTTCTGGTGGACCGGGAACAGGGAAAACAACAATGGTTGTTTCAATAATCAGGGATTTAATTAATGAGGGTATTACAAATATAGCTCTTGCTGCTCCAACTGGTAGAGCAGCAAAAAGGGTTATAGAGAGTATTAATAGAGAGTTAAAAGATAGTGATGTTAATATGCCTCAACAAGCCTATACACTACACAAATTACTTGGTATTTCACCAAACCGAGATACTCCTAAATATTGTAGTAAAAGACCTTTAAAATACGATGTTGTTATAGTTGACGAAGCATCTATGGTTGATATACATATGATGTTTAGACTCTTTGATGCACTGCCTGTAACATCTAAACTAATTCTAGTTGGAGATAAAGATCAATTACCATCGGTTGAAGCAGGTGCTCTATTAGGTGATTTTTTATATAACTATGAAGATGAAAATCATAAAATGCACAACAATATAACAGTTCTAAACAAGTCTTTCAGGTCTTCAAAACACATTTTGGACTGTGCAAAACTTGTTATTTTGGGTAATGCTAATGAAGTAATAAATTTCTTGAAAAATATGGATAATGGAATTTTATACAATCAATTGCCCAATATTGATATTTTAATTACTAAAATAATTGGTAAATATAGCTGTTTACCTATAAAACCATTTAATGTCCAAATTAGCAAATATTTGCAGTTTAATTTGCAAATTGAAGAAGCGTTTAAGGTTTTTGAAGAATTTACAATTTTAACTCCCTCTAGAAAGGGATTATATGGAACAAAGTCACTTAATAATATTTTAAAAAATAAACTAAATGGTGGTTATAAAGAGTTTTACCACTGTCAGCCAATAATGATAACCAAAAACGATTATGTAAATGATCTTTATAATGGTGATAGAGGTTTAATTTTTGAGTTTAGTAATGGTGTTTTTGCTTTTTTTAGGGATGGTTCAGGATTTAAAATTATCTCTGTTTCTAAAATTAGCGACTTTGAAACATCCTATGCAGGGACTGTTCATAAAAGTCAGGGTTCTGAGTATGATTCAGTAACAATAATTATTCCCGAAGGTTCTGAAAAGCTTTTAACAAGGGAGATTTTATATACAGCTTTAACAAGGGCTAAAAAAACAGTATCTTTATATTCTAACGATAATGAGATTATACTTGCTGTAAATAGAAAAATAGTTAGGGAATCGGGTATTAGAAGTTTTTTAATGTATAATGATATTTATAAAAAAAGAGGTAAGTAATGAGAAAGTTTTTTGATTCTTTTAAAACATGGAGATCTATAAGAAAGTACTTAGAGAAACAGGTTTGTGAAGAGACTGTAGGTCAACTATTAAAAACAGGAAAAGATATGCTGGATTCTATGGGGGAAAAGGTTTTATCATTTACTGTTATAAGAAATAAAGAGACAATTGAAGAACTCAACAGAGTTGCAAAAAAAGATATGACTAAAAAAAGTGATGTTAATATTATTAGTCGTTTAGGAAAAACCAATGACTTTGATATTTTTTATGGCGCACCTACGGTTATTATGGTTTCGGTGAAAAAAGGAACTAAAAGGATTTCGGAAAATTGTACCGATATTATATTAAAAATTGTTGAAACTGCTAAATCTTTAGGTTTAGCAACTAGCTGGAATAGTTTTATTAAGTATTGTAATGAAATTCCTCTTGAAGTTCCTGAAAATTATACACCTTATTTTGCTATTTCTATTGGATACGGTAATTAATACTTGACATTTTATGTACCGATCGGTATATTTGATTTATGGGAAAAAAAGAAGAGATTCTGGAGCAGGCATTAAAGTTATTTTCGCTAGAAGGTTATGAAAATGTTGGAATTCAGAAAATAGTAGATTCTGCAGATGTAAAAAAACCAACACTCTATCACTATTTTGGTAGTAAGCAGGGTTTACTAATCTCTCTTTTAGATACCTATTTTAATCCAATCCTTGCAGAGCTTGAAGCTGTATGTAAGTATAGTGGAGATATAGTAAAAACCCTGGAAGATGTAACTACTCTTTATTTTGATTTTGGAAAAAATAATCAGGATATTTATAAATTTATCCAGTCAATGAAGAGTTCATCGTTACAAAGTGAAGCCAGGTTAACCATTGAGTCTTATAAAAATAGAGAATTTAATATGGTTAAAAATATTTTTATTTTAGCTGAAAATGATCATGGAAACATGAAGGGGCGAAGTTTTAATTTTGCTCTCACATTTTTAGGTGTTATAGGGGCATTTATTACAAGTTTTTACGATGGTGAATGTCAATTGAATAATGATGTTGTTTACCAGAGTTGTAGACAGTTTATGTATGGAATTTTTTCATAATTTTTTATTTTTATATACCTAATGGTATGTATAAGGAGTTAATAATGAACACTAATTGGTTTAATCAGTCAATTTTTTATCACATCTATCCTCTAGGATTTTGCGGATGTCCAGAAAAAAATAATTATACAATTGATTCTATTGAGACACTGTTAAAAATAGAGGAGTGGATACCTCATATTAAAAGTCTTGGAATAGATGCATTATATTTAGGGCCACTTTTTGAGTCTGAATCCCATGGCTATGATACTGTAGACTACTACAGCGTTGATAGAAGACTAGGTAGTAACGAAACATTAAAGAGAGTAATAAAATCCCTTCATTCAAATGGTCTTAAAGTTGTTTTAGATGGGGTTTTTAACCATACAAGCAGAGATTTTTTTGCTTTTAAAGACATTATTGCAAACAGAGAAAATTCAAGATATTTAAATTGGTACAGAGAAGTATCATTTAATAATGGTATTCACTGTTACTGTTGGAACGGGCACAATAATCTACCTGCGTTTAATTTACAAAACGAAGAAGTCTTAAATTATTTAATGGGTGTTGTCGATTTCTGGGTAAAAGAGTTTGACTTGGATGGTATTCGATTAGATGTTGCAGATGTTTTAGATTTTGGTTTTATGAAGCGACTATCCAGCCATGTTAAAACAGTTAAAGAAGATTTTTGGTTAATGGGTGAAGTTATTCATGGAGATTATTCACATTGGGTTAAACCTGAAATTTTACATTCTACTACAAACTATGAATGCTATAAGGGGATGTATTCAAGTTTTAATGATACAAATTTCTTTGAAATAGCGTACTCTTTAAAAAGACAATTTAATACTAGTAATGGAATATATAAAAATTTAAATCTATATAATTTTGTAGATAATCATGATGTTAACAGGATAGCATCTACATTAAAAAATAGTGCTCACATATACCCTTTACATATTTTAATGTATACAGTTCCAGGAATTCCTTCAATTTATTATGGTAGTGAATGGGGAATTGAGGGAAATAAAGATAATAATAAAGATAGTGTAGTAAGACCAAACCTAAACCTTGATAATATGTCACGAAATTACTCAAGGGATTTAATCAAAACTATTCAACAACTATCCTATGTATGGCATGTAACAGATGCGCTGAAATATGGAAATTACAATGAAGTTTTTGTTTCCTCAGACTGTTTTGCGTTTACAAGAGAGTATGATAATAAAAAGGTTCTGGTAGTTATAAACTCATCTTTTGATGAAAAAAATCCTGGAGAACTTGCCAATTATAAAGGTTTTGACATTCTAAATAACGAAAATATTAGAAGTGTAAATGTTTCTCCTAGTTGGGGAAGAGTTGTTATTTTAGATTAAACTAAATGGTTCTTATATATATGTGTGTGTTAGATGAGCCGTCGGTAAACTGTTCAAGTTTTTCTTCCACATAATCTAAGGACCTAATTAATTTACTAAGTTTAGTAAAGCCGTAATTTCTTGGGTCAAATGATGGGTGGTTTTTATTTATATAACCACCTACACCAGCTAGTGAAGCCCAACCATCTTCCTTGGATACAGCTTCTACTGCATGTTCTATTAATTCCCTGTCGACTTTATTTTTAATTTCGGTAGGGTCTTTTTTTCTTAAAATTTCTGTAAAAACAAATTTATCACATGCTGAAACAAATGGTCCCGGTGTTTTCTCTTCTCCAAATCCAAAAACAGTTAAACCGGACTCTCTAATTCTGGTTGCTAAACGTGTAAAATCACTATCTGAAGAGACTAAACAGAAACCATCGAGGTTGCCATCGTGGAGTAAATCCATTGCATCAATTATTAATGATGAGTCGGTTGAGTTTTTTCCTGTTGTATAGCTAAATTGCTGAACAGGTTGTATTGCATGTTTTAATAGGTGTGGTTTCCAGCTTTTTAGGTTACTTGTTGTCCAATCACCATAAGCTCTTTTAACACTGGCTATACCAAATTTAGCTATTTCGGCTAAAAGTTCACTGCAAACCGATGCTTGGGCATTATCTGCATCTATTAATACTGCTAATTTTACAATTTCACTATCTGACATGTTTTTTATATTAAGGTCATAAGTGGGATATATCAACACATTTTTATTTAATTAAAAAATCATATGTTTCATTCTTACACATTATTTAGCCATTATTAGAAATGGTGTATTAATTTGACACTTTGCTATTAATTTTGCATTTCTAGCATTGATTTATCAGGTTTAGAAGTTGGCACACCGTTTGCAATAAGTAGATGAAATGAAAATTATGGAGGGTCAAAATGATGACACTAAGATACAGAGATGATGTAATGGACAATGTGTGGAACAACTTTTTTGGAGCTAGCAGTGTGGAGAGATTCTCCCCTGTATATGATGTGGTTGAAAGTAATTTAAACTATGTTCTTTCTTTTGAATTACCAGGAGTTGAGGAAGATATTATTAGTATAGAAGTAAAGGACAGAGAGTTAACATTAGAGGTTAAAGAACCTGAACTTAAAAATGAAGCAGAAGATAACAAGGATAAGTTCCTTGTAAAAAATAGAAGATCTAAAAACTTTAGAAAGGTATTTAGATTACCAGAAGATGTTAACCCAGATGCTGTAGTTGCTAACATAAATAGCGGTGTACTAACACTAACTATAGATAAGAGAGAGCAAGTACAACCTAAAAAAATATTAATAAATAAAGCTTAAACTTGTGTGACAGGGTGCTACGGCACCCTTATTTTTCCTATAGTAATCTCCTGCATTCAGGACTTGATCCTCAAAGATCAAAACAAGCTTTGGATGCATTTAAAGCCTAGTTGTTTAAATTGTTTTTGATTTTTTCGTCACAATTTTATTCACAAAGAAAATAACTCTTCTATTAAATTATAATAAGGGATAATATTAAAAGAGAGAGGATTTATGACCGAACTAAGGATTATTAAAGATACACTTTTAAAGAAAAAAATCAAATTGCAAGAATTTGGCATTTCTGAAATAGGAATATTTGGTTCTTATATTAGAGGGGAAGAGACTGATAATAGTGATGTAGACATACTTATTGATGTTGTAAGACCTTCCAGTTTAGATCTATTTGATCTAATTTCTTTAGAACAGGAATTGTCTGAAGAATTAAATACCCCTGTGGATCTAGTTTTAAAAACTTCTCTTAAACCAATTATTAATGAATCTATATTGTCAGAAGTTCAATACCTGTGAAAAAAGAGTATAGTTTATCTTTTTGATATTATTCATTCTATGGAACTTATTCAGGATTTTATAAAAGGTTTAACTTTTAATGACT
>JAFGYD010000019.1 GCA_016936295.1 Spirochaetales bacterium | reverse complement strand
AATGATTCGAAACCAAAAGGATGGAAAACCGGGAGATAAGGATCATATAGTTATTTTATTTACAGATATTAGGGGTTTTACTCAATTTTCAGATCAGGCAGAACCTGAATTAGTAATAAATAGATTGAATCAGATTCTTGATGTTCAGTCTAATATCGTTGAAAAATACAACGGAGATGTAGATAAATTTATGGGAGATGCCGTTATGGCTCAATTTATTAATCCTTTAGATGCTGTAAAAGCTGGGGTGGAAATGGTTAGAGTCGTAGAAAAATTAACAGAAGATTGGGATTATCCACTACATATAGGTGTAGGATTAAATTATGGGGAAGTTGTAGCTGGAAATATAGGTAGTCACAACCGTAAAGAGTTTGCAGTTATTGGAGATACAGTAAATCTAGCTAGTCGACTTTGTAGTGTTGCACCTGCAAAATCTGTTATAATCTCAGAGTCTCTATATAGTATTCTTGGAAATAAACTTATGGTTAAACCAATAAAGAATCAGAAAATAAAGGGTAAGGCCGACTTGATTACATATTATGCTATAAAAAAAATAAGACTAAGTAATGACTAAAAGAACTCTAATAATACACATCCCTTTATTGATATTAATCTTTTTTTCTATACTCTCTTTTAAATATGATCAAAGTTTTGAGCTTAGTCTAAAAGAAGGTTCTAATATAAATTTAAAAAAAATATTTATTGATAATGGTTTCCCCCTTTTTAAACCAACCAATATTGCGCTTATCAAGTTTGATAACAAACCAATAGGTGAAGAGTTAAATAAGGAGTCTTATACATCTATCGTTGAAATTAATGGAGATACAAAATCAATCTCGGTAAATAAACCACTAAATATTGAGAGGTTTCAGATATACCAGATGGATTGGAGAATATTTATTAAAGCTGTAACTTTTGAAATAGATAATAGTTTATATACTTTAGAAAATTTGGTTAAAAATGGTTTAGATGTAAGCCCTAAAAGTAAGTTTTATTTAATTCCACATAAAATTCAGGGGTATTGGATAAATTATTATTGGGAAGAAAAAAGTAAGGATGGTATTGTCTTACAAAGTGGTTTTATTGATAGTGATGAACTAAAACAGAAAAGTAAGATACTGTTAAGTGAAGAAAAGGAGATAGAAATTAGCCTTAAAGAGGAAGATTTTGGTTATACTTCAATTTTATTAGTAACTTGGAAGCCTTTTCGCATACCACTATTTATAAGTGGAATAATTTTTATTTTGTCACAGTTGCTTATCTTGAGGAGAGTAGATGAACATCCTGTTTGAACAATTTTTTCTAATTTTAGTTATTTTATCAGTTGCATTTAAAACAATTCCAGTTTTAAAGGTTTTGTATAAGTGGTCATTGTTTCTTATGCTCTTTTCTGCTATTGGATGGGTAGGTCTGCGAGGTATATACCTTAGACATGCACCCTTTGCCAATATGTATGAGTCTTTGTCGTTTTTTGGTATCTTGTATATTTTAAAATGTTTACTATTCCAGAAAGAGAGTCCCTGGTGGCTATATTTCCCTGGGGTAGTTATGATTACTCTATCACTTCTCCTTCCTTGGTCATACAAGATTCCGGGGCATATCCCAGCAGCTTTACAGTCCATTTGGATTTTTATCCATGTACCAGCATATTTTATTGGCTATGTTTCTTTAACTTTGTCTGCCTTTTATTCTGTAATATTGCAATTTAAAGTTAACCATGAAAGGGAAAATAAGTTGAGGTTACTAGTCCATAGAGAACTGCAAATATCCTGGGTCTTTTGTTCTACAGGCTTAGTAATTGGTGGTATCTGGGCTGATATTAGTTGGGGAAGATTCTGGTCCTGGGATCCTAAGGAAACATTGGCATTAATTACATGGTTAATTATGGCGGCTGCTCTACATTTTAAAGGCAAGAATAGAGTTAAAGAAATACTTATCATAATTGGTTTTTTTGCAATGCTTTACACATATTTTGGTGTAACATTTTTCCATTCGGGACTACATTCATATACTTGATCCATTCTATAAATGTCTACGATCTACTAAGTATAGAGTTACTATATAAACTATTGATAAAACAGATATTATGTTTAAAAATTTATAAAATGAATCAATTCCATAATCATCTATCAATAACCCTCCCACTATATTAGCAAAGAGTGATGCAATACCAAAATATGTTGATCCAGCAATGGTTTGTGCACTAGCCAGTAAGTTAATAGGTGTAATTTTTGATATATAGATTTTAAATGTTCCAAGAAAAATACTAAAAGAAAAACCTTGTAAAACCGCTGTTAATAAAATGCCTAGGTAAGTTTCTGATCGTGTTAAAAAATAGACACGTATAAGTGCGACAAGGGCTACACCTACTAAAATTAATAAAGGGTTAAATTTTTTCTGTAATTTTGTACCCAGATAGAATCCAAATATTTCAGAAAAAGCTGCCATAGAAGCAGCCATACCAATAAGTCTTTGATTACCATTAATGTTTTGAACTACATAGATATAAAAATTATTAATACCCATGTGGCCAATAAATATTAGAATACTAAAAAATAATATTCCCATATAACGAGGGTTGGTAATTAGCTGTTTGATTTGATTAAATCCCATAGCAGTTGGTTGTTTCAGTGTTTTTGATTTTGTAGTAATAGCTGTAATAAACAGAAGTGTACCAGAAATAATAAAAGCTAATACAGATACTTTAAATCCAAATTTTACAACTAACCCACCAAAAATAACAGTAATAATTGAAAAACCAAGAGATCCACTGGAACGGATAACTCCGTATTCAGATAGTGGAAGATCTTTTGTTGAAAATATCCAGCTATCTAAAAGTGCTTCAAGGGGCATCCAGCTAATACTGAAAAGAATCATAATAACTATTGCTGGAACACTGTACGGAGCTAAAAAAATAAATGACGAAACAGTACAGATCATTGCTAGTAAAAGACCAATAAATACAGATTTAATATTTGAGGTTAAGTCACTAATGTATCCAAAAAAATATTGTGATGAAATACCGAAAATAGTTGATAAAGTTAAACCTAAGGCAATAAATTTACTTGAATATCCAAGATCTTTAAGGTATGCAACATAAAATATTCCAAATGTTCCAAAGGTGAACCATAGAAGAAATTGCATTAGCATGAAACGGTACTTAATTTTATTTATTGCCATTTATTTTCCTTTAAAGTAATTATAAGTTTTTAACAATTCTTTTTTTATTCAGTAAATTACCTATTATCATAATTATTGCTATAACTACAGAAAATTCAATTATCATCTCTTTTTTTAATGCAGCATAAATAATAAATATTGATCCTGCAGCTGCCATTAACGGAAGAATGTATCCGTTAAAAATCCCCGGCTCTTTGAATTTTTTTACATACCAGAAGTATAGAAAAAGATATACAAAGTATAAAAAGGCAATAGGAAGTTCAGATGTATCCATAAAATCACCAAACCAGCCATGAAAGTTTCCATACCAGACAATTAAACCATAAAAATGCTGTTATAAAACCAGCAATTCCTGAATTTGTAGTGCTGTTTGTTTTAGGGTTTACTACTTTAAAAAAATCAGGCTTAGGACCCATATTTCTTATTCCAATTGAATACATTCCTCTAGATGAAGCCATAACCAGCCCATTTAATGTTCCAAGGCATGAAATTATTACAAATAAATTTAAAAATATTCCAGCTATGTTACCAAATAGTGTAGAAATTACTATTAGTGATGTATTATCACCATATTCAATAACTTTATCATTATCTATTACACTTGCAATCCCTGCATAATATAGTGTGTAAACAAGCACAATTAATATAGTTCCAAATACAAGAGCTTTTGGTAATGTTTTTTTGCATCCTTTATTTCAGCATTAATTGTGGTCGCAATAATCCATCCTTCATATGCAAAAGCTGTAGATAGACATGCTACTGCTAGTCCTCCCCCCTTTCCGGAAACAGAGGTTGCTGCAGTGGTAAAACTCTGTATTGTTTGCCCTGTAGATAATCCTTTAATTGTCCCAATTATGGCTACAGCAATTAATGGTGTGAGTTTAATTGCGGTTGTACTTACCTGAAATTTTCCTGCAATAATTGGAGAGATAATGTTTATTATATAGAAAAGAATCATATAAAATAGTGCAATACCCCATATATATTTAGTGGCGCTTAATAGTGCCGCTGTATAGTTAGCAGAAACCCATGCTAATACACTTACAAGACATGGATAGTAAATTGTTGTCATAAACCAAGCAATATTAAAGCCTGCTATTTCACCATAAGCTTCTTCGAAGTAATCTACAATACCATTAACTTTTTCACCACGGGATGCAATTTTAGAAAATAAAAATGCTGTTACCACCATTATTGCCCCTCCAGTTAGCCATGCTAATAATGCTGTAGGTAGGGAACCACCCGAAGCTTTTAATACATCATCTGCTTTAAAAAAAACACCTGATCCAATTACAATTCCAACAACCATTGCACTAGTTGTCCAAAACCCATATTTTTTGTTTAGTTCAGTCATGAAACATATAGTATAACCGGTGTAAATATTACGCAATAAGTATTTTATTTATATAATAATAAATAAATCGTAAAAAATTATCTTTTGAAATCAAAGAATTTACTGTTTTTTTTTAAAATGTGATTTTTATTGACGATTTGCTTATTATGTAGATATATAGTCTTAACTTGTTTATTTCGTTATATATGTTAGAAAATTAACGAATTACGTATAATGTTTAATTGATATTGTAGAGATTTGGATAAATATGTTTTGATATAAATTTGTATAATACTTAATTAAATGATTTTAATTCTGTTTCTAAATTTTATGACCCCTTTCTATTCGATATAAGTCCTTTTTTAACTACTAATTTTTTGTATAATGTTTAGACATTTTAATTTGGAGTAAATATTTATGTCTAAAGAGAGAGATGGCTTTTCATCAAAGTTTGGAATAATAGCAGCCGCTGCAGGTTCCGCTATTGGGCTTGGTAATATTTGGAAATTTCCATATATTACAGGGAAAAACGGTGGGGGCGCATTTTTACTTGTTTATCTTCTATGTATAACTTTAATTGGACTTCCAGTTCTAATTTCAGAGATGTTAATAGGTAGAAGAAGTAGAAAAAACGCAGTAGAGAGTTTTGCATTATTATCTGGTAGAAAAGGTTGGAAAATTCCTGGAGGAATAGCCTTGGCAACATCATTTTTAATTCTTGCGTTTTATGGTGTTGTTGCAGGATGGACTCTTAACTATGTTCGATTAACCCTTATAGGAAAATTTCATGGACAAAATTCCGAATATATAACATCCATTTTTACAGGGTTTATTTCAAATCCGGTTCAACCAGTTGTATCACAAATTCTATTTATGATGCTTACCGGTTTTGTTGTTTTATTTGGTGTTCATAATGGTATTGAAAAAGCTTCAAAAATTCTTATGCCATTTTTACTTGGTATTATTATTATCCTTGATATTAGAGCAATAACACTGAGCGGAGCATCGGAGGGTTTAGCATTTCTTTTTAAACCGGATTTTGGCCAGTTAACTAAAGAGGGTGTTTTGGAAGCTCTAGGGCATGCATTTTTCACCCTGAGTTTAGGAATGGGTATTATGCTTACCTATGGATCATATATAAAAAAAGATATCAGTCTTGGTGCAACAGCAGTGCAAGTAGCGGTAGCCGATACAATTATTGCATTGTTAGCAGGAGTAGCAATTTTTCCGGCTGTATTTGCATTTAATATAGAGCCCACAGCAGGTCCGGGACTAGTTTTTATTACACTTCCAAATATATTCAACCAGATGTCCGGTGGAGTATTTTTTGAAACTATATTTTTTATACTACTTGCAATTGCTGCTTTAACTTCAACCGTTTCCCTTTTAGAAGTAACTGTCGCTTTTGTCACAGAAGATTTTGGTATAAGTAGAAAAATAGCAACTGTTTGTATTGTTATTTCAGTTATTATTATTGGTGCATTCTTTTCTCTTTCTATGTCTCCTGATGTTGCTATTAGCAAAATATCTGTAATGGGAATGAATCTTTTCGATTTTATTGATTACTTTACTGCGAACTGGATGCTGCCTATGGGAGCATTAGCAGTTGCAATTTTTGCCGGATGGGTACTTAAATCCAAGGAATTAAAAGACGAACTTACCAGCGGAGGCCTTTTCCCTGCTAAATATATATCTATTTTTTCTATAATGATTAAATTTATTACACCTGTACTAATAATTGTTGTATTTATTAATAAGGTTTTTGGAATTTAAGAACATTAAGTAATTTTGGGTTATATTTATAACTCAAAATTACATTTTATCATAGTTTTGAACTTGACTATTAATATCTGTCTATCCTATGATTATAGGGTAGGGGGGTATACTATGGGTTTGGAACAAAGGAAAGCACATCATTCATATGAAACTAAAGAGAAAATGGTTACCAGAATGAAAAAAATAGAGGGGCAAATTCGTGGTATATCTAAAATGATAGAAGATGATATTTATTGTGATGATATACTTCATCAATTTATGAGTGTTGAATCTGCAATTAGAGGTGTAAAGTCTATGCTTCTTGAAGCACATATGAAAAGTTGTGTTGTAAATCAGATTATATCAGGAAAAACAGAAGTAATTGATGAACTTTTAAAAACAATTAATAAAATGGCAAAATAGGAGATAATATGGAAATTATACAACTTGATATTGGTGGAATGACCTGTGCTTCTTGTGTCTCTCACGTTGAAAAAGGTATAAAAAAAAGTGTTGGTATAGATATGGCAAATGTTAACCTTGCCACAGAAAAGGCTACCATTAGTTATGACCCAGATCAAACATCTGTAGAAAAAATAATAAAATGTATATCGGACGCAGGTTACACAGCTAATATAACAAATCAGGAAAATGAGAGTGAAGATGATAAAAAGAAGGCAAAGCAGCTAAAGAATCTTGGAATTAAAACTATTATTTCAGCTTCCCTTAGTACTCCTCTTTTTATTGCAATGTTCGCAGGAATATTTAAAATTGAATCTTTAATGTTTCTGCATAATCCTCTTTTACAGCTTATTCTTGCAACACCTATACAGTTCTGGATTGGATTAAGATTTTATAAAGGGGCAGTTAATTCAATTAAAGCAGGAAGTCCTGGAATGGACGTATTAGTAGCACTAGGAACTTCGGCAGCTTTCATTTTTAGTATCTTTAATGGTTTTGTTGCTAAAAGAGTAGGTGTTGATACATCAGGTTTATATTTTGAAGCTTCTGCAATAATTATTACTTTAGTTTTACTAGGTAAGTATCTTGAAATTAAGGCAAAGGGTAAAACATCAGAAGCCATAAAAAAACTAATGGGGCTTCAACCTAAATTTGCTAATATTATTAGAAATGGAGAAGTTTTTGAAGTTGCTATAGTAGATGTTATACCGGGAGATATTGTCCTTGTAAAACCTGGCGAGAGAATTTCAGTTGATGGTGTAATTATTCAAGGAAACACTGCAATAGATGAGAGTATGATAACTGGTGAAAGTATGCCAGTTGAAAAGAACATTGGTGATAAAGTTGTTAGTGGAACAATTAATAGTTTTGGTTCAATACAGTTTAAAGCTGAACATGTTGGCAAGGACTCTGTTCTATCCAGAATTATTTCAATTGTAGAGGAAGCTCAAGGCTCTAAAGCTCCAATTCAGATGTTAGCAGATAAAGTAGCAGCAGTATTTGTACCAGTTGTTTTAGTTATCTCTGTAATCACATTTTTAGTTTGGTTTTTTATATTTGGTTCCTTAACATCAGCAATTCTTTCAGCAGTAGCAGTACTTGTTATAGCTTGTCCATGTGCCTTGGGATTAGCAACGCCAACAGCAATAATGGTGAGTACTGGAATTGGTGCACAAAGAGGTATTCTTATTAAAAATGGAGAAGTATTACAATCAGCAGGTAAGATTACATCCATTGTTCTGGACAAAACAGGAACAATAACACTTGGAAAACCTCAATTGCAGCAAATTTATTCAAATAGTAAATTAAATGAGAATGAAATACTCACAATTGCAGCCAGTCTTGAAAATAAATCCGAGCATCCATTAGCACTTGCCATAACTAGTGCTGCAAAAGAAAAGAATCTGCCATTATTTGAAGCCGACGATTTTATATCAATTCCCGGTAAAGGTGTTATTGGAACTATAAATAATACAAAATATATTGTTGGAACCGAGAAACTGATAAATGAATATAGTATATCCATGGAAAATTTATCAGGTAGAAAAAGAGAACTTGAAGAAAAAGGTCATACTGTAGTTATCCTTTCAAATGAAAATGAGCCACTTGCAATTATTACAATTGCAGACAGTATAAAAAAAGAGTCCTCACAGGCCATTGAACTCCTGGAAAACCTAGGAATAGATGTTTATATGATTACAGGAGATAATAAGAGAACCGCAGAAGCAATAGCCAAAAAGGCTGGAATTAAAAATGTACTTTCCGAAGTCTTACCAGAAGGGAAAGCAGAAGAAGTTTCAAAATTACAGAAAAACGGAGAAGTTGTTGCAATGGTAGGGGATGGAATAAACGACGCTCCGGCATTAGCTCTTTCGGATATAGGAATTGCAATGGGGCAGGGATCTGATATCGCAATGGAATCTTCAGATATTACTTTAATGAGAGGTGATTTACGGGAAATTGCGGCAGCAATACTCTTATCTAGAAAGACAATGAATAAAATTAAGCAAAACCTTTTCTGGTCTTTTTTTTACAACTCAATAGGGATTCCTTTTGCTGCTTTAGGTTTACTTAACCCTATAATTGCTGGAGCTGCAATGGCCTTTAGTTCAGTCTCTGTTGTTTCTAATTCATTAACTCTTAAAAATTTTAAAATGAAAAAAAATAGATTGAATAGTGAACCTGATACCACCAATATAGTTTTTAAAGTTAATGGTATGAGCTGTGGAAAATGTAAGGCAAGGGTTGAAGGTGTTGTTAAAAATCTTGATTTTGTTATTGATGCAGAAGCTAATCTTGAATCTAAGGATGTTTTAATTACCTTTAACGAAAGTTATAATGATCAATCCATTAGTCTTGTTAAATTAGCAATAAAAAACGCAGGATACGAACCTGAATAAAGAGTGGCAATGTATTTGCCACTCTTTAAATCTTACTTATCTAGTATAAAACCTTGGGATTTTAAAACAGGATAAACATTTGGGAAATAGACTTGTTTATAAGATCCAGCTATTTGTGCACTCCAATTGCTGCTTTTATCTCCTCTTTTTTCATAGTAGATTTCCATTTCTTTATCAAAATCATCAATTGCTTTAGTAACAAGTTCATTGTTGTATTTCTCTGAATGTGCAAAACTTTCAATTGATAAACGTGGTTTTTTAGCAGACAAATTCTCTGGATGTCCAATAACTAATCCTGCAATTGGAAATGTATTTTTAGGAAGTTCGAGCAGATCTATCATTTCTTGTGGATTTTTTCTTATCCCACCAATAGGAACAATTCCCAACCCTAAAGATTCAGCAGCAACTATAGCTGCACCCATTGCAATTCCTGCATCAAAGCTAGAAACCAATACTCCTTCGGCACTCTCATGAATAATTTGGGGGATGTTGTTTTTATTCCCTGCTTGTGCTGTTTTATTCATATCCATAACAAAAACTAAAAATACTGGAGCTGCTGCTATCCATGGTTGTCCGCCTGCTAGATCTGATATTTTATTTCTTTTATCTTCATCTTTAACAACAACAATAGAGACTTGTTGTCCATGTATTGAAGTAGGCATAGCATGTGCAGCCTCTAAGATTAAATTTAAGTCCTTAGGCTCAATATCCTTATTTTTATACTGCCTAATTGAACGATGATTTTTTATAGTTGTTATTGTTTGATTCATACAAACTCCTTTAATTTCTCTTTAAAATATTCTATAGTCTGGGCTCCAGAAATTGTACATTTATCATTTATTACAAAAAAAGGAACACTTGTAATATTGTTTTGTAAAGCAAAGTTCTGATCTTGGGATACTTCATTTGCAAATATTCTCTTGCTTAATACATCTTTTAATTCTTCAGTATTTATACCAGTATCAACAGCCAACTTAATAAGCTGGTTAATATCACTAATATCAATACCATTTTCAAAATAAGCTTTAAATATAACATCAGTTATTTCTCTATCTTTGTTTAACGTTTTAGAGTATTTATGCAGCTCATGGGCGAGCCCTGTATTCCCTGGGACTATATTGTCAAAATCAAAATTAAGATCATTTTGTTTTGCAATATTTACAATTCTGTTATTAGATGCTTTAGCCTGGTCGTATGGAATACCATACTTTTCAGCTATTAGCAAATTAATATCTTTTCCTTTCTGTGTTGTTGCATTTGGATTAAGTTGAAAGCTTTTATATTCTATGTCTGTATTACTTTCCAAATTTAATTCTTTGAGTGCTTTAATTAATGTTTTCTCCCCAATATAGCAGAATGGGCAAGCAAAATCTGACCAAATTTCTATTTTCATACCCTAAAGATAATAATTATTATTCTTAAAGGGAATCTTTTATTTATTAATTAATGTAATAACTCCATCCCAGTCTTTAGCGTATTCATACTCCTGACATTTGGAAATATACCATTTTGAAGCATAATCATTTGGAAAAAATTCCAGGATATTTGTAAAGATTTCTTTTGCAAAATTAAAATTACCACTATAAAAGGATGTTATTCCTGTTATAAAATCCTGGGTAAAACAACCCTGGGGATTAATTATATCGTATATTAAAATTGGTTCATTTTTACCTTTAAGCCTAAATTTTCCTAAATTTCTATAACAGGGTAAATGTTCCTTTATCATTTTAAACGTTGAATCTGAAATTAACAGTTTAGAGTTAAATGTTTTGCACATTCCTTCTATTCTCGATGCTATATTTACAGTATCACCAATTACTGTATACTCCATTCTTTCATCGGAACCAATTTCTCCTGCTAATACTTCACCAGATGTAATTCCTATACCTATAGGAGTATTAATTGTTTTTATAATCTCCAGCGCAGCTATAGTACCATCTTTTTCGTGAAAATCATTTGCTTTTAAAGCACCAAAAACAGCCATGAATCCATCACCGGTAAATTTATTTATAAATCCACCATTATTTTTAACAATTTTATGGCAGTTTTCAAAAATATTATTTAAAAAAAGAACAGTCTCTCCTGGTCCTAGTTTTTCACTAAGAGTTGTAAAATTTCTTATATCAAGAAACATGATAGTTACAGTTAATCTTTCACCATTTTTATTAGATGAGAGGATATGATCCCTAACTAACGGATCAACACTTCGACCGAACTCTTTATGAATTAGGTCTTTTTCTCTAACAACATTTATATTTTGAATAATTGATGATATTAATCCAGATATATCATTAAAAAAAATAAGGTCATTTTTTACAATTACCAGGTCAGTATTTATAATAAAGTAAGCCTGTACTTGTTCACCAATTAGCATTGGGAAGTTATAATAGTATTTTAATCCCTTGAAACCCATGATTTTTTCAATTTCAATATTTTGTTCATTACCATGACTCGATAATATCTCTTTTAGTGTATGGAATTTAAATTCTGTATTTGTTGATATTGATAATTTTAAATTAGTTATTTGAAAAATATTAATACTTTCATCATTATTTTTTATTAATAGTTTAAATGTATATTCTGGGAAAAAAATAACTAATTCTGAAAATATTTGTTCAAGAATTAAATTTCTATCAAATGAAGTGGATAATATGCTACTTAATCTTGCAAGTACCTGAATCTTTAAAGATGAATTTTTTGATGCTTCAATAATATTTTTAGAAAGAGCTTCATTTTCTTATATAGATGAAGGGTCTGTTCTTGTTGGTGATAGTGGAGATGAAAAGAGTTTACTCTCTCCTGTTGTTCTTTGCTTAAATTATGCTCAACCACATAAAAATATAACAATATCCAATGCAAAAGGCTTTAGTATATTTTTTAAACCAGAAGCTATTAATCACGGTTTAATTGGTGACGAAATTATAAATACCCAGGAGAGTTCTAGAAAATATCTGGATACAGAAGAATTATTAATTTTTCCATTTAAACAAAGCAATTCAGAAAATCCTATAAATCTTTCCGTAAATGGTCAAATTAGAGATAGATTACTTAGAATGGCTGATAATATAAATATACAGTTTAACAATCAACCAGATAACTATTGGCCATGTAGAGGTCGATCTTTTTTGCTGGAAATGCTTATGCTTTTACAATCACTTTTTAGAATAGAGTCCACAAATGCCCTTGAGCTTGAAAAAGTAGGTAAGCATAACGAAATAATTAGAGAGATGCATTTAAGATATTCCGAAGCTGATTATAATCCTAAAAAGAGTCGAAATCTTAGTGGTTTAAGAGGTTTTGCAGAACTAATTGATTTTAAAAGAAATACAGGGAAAACATGTTTTGAATATTTGGAAGGAATAAGGATTACTGTAGCAGAAAATTTATTAAAAAACACACTGCTGGAAATTTCTGAAATCTCAAGAAGATGCGGCTTTATTTCTGAAAAAGAGTTTAGTAAATTCTTTATTAGTTTAAAAAAAATTACACCACTTAATTGGCGAGCAAAATTTCCAAATCCTTATGGTTGATAAAAAAGCCGGGTGAATACCGGCTTTAATTCTATTGAATTAATTTTTTTATCCAGTTATCAATTCTTGTCTGAGTTAAATTAGCCTGATTTTCTTCATCTATAATAAGTCCTACAAAATTTCCATCCTTAACGGCTTCACTATCTTTAAAGTCATAACCTTGGGTAGATGTAGACCCTATAATATTACCACCAAACTCTTTCACTTTTTCATAAATTTCACTGATCCCACCTGCAAATGAGTCTTGATATCCAATCTGATCTCCAAGTGCAAACAACGCTACATTTTTACCCTTTACTCCTGCCAAGTTGTTTAATTTCTCATCCCAATCATATTGAACTTCTCCAAAGCCTGCTGTTGATGTCCCTAAAATAATTAAATCAAACTCTTCAAGATTATTTAAATCTGAATTTGCCACATCTTCTAATACACAGTTTTCAAAATTATTACTTATTAATTTAGCCACAGTTTCTGTATTCCCTGTTGCTGTACTATATATAACACAAGTTTTCATATAAAACCTCCAGTTCCTTTTTAGTAAAGATTACTATTAAGAAGTTTAAGTGTCAATAACAAAATTAGTTAAAACTATTTATGTCTTTATTAAATTAAAAATTTGAAAAATACCCCAATTATCTCTAATAATTAAAATATGTTAAAAAAAGTATTTTATATAATTTTTTTTCTTGTGGGGTTCGAAATCGTTTCTCAACCTTTAATGAGGATATCTGTTGAAAATCCCGAAAGTCATGTTCAGGCTCATGTAGTAAGAGTATTTGTTGAGAAGTTGCAAAAAAGACTACTAGGTAAGTTATCTATAGAGTTATATACCGGTGCTCAACTTTTTCGTGATCAAAATATTGTAACTGCTTTAGCTACAGGAAGGGTTGAAATGGCTGTTCCAGGTACATGGCAAATTGACAAACATGTGCCGGAAGTTGGTATTTTCACACTCCCCGAATTTTATGGGCGTAAATCCCAGGATATTTATTTTTTAAATAGTAGTGCATTAGGACAACTCATAAATAGTAGAATTGAAGAGGGTATAGGTGTAAAGGTTATTGGTGATTGGATTGACCTTGGACATGTTTTGATCTTTAGTACTTCTAATGCTATTAGGACCTACAATGATTTTGATTCCAGGAAAATTAGGGTTGCTGGTGGAATGATAAATCAGTGGAGAATAAAATCCCTTGGTGCAGAGCCTGTAGTTATTGCTTTTCCCGATCTACCTGAAAAACTTAGTCAAGGAGGTATTGATGGGGTACTAACAAGTTACGAAACCATTAGAAGTGCAGAACTTTGGAATAATGGAATAAAAAATGCTTTTGAAGATAATCAATATTTTGCACAGTATATTCCCATGATTTCAATAGATTTTTGGAATAGATTAAGTCCGGATGTTCAGTTAATTATAGTGGAAACTTGGAAAGAGGGTGTTATTGATGCAAGGATTGAGGCAGCAATATCACAAAAAGAGTCAAAAAATCTATTTATAAAAAATGGTGGAAAAGTTTATCTCCCAACTGAAATAGAATTAAAGAATATTAGACAACAACTTATTAATAATAGTAATAGTATTAGAATTCATGTAGGAATCCCTACAGATGTTTTGGATAGTGTAAATGATTTTTTTAAAGAAAGGTAAATTTACAAAAAGTCATATAGTCTTAATGCTACTACCATTGGTTGTGGGATTAGCAGGTTTACTGTATATATTAAACATGTTTAAAAATGATGAAAAACTACTACTTGTTAAACAGATTCAGGCTTATGAACTATCTGGCTACTTAATAGCAGAGAAGATTCAAGGAACCCTGAATAGTGTAGATCTACTCCTATTATTACTTCAGAATAAAGCACAAGCTGTAAATTTTAATAATTCTAATGAGGGTAGAGAATTTTATAAATATATAAATACCAGGGCCAGATTTTTTACTCATTTAGATAATATCACTTTATTTAATAGTAAGGGAGAACTCCTGTTTACAGAAGATATAACAAGATCAAAACATGCCTTGCAGTTGTTTAGTAGCCTTAAAAGAAATCATTTAGAAAAACAACTACCATTCTATCTATTTAAAAGTAATTTTAATAACAACGATGAGATTGTTATAAGTAGAATGGATTATAATTATGAAACTGGTGAGAATCTTATATTTGTAGGGGAGCTGTGTAAAGATTCATTAATGACGAATTTTGATATAAATAACTCTTTAATTATTGATGAAGCTGTGGTTTTTGATAGAAATGGAGAAATATTTTTTTCCCTTGAAAATAGGGAGTATAAGGATCTGTATTCTTTATTAG
The DNA here is from genome assembly GCA_016936295.1 of Spirochaetales bacterium. GTDB lineage: Bacteria > Spirochaetota > Spirochaetia > DSM-2461 > DSM-2461 > Thiospirochaeta. The sequence continues at coordinate 3,324 of JAFGYD010000019.1, read as the reverse complement.
GTTTGCCCTTGGCAGAGATAAAATCCCTGGGAGGAGAGGGATTATTAGGTGGAACAAATAATACAATATTGAATAATAAAATAGTAACTATTATTCAGCTAGAGGAGTTCTCCCTCTTTCTAGGAATTAAAAGCGATGTTGGTAGGGAATTTAACGACTTAAATTCCAGAAAAACATTAGCAATAGCATTAATTTTATTAGGTTCCTTTTTGGTTTTTATAATTATTTTTATTGTCAATTTACATGAACTTGATAAAATAAATGTTAAACAGAAAGCTTATAGTAAACTTGAAATGCTGGTAGATTTAAGAACAAGGGAGTTACAAGCTGCTGTAGAAGAGAATATTAAACTAGCAGCAACCGATGGATTAACAGGTTTACTTAATAGAAGAAGTATGACAACAATGATTACAGAATCTATAAAACATAGTGAAAGGTATAAGGATGTTTTTTCTTTGGTTATGTGCGATATTGACCATTTTAAGCGTATAAATGATACTTTAGGTCATGAAATGGGGGATGAAGCATTAAAATTTATTGTTAATTGCCTAAAATTAAATTTTAGAGATTCGGATATTGTAGCTAGGTGGGGTGGAGAAGAATTTATTATTATTTTATATAAGACTGATAATCAACAGGCATTTAATATTACAGAAAAAATTAGAGTGTTAATTGAAAAAAATCCATGGCGAGAAGATTTTAAATTAACATGCAGCTTTGGGGTTACTACTTATATAGAAGGGGATAATATACATACAATTGTAAAAAGAACTGATGTTGCTCTCTATAGAGCAAAAGTTACTAGAAATAGAGTTGAAATAAATGCTATTTAGAATATATTACCCATTTTAAGATAAATATATGCTGCCACTAAAAAAATATTAGACTTCTTAATTGTTCGAAGTTACAATTTTTCTTATGAAGATATTTTATTTAATAAGTTTTAGTTTATTTTTTACTATGCTAGCGCTTGCACAAACAGTAGTAAACATTGATACCACTCCTTTAGAATTAGAGGTAAATCAAAGGGCTCCAATTTCCTTAAGGGTAGTATCTGACACAGATGGATTTCCAAAAATTAACTGGAATAGTTCTTTAGGAAAAATAGTTCAAAGTAAGGTTGTGGGTGAGGTTGATTTTATTGCTCCGGAAACTGCTGGAATCGCAAATATTGAAGCCGTTATTACAATAGGAAAAGAAACAATTAAGAAAGATTTTGTAATTAATGTACTACCTGTTGGAGCTTTAAAAAAGACTGCAGATGTTCTTATTGAAGTAGATACGACTACTCTTAAAAATGTATGGGTTGATGCTTCACATCCTTCAGAAAATTTTACACCTCCTTTAAAAATTAAAGGAACATTCAGGTATGACCCGGAAACAGGACTAGCCTTTGCTGGTGGTAGTTGGCCAACATATAATATGTATGACGATGGAACCCACGGAGATAAAGTTGCTAATGATGATATATGGTCTATAAAAATGGAATTTGATAAGTCCGATGCAGGTGTATATATAGCTTTTGATGATGGTTCTGACTATAGAATTGAGTTTGAAAGTGGAATTATGTGGCGGGTAAAAATGGAGTTTATAGAGCTGGATGAATACCCAGATGACCATAGTAATATTAAATTTGTAGCAGATGACAATAAGGTTATTAGCTGGAATAAAGAGTTAGCAGAGCTTGGGGGAATATACAGTGAAAAATAATTTAATTTTATTTGTAATAGCATTATTGTTATTTAGTTGTAGTTCAACTAGTAAAAAAATGGATCTCTCCCAAGAGGAGTTAACAAAATTTAATGCATCTTTTATATATAGTGATGGAACTGAATTTTATAGATCCCCTAGTGAACCAGTAATTAATAGTTCATTTCTTTCAAGATTAAGAGTTAAACGATCTAGCACAACAGAAGTAAATCTTATTATTGGTGATAAAAAAATAGAGATGGTTAAAGAGTCCAGGGATGATATGTTTGACTACTTTGTTGCAGAAGTTAAAACAGGAACAGATCCTATATACTTTTACTATGAAGTTAAACAGGACAAAAAGGCTGTATTTTACTCAAGGCGTGGTTTTGAACTAAAAAAGCCTATAAATTCATATATGTTTAAAGTTTTCCCTGGTTTCACAATCCCTACTTGGTCTAAAGGTGCTGTTTTGTATCAGATTTATGTAGATAGATTTAATAATGGAGACCCTGCAAACGATGTTTTAACAAATGAATATATGTATGACAACTGGCCAAGTGTTAAGGTTAATAACTGGAACAGGTATCCCGATTCACAAACCCCATATTCAAAAGGTGGAAATAGAACAAGGGAGTTTTTTGGTGGAGACCTTGAAGGTGTAATTCAAAAAATTGATTACTTAAAAGATTTGGGTATTGATGGTGTCTATTTTAATCCTCTTTTTGTCTCTCCGTCTAATCATAAGTATGATTCTCAGGATTACGATAACGTTGATCCCCATCTTGGAGTAATAGTTAATGATGGAGGGGAATTAATTAATCCTGAATTAGACCCTAATTATAAGAATCCGGTAACTGGAAATCCTTCTAGTGTTAATAAAGATGCTACAAAGTATATTAAGAGGGTTACAGATAAAGAGAATTTGGATGCCTCTAATAAAAAATTACAGGAACTAATATCAAAATTTCATAGCAACAATATGAAGGTAATTTTAGATGGTGTTTTTAATCACTCCGGTTCTTTTAATAAATGGCTTGATAGAGAGAATATATATCCGGGGAATGAAGGTGCATATGAGTCTAAAGATTCTCCATTTCTAAAATATTTTATTTTTTCTAAAGATCAATGGCCACAAAATGAATCATACGAAGCTTGGTGGGGGTATAAAACCCTACCAAAACTAAATTTTGAGGATAGTAAAGAGTTAGAAAATAATATTTTAAATATGTCTGCAAACTGGGTTGGTTCAGGTTTTAATGCCGATGGATGGCGTTTGGATGTTGCTGCTGACCTTGGGAAATCAGCGAGTTATAATCATAAATTTTGGCAAATGTTTAGAGATAAAGTTAAAGGTGCTAATAATGAATCTGTTATATACGCCGAGGTTTACGGTGATTCATCTGGATGGCTAAACGGAAAAGAGTGGGATTCAGTTATGAATTACGATGCATTTTTTGAACCTGTTAGCTTCTTTTTAACTGGACTTGAAAAGCATAGCTACTATAAAAGAGATGATCTGTTAAATAATAGTAAAAACTTTGAAAAAGATTTAAGAGAAAAAATGGCAAAGCTACCATATAACTCTTTAATGGCTTCTATGAATCAGTTAGATAATCACGATCACTCCAGGTT
>JAFGYD010000018.1 GCA_016936295.1 Spirochaetales bacterium | reverse complement strand
TTTTTTACACCCATAATCTCTCTTGCAACATACTGGCAAAGGTATATTTTTGATAACCATGAATTATCTGCAGAACTTGATAGTTTCCATCCGTTATCGTCATATAAACAAATACCTTTTTTTAGTACTGTATTTAAATGAGTTTTTAAGGATTTAATTAAGTTCCCATAAATACCATCTTCATTTAATACATTTTCCATTCCAAAGTAGTGTGGGAATATTAGACCTTCAATTGCAGGTATTATTTTAGAATCACAATTCTCACCCATAATAGCAGGGATATATCCATCTTTATTTAAAAAGCCACTAATTGTATCAGCTGCTTTTTTAGCTTGCTCAAGTGCTAATGAACTGTCTTCACCATCAAGGATATCTGCAAGTGCCAAGTATGATGCCCAGGATTTAACAGCCATATAAACGTTATTTCTGGATTGACCTAAGGATTGGTCAAGACTATCGTAAGTTGTAATTTCAGCACCCTTTAATGTTCTTGAACTATCAAGACCCATAATTCCATTTCGTTTAGAAGGATCCGGGTTATCCCTGTTAAGCATAGATTTAAAACACATATTAAAGATTGATAAATTTCTTAGCAACCATCGTTTATCATCGGTTTTGTTGTAATATGCTGCACCACATAGAACCCAGTTAATAAGTTGTTCGTGGGTCATGTGACTAAAACAACCTGTAAGTCCAAATTGTTCATAAGTTGAAAACTGAGCTCTTGATATATGGTTTTCTCTACCCATATCATGGGTAAAACTTAACCCACCTTCATGTATATTATCCTCTCCCGGAAAATGTAATTTATCGGTATAACTATATCTTGAAACAAACATATCCAATTCGTTTTTTACAGTCCATGGGTTTTGTTGTAATTCAAAGAAAAGCTGATCCACAGTTAAATCAAAGGTGTTCATCATTCTATATTCACCTTCATTAACAACCCAAAAAGGATAATTATCCCAATTTAATAGTTGTGTTGAACCAAAGTAGCTTCTAATAGAGTGTGCAAGCTGGAATTTTTGAGCATCGTTTAAATGGGGTGCATCAAACTCTTTTGCAATATTTAAAGCTAAAGATTTATAATCTTCAAATTTATATAGTGAATATATTGCAACCTCCGAGATTGATTTGAAAAACTTGGTGTACCAGTAAGATGTATCTTCCCCCGATGTAACAATTCCATCTCTAAAAAATGCAACTGATATATTAAATGTCTTTTTCTTTCCTGCTTCAACATCAAAAATTAAAAGCCCGGCAGGTCCTAATCCAAAGTTATAATTTTCTAATATAGTTTCTGATAAAATCCCCTCTGCAGAAAAACCCTGGGAAGCTATTGCTAATTTTTCATCGGTAAAAATTCCTGTATTTCTTCCTCTGGCTATACCTTTATATCCTTCTGGTAAGTTGTGCATGATATTTAATGAGTCGGTACTGTTTTTAGGAGCATATCCAAAAAAAGCTCTTCTATTTTTACTTGATTTACTATTATCAACTGTAAATTCTACAATTACAGCAGGACAATATGCAAATTTTTGTTCATCGCTTGAGCTTGTTATTGGATCTGGAGCTACTACTGGGGCTGAAAAGATATTAAAACTGATATCTTCTGCTGTCCACTTATCGTAACCGGTGTTAAATTCTCTGATAATTTCACTATCGTTGAATGATGATATTATACTCTCTTTGACAGCAGATGAATCTGAATCGTGGTCATATCTATAACTTTCATCTACATCACCCGCATAAAATGGAAATAATTTGTAATTTTTATTATCGATATTTTCTATACCGATATATATATCTTCACATGCAGGTCCACCCATTTCTAGGCCTAACCCACCGGATTTACCTTTACAACCTAAAGTAAAACTAGAGTGAGCTCCTAAAGGCGAATGAAAAGCGTTAAAGAATTTGTTCATAAAAGTCTCCTTACATTGAATTTAAGTTTAACATGGGTTTACCCCCTTTAAAATAGATTAAATTTTCTTTAATATGGACAAAATGATCATTCATATAGGCCAATATCCAAGACAGTTATCTCTACTACCTAAAGTATCGGATATTGGGCATATTTTAGGGAAAAAAGAGATCTTGGATCAGTTTTTCCCTACTTGTAATTTTTCCTTTATAATTAGGGGGAGTGGGTGGTTTTCGGTAAATAACAAAAAATACAGAGTTCAAGCGCCTGCAATTTTAATTCAATGGCCAGGTGTTAAATTTCTATATGGTCCAGATACAGATTGGGATGAGTTTTTTTTCATCTATCGTGGAGAGGAGTTTAAGAAATTAAAATCTACTGGACTTTTTGATATTCAAAATCCAGTTAAACCTTTCTATGCATTTGCACAGACAAATAATTTACTTAAAGAGGTATTTCATTTAGTTGAAACTAACTCATTGCATGCAACAGGTGATAGAATAGATCTTTTATGTTGGCAAGCTATATGTGAATCACCTCTTTCAGAATCCCTGGAGGAAGTTCTCTCTGAAAACGAGAAAAAGATAGAGCTATTAGTGTATAAAATAAAGGACAATCCCATTAAGAAATACGATTTTATTGTAATAGCAGAAGAGTTGGGAATGGCATATTCTACATTTAGAAGGCATTGGGTGAAGTTTACAGGTGTGTCTCCTTTAAGATATATTTCCGATATTAAACTGGGGATTGCCTGTAAACTTCTTTCAGAAACAAATTTGTCTGTAAGCGAAATTGCCTCTAAAATTGATATAAATGATAGTCTATATTTTTCCAGGTTCTTTAAGAAAAAAACAGGACGTACGCCAAGTGAATATAGACGAAGTTACAATTTAAAGTAGTTCCATGCCCATTATATATGAGTCAGAGTTCTCTTTTAGAATGTTAAACCCTAGTTTCTTATAGAAATTTATAGCCTTTTCATTAACTTTACTAACACCAAAATGTATACCAGGAACTTCAAGATCTTCTAATCTATTAATAAAAGCTTCCATAAGCTTTTTCCCTAAACCTTTTCCCTGTGTTTCAGGTAGTAGATCTATATGCATTTGAGCAGGGTAGTTAATTAAAAACTCTTCCAGTGTTAAATTAGTATGAATCATTCTTATAATAAACTTTTCCAAATCTGTCTCTGCGTTATATGTTTTAGGATATCTTTTTCTTAAAATTGGTAACCAGTAACCATCGAGCCAGCTAAAAAAATCGGTACTATCTTCAATCCCTACAATATATCCCACAGGGATTGTATCTTTAT
>JAFGYD010000115.1 GCA_016936295.1 Spirochaetales bacterium | reverse complement strand
TATTAATCTATTTAGATACCTAATTTCATCAAGTTGACCAATTTTTACAGTACTATTATATCCACATGGGTAGACATAATCCATTTCAAACAGTAAGGCAGTGGGTTCAGTACCAATTTGGCCCACTAAGTATTTTTTTTCTTGTAACTTCCTTCTCAATAATAATTGCAAAGTAAACTTACCTTGTTTTGAACTGGTTCCATATACACCCACAACAGGTATACCTACGCGAAATAGCTTTCCAAATGGGTTTGGCCTAACGTTTTTAATCGTTATTTCTGGAAAATAATAGTCATCTCCTATTAAATCAAAATAAATTGATATCTGATCCATTGCTATTATGTTTATTTTTTTATCTCTAGCTTCTTTAATCATTTTTGTAAATGCATTCATAATTTTATTTGTACCTAGAAAAGCTTCCATTGACCCAATAATCAATGAGTCTATGGTATTCAAATCAACCTCTTCAATAGCGCGAATTATATGATTACCTACATTTTCATCTGCTAAAATGTGCCTTGTAGTAGAACCAATCATCCCCGATTGAATAAAATCATAAACACCCATAATCTTGAACGGAAGCATTTCTTCAAATCTTACTAAAGCATGCATTTCCTTTACAAATGGTATCAAGGCAGCATTATGGATTCTAGGTAACTCTAACGTTTTTTGAAATTTATCGAGTGTATATTTTCTACGCCCTATCCGTTCAAAACTTGCAAGAATATCACTGAATAATAAAATGCCTTTTTCCATAAACTTGATTACTTGATTTGTTACATGTGCACATGCAAAACTGTTACCGCCAATCATCAAATACTCGGGTTCCAACCATGCAACTCTTTGTACTGAACCTTTAGCACAAATATTTATATGCTTACTTTCAACATATTCAAAGTCACTTTTCCCTCTGCAATATTTACCGTCAGTAACACCAATAACAGATTCAAAATGTGCAGGATATGATATGGACCCATCATTATCAAAGGCCGCTACAATAATGATATTCTTTGAACGAAGCCTCTCACATATCTCTTCTAAATGATTATTTTTTCCCAATACATTTAAACCCATACTAATATTTATCACATTTATATCCAAATTATCGTATATATACTGTAGTGTAAAAACAAGTTCATCCTCCAACATCCCTGTTAATAAACTGTCTATGCGAATATTTGTAATTTCAACACACTCTAAATTCTCTCGAATAATATTGTAAATTGCCGTTCCATGACCTATATAATCTTGGAAATCTGCTCTTATTTCAAAACGATTTATAGAAAATCCTTTAATATTATCATTTTTAAGTTTTACATGTCTTTGATTTACACCACTATCAATAATTGCCACTTTTACTTTATTCATATAGGATTTCCTTATTGTTATCATTATAGTTTTCTGCTTGCATATTAAACATACTTCTATATTTCCCACCAAGCTTCATCAATTTATCATGATTGCCAACTTCGATAATCTCTCCATTATCAAACACAGCAATTTTATCAGAAAACTTAGTACTCGCTAGTCTATGGGATATATAGACTGATGTTTTGTTCTTAACCAATGTATCAAACTTCTGATATATCTGATATTCAGCTATTGGATCAAGTGCAGAAGTAGGTTCATCAAGAATAACTATTGGCCGATTAATGAATAATGCCCTAGCTATTGCAAGTCGTTGCCCTTCACCTCCTGATAAATCAGTACCTAAATCATCATATATTCTACTAATTCCTGTAAACAATCCTTTCGCACTACTGTTTACTTTATCTTCTAGTCCTACCTTATTCAATATATCTAATATTTCATCATCAGAAACAGTGTCGCTATTGTTCAATGAAACATTTTCTTTAAAAGAAAATGCAAATAGTTTATAATCTTGAAAAACAGTTGAAAAATATTTTCTATACAGTTCATAGTCAATTTCTTTTATATTCCTACCATTCAGCAATATTTCCCCTTCTGTTGGATCATATAAACGTAATAGTAACTTGATAAAAGTTGTTTTTCCAGCACCATTCTCGCCAACAATAGATATTTTATCGTTGGTACTTATTGAAAAAGTGATGTTTCGAAGTACAAATGTATCATGATTTGGATATTTAAATGAAACATTAACAAATTCTATAACTGCTCTATTAAGTTCAACTATCATGCCTATGTTCTTTCTATTTATCTTATTATTAAGACTTACAAACTCCATATAATTTTCTAAATAGTAGTTAATATTTAAAAATTTCGCCATACTTACAAATATATTGCTTAAGCTTAATGAAAAATTAGTAATAGCAGAAAGATACATAACAAAATCACCAATAATAATCTGCTTGGTGTACAATGAATATATTAAATAGGAATAAAAAAATATATTTAAGATATTACTTGTCAATGTTGTCACAATACCCAAGTGTATATATTTATGTGCAACTTTATCCAATGCAAGTAATTTAATTTTATTACTTTCCTTTTTCTTGTTTAGTAACCATTTTTCTATACCTAAAAATCTTATATCTTTAATATGTACTTGGTCAGAACATATATAGTCTATATAGTTGGCCATTCTACTAGGTCGTACCATTTCCATTTCTGCTTCATATGAGTATTTTTCTGCCATCGCTTGGAATTTAGCATTTATAATAGCACCACAAAAAATCATCAAAACAATATACGGATTTATTGAAATGATTAAGTAAGTATAACCAATTACTTGTCCAATATTTACTACAATGCTTTCAATATTAAAGGTAAAGCTCTCTAGACCATTTGATCCGTATATAAATTCAATTGCCTTCTGTTTCTTATCAAGAATATTTGGATCTTCAAGATATTCATAATCCAGATTTAATACATAACTAGAAAATTCATTTGACAATTTAGTTCGTAAATGATGAATTCTATTGTTTAATAGCGGTTCAAAATATTGTATTAAAAAGTTAATAATAAAGTTAAAGAAAGCCATAAATAGCAAATATTTAATAATAATATTCAGTCTATTAAGCGCTATTATCTCGTCTAGTATATATTTAGGTATTACAACTAACGCAAATGGGGCTAAGGTCTTAAGTATAATCAATATAGTAAAATACAATGAATACCTTTTATCTATTGAAAATATCCTCTTTCCTAAAACATACAGGTTAGTAAACTTTTTTAATGTATACTTCATAAAATTCCTTTAATATATTTTATTTAAATATATTCCTTTCTTTTCGTTTAGTAGCAGAAGTGCCCAAATGCTATTAGTAAACAAATCTGTATGTAAAATTCTAGAGGTTTTGCAACACCACAATCAACTGCGTCGCCTTCAAATATAAAAAAAAGTGCGTATATAATATGGGCTTTTTCCTCAACCCAGTTGTTCATGCATAGTGGTAAAGGAGAAAAAACTTGCGTAAACTTAGTAACAATCGAATGATTAAAGCAATAATCTATTGACTGTTTTGACATTCAAAATGCGTTGAGTACTATCTTAGTGTCATTTTTATACCCTATTAAATTAAAAATTAGTAATCAGTAGGAAATTGACTTTTAAGAGAACATACTTGGAACTGTATTTTTCTGTAATATTCCATTTCCTTTCTGGACAAAGTGGAATCACATAAAAAGTAATGAAACTGAGAATAGGACAAAAGTATTTTCACCCTCAGGAAGTTATCAGTTATGTTCCTATATGTCAAACGATAACACATACTACAACACACTAAGCAATCATTTTTATAATTAGTAAGTAATACTGAGCTTTTCTCTTTGACATAGAATTAATATATATCTGAACATGTTGAAGAATCAATAAAAATGAAACTTCTTTTTAGTTTCTAATTGTACCATTTACAGATATTGGACAGAACAGTTTACTATAAAATATCACTTGTTTATAGATAAAATATCTTAAATGGTGCTAAAAAAATATTGGATAAACCTATATTTGGTTTAGTTCTATTAGTCTACTTGTTCTTCAAATAATAAACCCAACAAATTAATATAACCTTGCAAAGAGGATATGTTATCATATAGAATGGCTTCATTTGTTACTTCTATACCAAGTTTTTCTTCAAGTACTAATACAAAATTAATGTATTCCAATGAGTCATAAATATATTCTCTAAGATCAATATCAGCACCTGAAACAATAATATCAACTCCCATTTCTTTTAGTGTTTCATCGATTCCACTTCTAATTGTATTGTGAACCTCTACTAAATTCTTTTCCATTTTATTCCCTCCACTCCAGTTTAATTCTATCAATATGCTTTAACATGACCGCATCTATTAAGCATTATTAACGTATCCTTTATATACATCTTTTCAAAGCCGCATGCTCTTGGTAGTTTCTTATTTTTCACTCTAACAGGGCAGCCACTTCCTAAACAAGCTCCATACAAATAACACTCATGACATTCTTGTCTCTGCTCGTATGATATCCAATTACAATATTTATCATCATCAAGTATCATTACTCCGTTATCTTGTAAATATCCAATTTGATTTTCATCATCATCAAGTATACATGTACATTTATTAACTCTTCCATCTGAACGAATTAAAAATTGATTTTTTAGTCCAGCTGAACAAACACTACCTGTAGGTTGAAGAAAATCTTCAAAAAATTGAACATTTATCTTGTATTTGCTGTTTATAATTTTTTGATAAACATGATTGAATTCATTATAATCCATTAATTCCGAACTTATTTCTTTTACTGCCTCCCCTCCCCAGTCACCTGCAGGACGAATCAGAAAGGTGAATCTACTGTCACTATTAAAAATTGATCCATAATACTTTAAGTATTCATCAAACTGATCATATATTTCTTTGGTTACATTGGTTCGAATTATTATTCTCTGAATCGCACTTTTTATGTTATTTTTTATCTCGAGAAGATTCTCAAGAATAGTCGTAAATGTAGGTTCTCCATTTGCGAGTTTTCGTTGCTGATCATGTGTTTTCATTAGCCCATCCAAGGTAATTTGAACATTTACTAGATTATATTTTTGTAATTTCTTAAATGTTTCTAACGTTAGAAGGAATCCATTTGTAGTAATACTTGTCGTAAATGTTCTTCGACTGTTTTTGCATATCTGTTTTGCTTTTTCGGAAATATTCTTAATTACATCCAATGCCAATAACGGTTCTCCCCCATACCAAGAAATGTGAAGCCCTCTGTAATAATGAACATTCCTTCTAATGAATTCAATGATTCCATTCTGAGTGTCTTCATTCATTTTCTTGCCAATAAATGATTCATAACAATATGAACACCTAAAGTTACATTGCTCTGTTGGCATAATGATTATATGAAGATTATTATTTACAATTTTTTCCAATCTCATTACTTCAACTTGGTTTTTTTGGTCTTCATGACTATGGGAAATGAATTTGTTGTCATATAAATACTTAACAACCTCAGAATCATAGCGGTATTTATCATTTCCGTTTAGAATATCGTATACTTCTGTCTGATACTCTTTACCGAATTTAACAATACTACCCGAAAATGAATTGTATAAAATCATTTCACCCTCATCCATAACAATTGTGTTATATTTTGATTCTAAAAGCATTGATATACCCTCCTCTAAATTACTAAAGATCTCACAAATATCACCTCACAAATATGAGGAGTAATTGCTTTATAGTTGCTTTATTGCTACCTTGACTACTGAAAATTAATAATATCATTTCATTCCCAAAATAGTGCTTTTAAAATATATAGGCATTCTAATATTATATTGATTATGAATGATTTTTTAGTTGTTACTTCGCTGATTTTAATATACAATCTAAGACCAATTGGGATGATTATTCTTATTAGTGTTATATTAATGTATTGTTTTTATCATTGCTGAAGATAGAATAGCAAAATAAAATTGCCTGAATATTTAATAAGAAACATTTTATATTACTTTTATACACTTAATAGAGTTTCACTTATACTAAAAAGTATTGCTTAAAATTAAAGACAAACACCACCTGTGCAGCCACAAAATGCACCTGAACAGCAAATACAACCTTCACCTAAATACAAACTAACCATTTGCCACCTTTTTTTCTTTTTCATATAGTTCCTCCTAATTTACGTAGATTAATATGTACAATAGAATTTTCTTTATTGAAACTCTATTAAGTGTTCAATCAAGTTGGTTAACAATATATTTTCATTTATCTTAAGATCATTGAGAACTTCAAAAGAATTTGATAAAAATTTATCATTGTACCTTATAATAAATTTCATTTGAAGGCTTTTTAGCATCAGCATCCTTTTATAAATATCTTCACTCTTGTATGATAATTCACTATAATTCGATTCGGAAATATATCCCCTAATATATAATCTACTAAGTAAATCATTAAGGTTTTTCTTATGTTCACATAAGAAAGTCAGTATTCTTATGTCATATGGATCTTCTTCGATCAACATTTTTGCACCTTCATATGTGTTAATTCCATAATAATACATAATATCTTCTTGATATTTCATGTATTTACTAATAGCGTTTATATAATCAGAACATGAATAGCTCTCAACATATTTATCAGTTGCCCTGAATATTTTTACTTTCTCATTTAGATAATATTTTTCACTCGTTTGTGTTGAATTAAATCCCGCTATAAATTCTTGATAAGAAACATTGCTAATTATATATCTGTTTTCATAAGTACCAAATAATTCTACAGTTTTGGCAATAGAATCTATACCTACAACTAAATTTGAGTGTTCGAAATGACATTCTTGATATACTTTTCTTTTGGGAATATAAAACTCGTCTAACAGTAAATCGACAAAATATCCATTACTTATATATATTTTTATCAAATTGAATAAATCAAAATTTGACATCTTAGCGATATCCACATTTATACAGTCAAAATCAATAAATTCATGTTTAATATAGTATTCCATAGGTGTTTTACCGCACCATTCATAATTCATTTTTAATTCATCATTTTTATTGTTCTCAGGATTTACACTATAAATACATACATGATTCATTGTATGCCAATCAACAAGGTTGTTCTCCTTTGTTTCAGTAAATGTACCAGCTATATTACACAATCCAATATCTTTAATTTCATATGCTTTATTCCATTCAATTCCATCATATGAATACTGAAAAACGATACGATTATCCTTTCTAAATAACTTCACATAAATTTCAGTGTTTACTTTTCTTAGTCTTTTACATATATGTTCCTCGTTCAAGAAATGGCACTCTATACACAAATATCCTTCACCATTTACATAATACTTAATATATTGTATATTCTCACAAGCAAAATACGGAGAGACATAAATACCAACTTTATTCCATAAATAATAACTTTTCACTTGAATCACTCTAAAGGATATTTCAAAATCTTCACTTCGTTGGATTCCCATATAATAAGAACCATAATTCTCAACATTCGTAAAACTAAAAAAATAACTTCGATCTTTAGTAAATAACGTCACATTTCTTGAAATATGCATTTCACAATTCATTGTATATGTTATACCTGATGTGTCATGGTATGAATCTATTGTAGCAAAATCTCTGTAACTCCCAAAAACCTCTCTTAGTGCTACATTGCAATATGCAAAATGTGTATATGTCAACATCCCTTGTTGATAATTACCTTTTCGGTCCATATGAATACCTTTATACCATTCATAAAACTAAAACATCATAACTCATTTTTTATTCAAATGAGTAACCCGACAGATTACAAACACAAGTAATCAATGAACTAAATAATAAACACTTAATAGAGACATAGAAATTCTATCTTATAATCTACATATTAAATACATCCACTACCTGTACAACCACAAAAAGCTCCTGAGCAACATATACAACCTTCACCTAAGTATAGATTTACAATCTGCCACTTCTTTCTCTTTTTCACATTCTCCCTCCTTTCTTCTGGAAATAACTCCTCTATCAAATTCGAACTTCATCTCTGAATCTCTATTAAGTGCCATCAAAATTTAGTACATTTGGAAAGTGTTTCACGTAACTACACAGTTATTTATAGGTCATGTATCACAAATCCATAAAACTAAAGGAGTACAACCATGACACAATCCAGTAGACAAAGATGTACCTTTTTACCAGAATTCAAACATCAGCTTATCCTGCTATAAAACTTTATAAACGCAAAAGAATACGATGTTGGGTATTCAACCTTAATAAATAGATTGCACAGGCATCCAATAGTGATTTATTTTAAAAAAAAGATATTTTAACTCCAGATCAACCGGTGCTAGCAAAACTAGCAATAATTGATGGAGAATTACATTTTAAACGAGCAGTGCTGTTCTAAGGTCGAAGGAAGTGTGCTCAAGAACAACCTTCACAAATACTAGTATCAGCAATATGTAGAGTCCTAAATATTCCAAGAAGTACATATTACTATGTTGTAAATTTGAAAAATGATGAATCTAAACTAGTTCAGAAAGTAAAATAAATATTTAAGCAGGCCGCAATAACTTCGGCACATGAAAAATCAATATTTTCATCATTGATCGAAGTAATGAATTCAAAAACAAACTAGTGATGAAACACTTGAGACTTTCGTCATTAATCGTTTTCTCAGTATACAGGGTTGCTTAATGTTAATGATGTTGGAAAAGCAACTTTTAAAAAAATTAAAACGGAATTCGTTAGGCAATATACCTTTGACAACGTAGATGAATTAGACGACGAATTATCAAATAAGGTTCAATAGCTCAACAAATAAATAATCCATTCATCGTTAGACTATTTGACATCTGCTGCGCACAAAATCTTTCACCTTAAAAAAGCTGTCTAGAAAAGTATTGACTATCCAGCTATTGAGTTTTACTACGTGGATTATAGATCTAGTATCTATAAGATTATGCATTCATATTGTATTGTTTGGAATATATTCTACATCATAATTATACAACTTTGTATGCATAAGACCTTATTAGCAATACTACCCGTCATCTGCAATGAAAACATATACCATCACAAGGAATATTCTTAAGGCTCAACAATTTGAAAGCAATAACCGGGATACTGCTTATTCTTGAAAATAAGCTATAAAGATTAATATAAGAAAATACGAATCTCATATTTGACAAAAAGTAGAAAATTCTGATATAGCTATCCACATGTAATAGATTTCTTAACATATTGATATATCCCATTTCTTCATATGTCATTACTATAGCCTCTAAGGACTACTTTCTCCCAATAAATACTCCAATTTATTTGAAATAATACTGGCATTAATTGTATACTCTCTACCTTTTTCCTCTTTCAATATTATACATAACTTCAAATCAATATTCACTGTGATTATTCTAGATAATTTCATATACAATTTAGATATTATTATTTTTGAACTCGCCCCGAAAAACTGGACCACCCTAAAAGTTAAAAAAGTGATAAAATCATACTAAAGGAGTGGTCAAATTTATGAAAAC
>JAFGYD010000017.1 GCA_016936295.1 Spirochaetales bacterium | reverse complement strand
TAAATATTTTTTAACCAGTAGTTGGCAGTTATAGTTCCAGAGTTGTGTAGAATTAGTCCACCTAAAGAGAAGTTAACATTGGCATTCTCATTTACTCTCCAGTCGGATTGGGAGAGATATCCATCCATTGTTTCATCTATATCCAGTAGTAATTTATCTCTATCTCTTATTGCTTCGTGTCTTGCTCTATATAGAATATAGGCTTTAGCAATATCTACTTCTTTTGCCTCTATAAGTGCAGTTTCAACTAGATCTTGAATTTCTTCTATGGCAGGAATTGAATTTGGGTGTCGTGAAAGTATGAAATCTTCTAGTTTTTTTTCTGTTAGTTTTGTAAGTTTTTCATCCAGGAGAGGGTCATTTGCTCCTCTTACAGCTTCAATAGCTTTAGAAATTGCATTTGCAATTTTTTCGGGTCTGTAGGTATCAATTGTACCATCCCTTTTAATAATTTTTTTAATACCGGTTTTAGGCGGGTTTATCTCTTTATCCCCTAAAATCTCGCTCCAATCAATACTTCCCAAAAAAAACTCCTTTTACTTTTATTTAATAGTATTTATCTCTACAACAAACTCTTCTACATTCTCGAATTTTTTGTATACAGATGCAAATCTAATATAGGCAACCTTATCTATAGCTTCTAATTTTGACAAAATTAAATTTCCCAAAAACTCTGAAGATATTTCATGGTTTGCTTTACCTCCAAGTTCAGCTTCATCCTCAATTTCATGTAAAGTCTTTTCTATAGTCATTCTTGATACAGGTCTTTTTTCAACAGCCCTATTTATACCCCTGTCAATTTTTTTTATATCGAAGGGTTGTCTTCTTCCATCACTCTTAATAACCATTAAAGGTATCTCTTCTATCTTTTCATAAGAGGTAAACCTATAGCTACAAGCAGCACACTCTCGACGTCTTCTAATTGACGTTCCACTACTGTTTTGACGAGATTCTAATACTTTATCATTTATTTGACCGCATAGGGGGCATTTCATGTAATTAGTTAACCTCCACACTATATGTAGTGTTTTATGTGTACAATATCTAGGTAAAATCAGGTTTTGTCAATAACTTTTTTTATTTATTTAATTCGATAATTATTGCACTTATTGTTATAATTAGGGTTAATATTAATAAACTTTGAACTATCTCTACTACATAGGATATTTTATTTTGTTTTCTATAAATAAACCTGAAAAAACTTTCCTGGAGAAATATATATGGGATTGATAAAAAAGTTAATATTAAATTCCCTATATATCGATTTTTAATAAAAAAATCTATTAATGTTAAATTCCCGGTAATAAAATATTTACTAATTAGGACTATTAAAAGTAATGGTGAAAAATAGAGAAGAATCCTTTTTGTTCCTTTCTTGGACGAGAGAATATAGATTACAATTATTGTTATTGGCCAAATATGGTATATTGCTAAAGGTTGATAGTAAATTAATGTTAAAAAGTATAAAAATATTTCGGAGTATAGACTTAAGATTGCATAAAAATATGGAGATTTAGATAGTGCGGAATCTTTTATAACTTGAAAACAGATGGAGTAGATAAACCATGCTGTTAAAATTTTAATAATTAAAATAGCCCTTGGGAAATTGTAGATTAAATCACCTGAAATATCCTGTGATTCAATAAAGCCAATTACTAATGTAGCTATAAAGTTAAATAAAAAAAGGGCTAAAATTTTATATGGGATAGAAGGTATATATCTTCTATTGTGTTTAAAATGAAAGCTTACCCTTTTTCTAAAAATATTTATAACTAGAATAATAATAAATATAAAAATCCCATTTATGATTAATGTATCCCCATCGGTAAAATAAAAAGTTTCACCAAAAATATTTAAAACTATATAATTTGTTATATATTCAATATTTACAGGAATAGGTGAAATTAAGGTTTCTATAACAATTTGCGGGTCTATACTCATGTTTAATCTTAATACTGGTATTTTAGCATCCTCAATTGGGGCTATTTCAATTTTATTGTCAATTAATCCTATTACTTCTAAAAGAAAATATTTTGCCACTCTATTTTCTATAAAAAGATTTTGAAGAAGTGGTTTTACTATTTGAAGTGGTGGTAATTGTCCTCTTTTAAACCCAGAAACAATTTTTTGCGCTGTAACATTTTCATCGATATAAATTGCAAAAACAGGAGGCTCTACCCAATTATCTATTAAATATGGGGATAAGTTATCAATCTCTACAAAATCTATATCAAAATTTATGTAGGAAATATTTATAGATGTAATCTCTTTATATATATTTTCTACTTCAACATTTTTAGTTAACAATACTATTTTATCCCTGGAATAAATATTAAAGGACATAAAAACTAATAGAGTTAGAGTTAATATTTTTTTTAACATCAATTTAGAATATGTTAACCTTTGATTTGGGTCAATAAATCTGTTATAAAATTAATACTATTGTTCAAAAACATTTCCAACTATGTAATAGATATGATAAACTAACAATCATGGCAATTTTAGACTTAATTAAAAACAGGGTATCGAGTAAGAGTTTTATAGATAAAGAGATAGATGAAATAATACTTAACAACATTTTAGAAGCTGGAAGGCTTGCTCCTTCTGCAAAAAACAGACAACCGTGGAGATTTATATCTATTTCAGATCCAGGTGTAAAAAAAATACTTTTAGATGCCTGTTTTGGTGCAGAAACCATAAAAACTGCCGATAAAATTATAGCGGTATGTACAACAAATATTAATTATAATATGCCTAACGGACAACCTGCCCATGTTTTTGATCTATCTGTTGCCACTGCATTTATGATGATGCAAGCAGAACATGAAGGTGTAGGTTCTTGTATTGTTACAACATATAATGAAGAATTAATTAGAGAGTTATTAACCGTTCCATTTTCAATGAGGGTGTTTTCCCTTCTTGCATTAGGGTACACAGCCGTGGATAAAAGTAATGAAATATTTAAAGAAAGGAAATCTTTGAAGGATGTTCATAACAAGGAGCATTGGTAAGAATTATGGAAAAAGTAGATACAAAATTAATTGAGTTACCAGTTAAACTATTATTTACAGATTTAGGAGTAGATTTTTTTATAAAAAACAAAAAACCTATGAATAAATTTAAAATGCCAGATAATAGTACACAGTATGGTATTGCTCTAAATCAATATAATGATAAAACAGTTAAACATATGATCTCTATTGGGTATTTATCCAGAATAGAGATCTCAAGAGCAGAATTCAGCTCTAAAAGAAAGGATATTTTATCAATGGCAAGAAGTAATGTCTTTGGTTTTCTTGCACAAAGATTTGATGAACAGATTTTTGATATAGTTATAGATTCTGACTTAATAAAAACATGGAATAGGGCTAATCACGGTAGTATTTTAGATAGAAAAACAAATATAAACGAGACAGTATTACGACAGATTTTAGAGAAAAATAAGGATATTGTTAAAAATGTAAAAGAGACTTTAACATTAGCAGCTCATAAATATCTCTATAGTAACGATAGTTTGACAGAAGAGGAGATTGCTAAACAAGCTTCACTTTGTGATGAATATTTAAATGGATTAAAGCCTTTTACATGGTTTGTACTTGCAAAATTTAAAGATGCAGCTACCTATGATCTATTAATTATGGAGATCTCCAAGGTTTTAATAGATTTTATGAGTCGAAATAAGATAGCAGAATATCTTTCCCTAATGTTAATGGAACTTATTAATAGTGCTGAAAATAGAAATTTGAAGGAATATATTAAAAATATGTATCCTACTTTAGCCTACAATGATATTTTAGAGGATCCAGAAGCCAGAATTGGTCTATTAAACGAAATGCAGAAAAGAGGAGAACTCTTTTCTATAGGTTTTAAATTTGATAAATCTGAAACAAAGATAAGTGCCAAGAGAAAATTTGAAGTTGCTGTTTTTAATAAAGAGACTGAAATTATGATGTTGAAAGAGAAGGTTGATCAGCAAATGGCATCTACTGTTAGAAAACAGTCTTTAACAGATTTTTATAGAAGATCTGGTGGAGATGGTTCCGATTTAGGGATGTTCTATCTTTCCTATTTAGGGGAAGAGTGTTCCAAGGTTGGAATCAAGTTTGAATCCCAGGTTAAGGAAATATCTGGATCAGGTCAATCCTATACATCCTTAACCCTAACACTTTAATTTGTAATATTTTTCAATCTCTCAAGTAGTGGAGGATGAGAATAGTGATAGGCTGAATATAGCCTGTCTGGTGTTAAATTACTTAAATTTTCCTTTGATAATTGAAGTAATGCTTCTTTTAAACTCTCCGATTCTTCCATTAATTCTATTGCAAAATTATCTGCTTCAAACTCATGTTTTCTTGAAAATTTATTACTTAGTGGTGAGATGAAAAAGGTGAAACTTCCAGATATCATGGAAATTAAAATTATTAAACCGTGATAAGATCCTGCTTGTAATCCAAAACTACTATATAAAGGGTTGTAATGGAGTAAAAGAGAAAGAATAAAGAATACAGCTGGTAATGTTACAAAAGAGAGTGCAATTCTCTTTTTTATATGACCTTTTTTCCAATGTCCAAATTCATGGGCCAATACTGCAAGTAGCTGCTCAATACTTAGTTTATCTACAAGAGTATCGTATAAAACAACCCTTTTACTTTTTCCAAAACCTGTAAAATATGCATTGGAGTGGTTAGATCTTTTTGAACCATCCATTATAAATATTCCTTTGATATTAAACTTGGCCTTTTGAGATAATTTATTTACACCATCTTTTAGTTCTCCATCTTCAAGTGGTGAGAATTTATTAAAAATTGGTGCAATAAAAATTGGATATATAATAGTTAAAAGTAGTTGGAAAATAATAAAGAATACTGTTGTCCAAATCCACCAGGAGTCTCCAGTTTTTTCCATAAATATAAATAATACTGTTAAAACGATAGAACCTATAATAATTCCCAATAATCCCTCTTTTACACTATCGGATACAAAGCTTTTAAGGGTCATTTTATTAAACCCAAACTCCTCTTCAATTACAAAAGTGGAGTAGAGTGTTAAAGGAAGATTTACTATATATAAAAGGATAGAAATTACAGCTACAAATGATAATCCAACTAGAATTTTATTTGCTGTTATAGATAATATAATACTCTCTATAGTTCCTAGGGTTCCTGAAAAAAGAATAAGCAGTGTGGTTAGAGAGGATAATACCAAGTGTAATATAGAGAAATGTTCTTTCCTAATACTGTAATTTATACTTTTACCGTATTGTTCTAAATTAATGATGGATGTTACTTCTTGTGGAATAGTTTTTCTATTTTTTAAAATAGAGTTAATATTCAAAATTGTTAAAGTTATTAAAATTATAAATTCTATTGTAAATAGTGATAGATATAAAAAAATAAACTGTGTCTGGTTCATATAAGTCCTTATAAATAAAAAAACCCTGTAAGAACAGGGTCAACAAAAATTAAAGAGCAGCAATTGCTTCTTTCATTTTTCCGTTTTTAACAGCTTTGTTACATTGTTTACAAACACTAACTTTTTTTTCGTTTAATGTATTTTCGTAAACTGCTTTAATAGCTGTTCTTTTACAAAGCGGACAAGTTGATCTTCCACTTTTTACCTGGTCACGGATTCCCGCACCTCTATGTGCTTTTGACATTTATTCACCCCTAATAATTATTAGTTATTTATGATTAATCAGTTATGTAATATACTTCTGATGTTAATTATTGTCAATGAAGGGGGGTAGCCAAATGGACAATGAATGGGTTCTATTTATTGAAAATGAAAAGAAAAAGCCATATTTTACAAAATTATTGAGCTTTATTGAGAATGAACGAAAAAAAACTACAGTATTTCCAAAAGATGAAGATGTTTTTAATGCTTTTAAAATAACCCCTCTAAAAGATATAAAGTGTGTTATTATTGGGCAAGATCCATATTTTAACCCAAATGAAGCCCATGGGCTTGCATTTTCTGTAAAAAAGGGCGTAAAGATTCCACCATCTTTGAGAAATATATTTATAGAAATAGAGAGTGATTTAGGGATAAAATGTAGTAATACAGACTTAACCGGCTGGGCTAAACAAGGTGTTTTTCTAATTAATAGAGTCTTAACTGTTAGGTCCGGGGAACCCAATTCCCATAAGGATTGTGGATGGGAAGAGTTTACAAATAGTGTTATAACTTTTATATCCAAAAAGAATACAGGCTGTGTCTTTATGCTTTGGGGTAATGAAGCTAGAAAATTAAAGAAAAGTATTAATGTTCAACATTTAATTTTAGAAGCACCACACCCTAGTCCTCTATCCTCTTATAGAGGTTTTTTTGGGTGTAGACACTTCTCTAGTTGCAACAGTTTTTTAACTAGTATAGGAAAGGATGGGATCAATTGGGAGAATTAGCATTAGTAACAGGGGCAACAAGTGGAATAGGTGCTGCTTATAGTTGGCTTTTGGCAAAAAAGGGATGGGATTTAGTAATAACAGGTCGACGTAGGGATATTATAGAGAAAAGAGCAGAGGAAATACGAACTAAATTTGGGGTTATTGTCCATGTAGCTATATTAGATTTTAGTAACAATGAAGATTTTACTGCATTTAAAGAACAATATTTAATTACTAAAAGATATGGTTTTTTAGTTAATTGTGTGGGGTATTCCAACCATTCCAATTTTTTTGGTACCCACTTTTCAATCAATGCTAAAATGATAGATGTACATATTAATAGAATGGCAGAAATTATACACATGGTTGTTCCCGGAATGAAAATATCTGGAGGAACTATTGTTAATGTCTCTTCCCTTGCAGGTTTTCTCCCATCTCTTTCCGATCCATTCTACTCTGGAACCAAATCCTTTATTAATACATATTCTGAGTCTATAGCTATGATACTTTTAAGGGATAATATAGTTGTACAATCCCTATGTCCAGGATTTACTAAAACAGACTTTCATAAAAATATGAATTTAGATAGTAGGGTTTTTAAAAACAGGGGACTTAAAAGATGGATGACTCCTAAAGCCGTAGTTAACTATTCATACAAAAAATTAAAACCAGGAAAAGTAATAGTAATACCGGGTTTTTTTAATAAAATTATCTATTTTTCTCTACGTTTTATACCAAAAAAGCGTTATTATAAAATTGCGGGAAGGAGCCGGGTATTAGATGAAAAATAAGTTAGGTCTTGTTCTTGAAGGTGGTGGCGCAAAGGGTGCATATCACCTAGGTGTTTATAAAGCTTTAGTGGAAATGGGGTATAAATTTGATGGAATAGCAGGGACTTCTGTTGGTGCATTAAATGGAGCTCTTATTGCCCAGGGTGATTGGAAGAAGACATATGATCTATGGTATAACTCCTCTAATAAGATTATATATGGGATTGATGAAGATGCGTTTCGGGATATGAGATATGCTACCTCTGTTTTGTCCGATTTTATTAAAAGTAAGGGTATTGACACTGTTAATATGAAAGAGCTTTTTTACTCTATGATAAGTGAGAAAAAGCTAAGAAAATCTAAAATAGAACTTGGAATAGTTACTGTAAAATTACCATCGTTTAAAACTGTAGAGATTTTTAAAGAGGATATTCCTCAAGGTGAAATTAATTCATATTTAATGGCAAGTGCTAATTTCCCTCTTTTTAAGAGAGAAGAGAATAGGGATGGTGTTTTTATTGATGGGGGATTAAGAAACAATCTACCCCTTAATTTGTTACCAAAGAAGGGCATAAATGAATTAATTGCGGTAAGAACATTTGGAGTAGGTGTCACAAAGAGTTATAGTAACCCAAATGTTAAAATAACATATATAGAACCTTCAAAATACCTGGGGCCTACACTGGATTTTAATAGAGATAAATCAAGAGAAAATCTAACTTTGGGTTATTTTGATGCATATAAACAATTAAAAGGGTATGTTGGTAGAGAATTTTGTATAATACCTTTAACCGAAGATTTTTCCTATTTAAATAGACTTATACATACTGCAGATGAAAAGATTTTAAAAGCTGCAAATGTTATGGGTTATACAAATATTAATCCTAAACGCTTTATGTTTGAGAGGTTGCTTCCGCAAATAGCTGATTATTTGCAATTGGGTTTAGATGTCTCCTATGAAACAGTTTTACTTACTTTTTTTGAGGAGATTGCGACTACACTATCTATAAAAAGGGATAAAATATATAAAGCCGATGAGTTTATAACCTTGGTAAAAGATTCTTTTTTTCAGGAACATCATAGTTATAACAAGTATAAGAAGTTACCCAAAATTATCCAAAGTAACTCATTTCTCTCATCCTTTGTTAAAAGTGACTTTTTTCATTTTATAATGGATATTTTTTTAAAATAACTTATAATTATAACTAGGCCATAACAAGGAGGACGTTATGAAGATTCCATTAAAAGCTAAGGTTATTTGTAAAGATGGTGAATATGGAAGTGTTAAAGAACTTCTAATTGATCCTGTTAAAGAGAAGGTTACCCATTTAGTTATTGAAAATAAACATAATGGAACTCTTATTGTTATTCCTAAAGAAATTATGGATTATACAACGGACTCTGTTGTTACTATTGATAAAACAGCAAAAGAGATAGACTCATATCCTAAATTTCTAATACATGAATTTATTAAAGTTCCTGCTAGTGATACAGAGTTTGCTTATTGGGGTGCCGATCCTACAATGACCCATTCATATACCATGTTTCCATACGTAATACATAATGGAAACCCGGTGATAGAAGTAACAAAAGAGGATGTCCCAAAGGGTGAAATGAAACTGAAACGTGGAATGAGTGTTAAAGATTTAGATGGTAAAAAACTGGGAAATATCGATGAGTTAATTATAGATCCTGTAACTGGTTTTATTACCCATCTGGTTATGAGACAAGGTCACCTATATGGTTCCAGGGATATAGCAGTTCCTAATATGGATATATACTCTTTTGATAAAGAGTGTGTTGTTCTGTCTATAAAACAAGATGAAATTCAAAATATGCCAGAAGTTATTATTAAAAGAGCCTGGAAGTAGTTTTAATACAATATTATTTCTTCTCCATCTTTTGGAACCAGTAGATTTGGTATATTGTTAATGTTGTTTAGTTTCTCTCTGGTATCTTCGCAGTGATTTATAGAATCCATATGAACAGCTATTACTGTACTATTATTATTTATTTTAGCAAGTTCCATTAAGTCTCTATTGTTCATTGTTATCTTACCAAGTAAATTCATTCTTGCTCCACCACCATTAGCTATAATGAAATTGGGTTTAATTTTCCTAAGAATTTTTCTTACTGATAATGTTAATAAAGTATCTCCTGTAAGATAAACTGTAGAATCTTTTACAGTTAATAGATAAGAAGAACTTACACCCAATTTTTTATTATAAATATGACCTCCATGTGTACCTATAAATCTTTTAATATTAACTCCCATCCATGTAGTTTCTCTATCTATAAAGGTTAGATT
Organism: Spirochaetales bacterium; assembly: GCA_016936295.1. Lineage (GTDB taxonomy): Bacteria > Spirochaetota > Spirochaetia > DSM-2461 > DSM-2461 > Thiospirochaeta. Next base: position 1,755 of record JAFGYD010000017.1, on the reverse strand, counting down.
TTTAAATCCACTCTCGGTAAAACTATTGTAATCTTCTTTTTGGCATAGTATTGGTATACTCTTATTAATAATTTTTTTTGCTAAAATATCAAAGTGATCGTTATGGTTGTGGGTAATAATAATACCATCGACATTTAATATTTTATCTATAGTAGTTGGTAAATTTACTAAAGGATTCTTCCTTTTATTTTTTGTATATATAATTGGTGGATATGTCTCTTTATTTGCCAGTACAGGATCTATTAAAATTTTTTTATCATTTATCAATATTAAAGATGTAGCATGTCTATAGTGTATAAATTTTTTCATTTATGTTCTCCCTTTATTAAAATATAAAGGTTGTACTATAGTACAAGGTCAATAACTATTAATATATTTTGAGAATTTTTTACATGTTTCTTTATCTTTTTTATCTCTAAATAGTGTTAGAGATTGTTTTAACTGAACTAACGCATCAATTTTATTATCAATTTCATCTATTTTTTCGGTTAGATATAGGTTAAATCTCTTTGGTTCCCGTGTTGAGATAGATATTAAATTAAAAAATGTTTTAATTTCTTTTAATGAAAAACCAAAGTTTTTAAATGAAAGAATCAATTCTAATTTTTCAAATTGCTGTTCATTGTAATCACGGTAATTATTATTAAGATAGTTTGGGGTAATTAACCCTATTTTTTCATAATATCTAACAGTTTCCTGATTTATATGTAGTCTCTTGGAAATTTCGCCTCTGGTCATGAATTAATAATACAATATTTGTTTTATATGTACAGGTACTATGGGGATACAATTCCTATCATCCAAAAGAAAATGAGCTATACATGAAGGTAAAGTTTTATTGTATTAACAATTATAAATGGAGAAACATCCAAGGGATAATGAGATATTTCTAGAGAGAAGGAATTGTATGGATAATAAATCATAAATGGGATACACTTTTAATATGAATAATTTAAGAGGTTATTTGCCACAAATTGTTGAATCACTTAAGCAGATAAACCCTTTTCAAATCTATATGTTTGGCTCCGTTGCAAAGGGAACAGAAACCCAAGATAGTGATATTGATCTAGCAGTAATATTAAATATTGACGATATTCCTAAAACTTATGATGAAAAATTAAAGAATAAAGTAGCTGTTAGAAATACCATTTTAGAACTAAGTTTGGAAGTACCTATTGATTTACTTGTTTATACAAAAGAAGAATTTAAGATCCTAAATGAGTACAACAAACCATTTATGACAGAGATAACTGAGACAGGGACACTTCTATATGAACAAGTTAGTTAAAGAGTGGTTGTTATTTGCTTTAACAGACTTAAAAACTGTAATTAAACTGCTCGGGGATGAAGATCTAACTAACGTAGTTGCTTTTCATTGTCATCAGTGTATAGAAAAATGTTTTAAAGCAATTATTTGTTTAAATACAAAAGAAGTTCCTATGAAGCACAATCTTTTGAGATTATATGGTACTGTTAGAAATCTCTGTAAATTAGAAATTGATATGACTCTTTTGGAAGAGATATCAGAAACTTATATAGATGCAAGATACCCTTCTGATATGGGATTATTACCATATGGCTCTTTATCCATTGAAAGATCAAAAGAGTTCTATAGAGAAGCAAACTATATTTATGAACAGATAGAGAAGGTTGTGAACAATGAGTAGTGTTATGAGGAACGAACAACTTTTTACTACTTTAGGTAGCCCAATGATGAGTTTTAATTTTCAAAATTTAGAGGGTGAAAAAGATGGC
>JAFGYD010000114.1 GCA_016936295.1 Spirochaetales bacterium | reverse complement strand
TATACAACAAGCTAAAGTTTTTTCTCCAGCAATTATAGCATTTCTAAAAGCATCACAACTACTGTAACCACAACCTCCACAATTCAGGTTTGGAAGTTGTATATACTCATTTTCTAAGTCCTCCTCCTTTATATTGTGTCTTTTTACTAGTTTTTCTGTGAGCAACCCAATTCCTATAACAGCCGGAATAGTAAGTAAAAATCTGGTTAGTGAGAATTTCAACCCTAAAAACTGGATTTCAACCATAAGCATTGGAATCTTTATTACAGCCCATGAACTTAAAATGATAACCATATTAGAAACAGACGCTCCTTTTTTAAACAGAACTAGTGCTGCTGGGAATGCTGCATATATAGGTCCGGCAGAAAAAGATCCTATAAGGATAGAGAGGAATCTACCTTTTAATCCAGCTTTTTCTCCTAAGCCTTTTTGAATTGTTTTGGATGGTACCCATACTGTTATTAAAGCCGAAAGAATCATAACTGGAGGAAGCACTTGAACCATCTCTGCAAGAAAACCTCTTGTTATTTTAATAGCACTAAAAAAGATCTCTTTGTTAATGATAAAAAATACAAAATATAACAATGCTGCCAATATTAAAATTTTAAACTGTTTAATTCTGCCCATCAAAGTACTACCCCCATTGAAAATGCAATAATTAAAGCCATTGCAAAACTTATACTGTTACGAACTATTGTGAACTTCTTACCAAAATGTCTCACCTCTATAGGAAATGTTGCAAAACCAACCATTGTTAATGTGGTTAGAAATGCTGCTAGTGAGACTAGGTGAGCTCCACTTACATAAAGAGATTTAGTTAATGGGAATGCTATAAATGCCGGCATTATTGTTACAGTTCCAATTAAAGCACCATAGATTGTACTTAATATAGTATTTCCTCCTCCTAGTATATCCTTAATAATTTCAGAAGGAAGAAGTGCAAGAACTAATCCCACAATTGCCATTACCCCGGCAACCTCAATAATAGTTCCAAGAAACATTTTCTTAGCTATATGGATTGCTTGCTTACTCTTACTTCTACTCTTTATAATAGAGAGAATAAGTAGTATTACAGCTAATGCGATCATAATAACTGTTGTCATAATAAACTCCTTTAAGTTCTTTTTATGCAACTATTATGATTGTTTTTCATTGTTCAGAGCGTGATAGTAATCACACTTCTGGTATTTTTTTTATTTTTTAGCAATCTTCCAACAAGGTATTATATGTTTAATTAATTTTATCTCCCCAGTCATCATTAACATTTGTTGTATAACTTATGTTAAACTGATCTACAAGGAAATTGACAATATCATCATTGAAAAACTGTGCTTTCTTAGGACCTATTTTTATATTTTTTATCCCTAGACTAAATAATCCAAGTAAAATTATTATTGCTTTCTGTTCCATCCACATAAGCTGAATATTTATTGGAAGCTCATTTACAGGTGTATTTAAAGCATCACTTAATGCAAGTGCAATCTCTACAGCTCCGTAACTATCATTACATTGGCCAAGGTCTAGATATCTAGGAATTTCAGTCCCTGGAATATTCCCAAAGTCTATATCATTAAATCTAAACTTACCGCAGCTTGATGTTAGCAATACTGAAGTTTTAGGTAGTCTGGATGCTAGCTCTCTAAAGTATTCTCCATCCTTTCCTGGAGCATCACAACCGGCAATAACAAAAAAATCCTTAATTTTCCCTGTACTCACTGCATCGAGAATTTGAGGAGCGAGTGATAAAATTGTTTTAAAACTATGTCCTGTCATTACTGTTTCGTTGGAATCAAAACCCTCTGCATCAGGAAGCTCCAAAGTTTGAGCTATAACTTCCGAAAAATCATCATTTTTAATATATTTTATCCCTTCTACTCCAGTTATTGAGTAACTGTAGAATCTCTCAAGATATGTTGAAGTTTTTGGTGGTGTCTGAATACAGTTTGTATTAATTATTATTGTCCCGTTCCATTTTTCAAACAATTTTTTCTGGTCATGCCATGCTTTACCAATATTACCTTTTAAATGAGAAAATTTGTGAAGTTCAGGATAGCCGTGTGCCGGAAGCATTTCTGAATGAGTATAAATATTTATTCCTTTTCCTTCAGTGGCAATTAGCAGTTTTTTTAGCATAGATAAATTGTGTCCTGAAACAAGAATACATTTCCCTTCAGCCCTATTTTCTGAGACTTTTACAGGAACAGATACACCAAAAGTTTTATGATGTACTTCCCCTAGTGTTCTCATACTTTGAACTCCCGCGCTCCCTATTTCCATTAGCATTTCTATGTGATCATTAAAATTGAAGTTGGCATTAGTAATTCCAAAGTAGAGTGCTTTAGCTGTAACATCGTCAAGATCTTTAACATTTGCTCCTAGTTCGTTGGCATGATACCTATAAGCAGCCATTCCTTTTAAGCCAAAAATCATTGTATCCTGTAACCTTGATAATACTTCGTCTTTACCACAGGTTCCCATCTTTTGTCCTTTTGACCCACATCCATCATCACATGACATTTCGCATTGATAACAAAACATTTTATCTCCTTTTGTAAATAATCTATCTTAAATTATGTATACATTTATGTTAATTACAAATTCAGAGTGGAATAGTATGAATTACAATTAATAAATTGCATTTATCAATATTTTGTTTATAATTTTCATTACATAATAGCCTGAAAGTTAATATAGACAGTAATTTTTTAGTTGGATATGATAGTAAAAGAAGAGAGGAGATAAATATATTTCTAGAATACTACATCATATCAGTTATATATTAGATCAATGGATCTACTCTTTTAAAAATCATGAAGTAAAAGAGGGCTTTGAAGCTCCGGGAATAAAAGAGATGAGTGAAAAACTTGATTACCTTTCTATGACACCTGAAAATCAGAAAGCATATAATAAATACCTTGAAGACCTTGC
>JAFGYD010000113.1 GCA_016936295.1 Spirochaetales bacterium | reverse complement strand
TGGGGCTTTTTTTGCCGACATTGTTGTGGCTAACACCATCATTCTCGAGTTAAAGTCGGTGTCGGGTTTTACCAGTGGCATGGTTTCACAAACCATAAACTATCTTAAGCTTTCCAAGCTGCCTGTTGCCTATTTGCTTAATTTTCAGGGGCCAAGGGTACAATGGCAGCGTTTTGTAAATACTAAAGGCAGCTCTTAGAGCTGCCTTTTTATCTGTAGACATCCAGCCGGCGAAGCCATCGGCGCAGTTTCCTGAAACATCTGTAGTACAGCCATACACGTAACTTCCTGAAGTATCCGTAGTACCCTTCTCTAAATTGTCAAAGGCCTGTTTTTTACTTCCATATTTAACCAGGAATCACTAGTTTTATAGTGATTCCTGGTTTTTTTAGTTCGTTTTGGTAGTTACATAGTATGGTTTTTATCGCATCCATTGTTTGTTGGAGAATGGATGGTATTTTGACACCACACGGGGTGATAAAAAAGAATCCCATAAAACAAACAAAAAAAACTAGGCTTTATGAAATGATACTATTTATTCTTTACAATATCCCCACAATTCAAAACCGTGAATATAATCAGTAGCCACAAAACAAAGTATATTGTTATAAACAATCATATCCTGTGGGTTGGAATGGATTCCTTCATCTGTAATATCACAAAAAACTTGAAATCCATTATCAGTATCGAATTTGAATATTTCTGATCCTAAATCAAAATGATGACCCATTACAACTAATTGGTTTCTATAATTAAGTAATTTATCCATTTTATATATTTTGTGGCTATCTGTATCAGCTACAATGTATGGTTTGTTCAGACCATCATAAATCCAAAGGGTATCTGTTAACCCATTTGTTTGGCCTGTGAAGTACAATAAATCATTAACAACACAAAAGGATTTCGGTTGTATAATTATATCATCATCATTGTCTAATACTTGTGTGATACCATCTGTTGAATTGTATTTCCAAAGGCTTATATTTTCAGAGTTATCTTTGGCTGAAAAGAAAAGTTCATTATTAAAAACGTAAAAATCGCCTGGCGCAGAATCATTACTACCTGTATATATGTCTTTTATTAATTGTGTTCCGGTTATTTCATCAAATGACCATAACTCTCTACCATTCGTTTCGTCGAAAGCACTAAAAAATATTTCATCCATATAAATGGTAAAATCAGAAGGGGTGGAACTGTTATTTGGATCTATATCTTTGATCAACTTTAAACCATTTATGGAATCATAGCTATATAATTCATAATCTTCATTATTGTCTGGTTGTGCTAAATAAATTTTGTTATTATAGAATACACCGTCATTGGTAAATTCGATTTCTTTGATATAATCTGGTTTAGTGTTTCCATCATATTTCCAGCAACCGTTTAAAGCATAATCTACATCAAAATATAATAAATTATTCCATACAACAAGTGATCGTGGATAATTACAATCCCGAATTTTACTTAAAATGGGTTCTGGAATTGCTGTTTGTTTTCCATCATAAATCCACACATCTGTAGAATTATGTTCATCAGAAGCCCGAAAATATAATTTATTTTTAAATACAGTTAATTCTGAAATATACGCATCACCTATCCCTGGATTAATATCTTTAATAAGAAAAGGTGTTCCAATTGGTAGTTTATATTCTTCTGCTTGATTCTTTATATCGGGTGAAGTCGGGGTTGGGTTTTCACATGAAATTGTAATTGTCAGTAATGTGAGTAAAAATAATGCTCCAATAATTGTAACATGTTTTTTCATAAAATCTCCTTTGATATAGACTATAATTTATTGCTATATATCTATTTTTTAACTTTATACTTCGCTAAACAAAGTAAATACTTTGGCGTAATCCATACTTTCAGTATTCATATATCACCAGTGGTGTACTAATAATGATATCAGATTCCATAGCTGAAAACGAAAGATCTCTGAGGGGAACTTGTGGATTACGATGCTTAAGTCACAATTATAGTAATGAATTATTGTTATTTAACATAAGTTTTGGCAATTTTATCTCCTAAACGTGTTGCTTTTTTAAGGTAATAAATGATTTCAATTGGTCCAGTTATCCAGGTTACGTTTCGCAAAATCTTTTGCTTGTTTGATGCCTCTGAATTCGTTCTATTGTCATATATTTTAATCTTAAATATTATCTTTCCAAGACTAATATTTAAAATATCTCTGATCAATAAATATAAATAGCATATAAAAACTATAATAAAAACCCTTATAAAACTTTCAAAAATTGGTGAATTTAGTTCATTTTTGATTAATGGGAGTATGATAAATGAAAATGTTAAAATTGCTTGAATAATAGCTGTTAAAAAAAAATCAATAGCAAAAGCTTTAAATCTTTTGGTTAGCATTATCATTCCGGCCTTCCTTTTTAATTAAGCTTTTAAAAATGTAAATTGTGAAATATGCTGGATAATAAAAAATAGTTTGATCTACAGTCATAATTTTTAAGTGATTTAGAATAATAATCACACAATTTATTAAAGAATAAAAAATAAAAAATATGATATTACAATAATTAAATTGTACTTTAAGTTTCTTTAAGATAAATAGTAGGAGTAACGAAATTAATACACAAGCAAAATAGCCGAGTATTGTAACAAGTAGTTTATAATAAAAGACACCTTGTAGTAATAAAAAGGCAGTTATAATTAAACCGATAATATATGAAATAATTTTTAACAAAATAATTATCCTTTCATTCTTTCTTATTTGTAAACAAATTAATAAAATCTTTAGGTGTTATTACAGTCGTGGCAGTTCCATAAACACCTCCACCAACACTAAGAATTTCAATGCCCTGAACTTCTTGCTTTGTTAAACTGTAATTAATACCAGCCCCACAAGTTGCAATAACTTTTGCATCAAACCCTTCAATATCCGTAGTTGATGTTGGTAGATTGCTACTTGTATTTATCGAACTAGCACCCGCTTCAACAATTTTTTGTCCTATTTTTTTTATTGGTTCATCAAAAGAAGGGCCTACACCTACATCTATACCAAACCCAAGTCCTACACCCAACTTTATACCACTATCTATAGGATCATTTGGATTGATAACGATTCCCACAGTTACCTCTCCTCCAACAACCAAACTTAAACGTAGTGATAGGCTTACATCTATTAATGGTTTTTTTGTATCCTCTATAGTTTTAGTATCGCTTGTGGTAGTAACAGGTGCAACGGTAATATAATTAGAATTATCACCACTTGGCCCTGTGCCTGTAACATCTTGTGTTATTGGTAGAGGCTGTGGATCATTTGAAAGTAAACCTGTAGGATCTATATAATTCACCGGATTATTTGAACAATAACTATACCAATTTATTGACTCTATAATCGAAAATCCTTTACGAACAGGATTAACCAATTCACCGCCGATTGGATCAGCGCTCAGCCATATCCCGGTTTTTGGTGAAAAATATCTTTTGCTCGCATAATACAGGTTAGACTCTTTATCAAATTCCAAACCTGTGTATTTGAATGGTAATAAATCAAAACCATCAGCCTCTTTCTCAATCCATAATTCCCCA
>JAFGYD010000112.1 GCA_016936295.1 Spirochaetales bacterium | reverse complement strand
CAGCAGGTGATGCAATTTCAGGAGCCTCATTGGTTGTAAGAGCTATTGGAAGTGGAAGATTAGCTGCAGAAGAAGTTAATTCTTACTTAAATAAATAAAAAAAGCAGACGAAAGTCTGCTTTTTTTAACTTAATTTCTTAACAATAGTTAAAATATTTTCAATATTTTCAAGGAAAATATCTACTAACTTAGGATCAAAATGTTTTCCTCTCTCATCTTTAATTAAATCTATAATATTTTCAATTGGCCACGCTTCCTTATAGCACCTTTTATGATATAAAGCATCAAATACATCAGCTATAGCAGTAATTCTACCATATATATGAATGTCTTCTCCCTTCTTATTATTTGGATAACCTGAACCATCCCATTTCTCATGATGTTCATAAGAAATTATTGAACCAGCTTTTAGTAAAGGCCTTGTAGAATTACCAAGGATGTTTCTACCTATGGTTGTGTGTTCTTTCATTACGTCGTATTCTTCAGCTGTTAATTTTCCTGGTTTTAGTAATATTGAATCTGGAATACCTGTTTTCCCAATATCATGTAGTGGAGAAGCCATACTTATTTTATCTGCTTCTTCTTTAGGAAGACCAATTTTTAAAGCTAAAAATCTTGAAACATGTGCAACCCTTAATACATGATTTGATGTCTCTTTAGATCTCTTTTCAACAACTTCACTTAAAGTTTCAATTATCTCTTTTTGTGTATCTAAAATCTCATTTGTTAAATATATATTGTTGAAGGCAATTGATACATTTGTGGCAAAAATATTAATAAGACTTTTTTCATCAGAATTTATCGCAACACTACTTTCAATATAAACTATATGGATTATACCATCATCATTTTTAAAAAAACCAATATATACTGAATTATTAAATAGACTTTTTTCCTCTTTAATAACATTTTTAATAGAAGAAATTAGTTTATCAGATAAAATTATAGAGTTATCTAATTCAAGAAAACTTCCGCTTTTACCTTCAATATAAAATTTTTCGTCATGAAACCTTAAAATAAGTCCACTAACATTATAATTATTTATAAATCTATTAATTCCTAAATTTAGAATTGATATAAATTCATTCAATACAGATTCAGAAAAGGACTCTTTACTCTTGAATTTCATAATGCTTTGGGTTGAACTTAATATTTTTTCTAAACCCTCTTTATTTCTCTCTATACTATAGAGGTCTCTATATGATCGTAGTGCAGTCATAACTGTTGTATAAAGCTTTGTAGTTGTTAATTCTGTTTTTTCCTTGTAGTCGTTGATGTCGTATTTAGAAATTACATCTTTTTCTGGAGCAGAACCAGGTTGACCAGTTCTTAAGATTATTCTAATTAGTCTGTTTTTTAAAACTTCTCTAATATCTCTAGCTACCAGTAATCCAGCATCATCGGTCTCCATAACAACGTCTAATAATAGTACGGATATATCATTATTTTCTTTTAATATATCAATCGTCTCTTTTCTTGAATATGCATCTAATATTTCAATACCACGATTCTCATATTTAAAATTGGATAAGACTATTTTTGTTATAGTGTGAATTTCTTTCTCATCATCGGAAATTAAAATTTTCCATGGTTTGTATGTGGGTTCTACAACCTCATCAATCTCATCTGCAAATATAAAGTCTTCCATATAATTAATTGTAGCAGACTGGAATTGGAACGTCAAATGTATTATAAATAAAAAAACATCTCTTTCGAGATGTTTACTCCCCCAGACGGACTTGAACCGCCGACCTAGTGATTAACAGTCACCCGCTCTACCAACTGAGCTATAGGAGAAAAAGCTAATTAAAATTTTCCATTTGGAAATACTCCCCCAGACGGACTTGAACCGCCGACCTAGTGATTAACAGTCACCCGCTCTACCAACTGAGCTATAGGAGAAAACTCGTTAAAATAAACTCCCCCAGACGGACTTGAACCGCCGACCTAGTGATTAACAGTCACCCGCTCTACCAACTGAGCTATAGGAGAATATCTCTAACAACAAGCAGTAATATACCCAAGAGTTAAAAATGTGTCAATATTTTTAACTCTTTTTTTATATTAAAGAAGTTGCTTTTTTAAAGCATCTACCATGTTGATGTTTTCCCATGGGAATTCACTTCTTCCAAAGTGTCCATAGGCTGCTGTAGGTGTATAAATAGGTCGTTTAAGGTTCAATGTTTTTATAATTCCTGATGGTGTTAACGAAAAATTTTCCCATACAGCTTTTTCTATAAGTTCATCGTCTACCTTACCTGTATTATATGTATTTACATAAACAGAAACAGGATCAGCAACTCCTATTGCATATGCAAGTTCAACTTCACATTTATCAGCAATATCTGCAGCTACAATGTTTTTTGCTATATATCTAGCCATATAAGCTGCGGATCTATCAACTTTTGATGGATCTTTACCGCTAAATGCTCCACCACCATGGGCTGCAGCTCCTCCGTAGGTATCAACAATAATTTTTCTACCTGTAAGTCCTGCATCACCTTGAGGTCCTCCAATTACAAATCTACCTGTTGGATTCATGTGATAGATTGTGTTATCGTCGATTAAATGGGATGGTAGGGCTTTCTTTACAATTTCTTCAATTAAGCCTTCTCTAATTTCCTCGTATGATATTTTTCTTCCATTTACATAATCGTCGTGTTGATGGGATAGAACTACCGCAGGGATTCTAAATGGCTTACCATCCCTGTATTCTACAGATACCTGACATTTAGAATCAGGTCTTAAGAAATCAAGAATTTTTTCATGTCTTACTTTTGATGCTTGTTTCATTATTTCATGTGAATAATAGATTGGTGCAGGCATAAATTCTGGTGTATCTTTACAAGCAAATCCAAACATCATACCTTGATCTCCAGCTCCTTGTTCTTTATGAAGACCTTTACCTTCAGTTACTCCCTGTGAAATATCTGCCGATTGTTCGTTAATTACAGAAAGAACAGCACAGTTTTTATAATCAATACCATACTCTGGGGAATCATATCCAATCTTCATTAAAGTATTCTTTACTGTTTGAATTATATCGATATAGCTATTTGTAGTAATTTCTCCACCAACAAGAACCATTCCTGTAGATGCAAAACATTCACAACCTACTCTGGATTCTGGATCGTTAGTTAAAGCAGCATCAAGAATCGCATCTGAAATTTGATCACAAACTTTATCAGGATGTCCTTCTCCCACACTTTCAGATGTAAATGTATAGTTTTTTCTTATAGACATATGTAAGCCTCCAATAATATATTTTATAATATATTATAAATGAGTCTTTTATACAAATAGTCCTTGTAATTCAATTAAATATAATTCCTTATTATTAGTAATAATGCATTTAATTCTGTTATTAATAATTTCAATTTTAAAATCTATGTTAAATACAGTTTCTTTTATACCTAGTGAAGCATTACTAATTTCTAAATTTTGGAAACTAAGGATATTCTCTATATTCTCTGGTTTAAAAAAAAGAAAGGTGTCTGTTATTTCTTCAACATTGCCTGAAATAAATGAGAAATCAAGAGGGTTCATAAATCCAATTGAGATCTCTTTATCGTTGGGAAAGTATATCTGTTTATAATCTTTCTTTTTATTGCTACATAACTCTTTAATTTTAATAATCGTTTCATCTAAATTCAGAGTAATAATATCACCTTTTAAAAAATTAAATTCATCATACTGTTTTTTTTCTAATTCTCCCTCAAGAATAAATGAGCAGGAAGTCAAGTTTCTATTTTTTTTTAATTCAGTTAAAAGAATTTTCCATATTCGTGGAAAGTCATTTTCAATCATATAGATTATCTCAGGTAAAATTTCATCAAAATTATCCATAGCTTTAAGTGGATTACTATAATGTATAACTTCAACATTATTAGAATCAAAAAGAGATTTTAATCTATTTGTAATTGATTTTTTACCAACGTATATTAATTTCATTAACTACTCTGTTCCAAGATTTAAAACCTCATAAGAAGTTATATACCAAATTTCATCCAGTTTATTTAAGTGGTAAATATATTTTTTATTTTCAATGTAGTCTGGGAATTTAAACTTTGTATATACAATTACCTCTGATTCAGAAGCGGTGTAGGATGTGTTTGTTATTTCAAAAGAGTAAGGAACTGAAATAATCCCACTTTCTACTTTTCCACTAATAATATCATTTTGGAAATTTGAAAGAAGAACTAACTGTTCCTCCTCTGTGCCCCTTTTAAATTTTCTTGATCTATCTTCATTATTTAAAAACAGTGATTTTACATCAAGATATAGGAAAAACTTATTCCATTCGGATTTTTGCCTAGCATTAATCGTATATTCAACAACTTTATCTGGAGAAAGGGCATTTTTCTTAAGCACTTCTTTTATTTTTTCTGCTGCTATTACTTCTTCAATTTCTTCATCTTTACCATTAACTACATTAAGAACAATAGTATTACTTTTTATAGTATTTGCTGGTAATCCTGTATTAATCTTTGTTTCAAAATTTGTAGTTACTCTAAATAGTCCTGGTTTATCAATAATTATATAATCTGCTAAATCTACAATGAAATTATATTCATCTCCTGGCTCTAATCTTACTTCCCTTACAAATACAGGTTGATTAGTGTTTCTTGCTATGATAAATTTCTCTTTATGTGGCAGTCTTTCTTTTTTTAAGGTTTCTACTATAAAATCAACGTTAAAAGATCGTTGGTCTGCAATGTCAAATGTTTTAGGTGATGTTGAATTATTCTGGATTAGTATTCTTACAGGAATACTTTTATTTGGATAATAAATACTTTTGTTAAAGTACTTTATTGTACAAATTAGTTCATCTGATTCAGAATATGATAGTGTTGATACAAAGAGTATCAATAATACTATTATATGTTTTTTTAACATAATTTCTCCGCATTTGTATTGTTATTTTGTTATAATATCGGATGTTTGTATGGTTTCATTATTAGAAAATAAAATTTTATCACTTTTAAAAAAGAGTGAAAGTTACAATATTGCTACTCAAGGTTTTCTAGATAGAAAATTTCCTATTGAAATTACTGGTATTAGGGGAGGTTTTACCTCTTTCTTATTAACAGCTTTTAATAAGTTTACCAAAGAGAATTCTTTAATTGTTGTTCCATCTGAGCAGGATGCTATATCTATTTATAACGATTTAAAACTTTTAACCGATAAAGTTCAAATATTACCTTGGTGGGGTACTATGTTGTATAAAGGTATTTCACCAGGTTCTCAGATCTTTGGAAAGAGAGTTGATTGCCT
>JAFGYD010000111.1 GCA_016936295.1 Spirochaetales bacterium | reverse complement strand
TACTGTTGAAAAAAGAATTCAGAAGACTATTAAACTTGTTAGAGCTAACGATGCAGATGCAAAAAAACTTATGCCAATCCTTGAGCAATTAAAAGAAAAACTTGAAAATGGAGAACCTGCAAGATCTATAATATTTACCGATTCTGAGTTAGCCCTGGTTAAACCTCTCCATTTAATTACAATGAAGAGGGTTCTATATGTATGTAATATAGATGAATCGGCACTACATGAAGATAATAACTTTGTAAAAGTAGTTCGTGAAATAGCGGAAAAAGAGAATGCCCGGGTTGTTAAAATTTGCGGACAGCTAGAAGCTGAAATTGCAGAGTTGGAAACAGATGAAGAAAAAGAGGAATTTTTAAGGGATGCTGGACTTGAAGAATCAGGTTTATCCCATTTAATTCACGAAGGTTATGAAATGTTAGGGTTAAGAACCTACTTTACTGCAGGAGAGATAGAAGTAAGAGCTTGGACCTTTAAAGATGGAGATAAAGCTCCACAGGCTGCTGGAGTTATTCATACCGACTTTGAGAAAGGGTTTATTAAAGCAGAAGTATATCACTGTGAAGATCTTTTTGAATTAGGATCGGAAGCTAATATAAAATCCAAGGGTAAATTAAGAATTGAAGGTAAAGAATACGTTGTTAAAGATGGTGACGTAATGCATTTTAGATTCAATGTATAAAATAATTATAAGTAAAATGAATTAATATGGATAACAGAATGTAAATTCTGTTATCTTTTTTTATCCCAACATATAGTATTATAGATGTTATTATATGAATTGGTAGGGATGTAAATGATCTGTATAATGCTAATTCCCTGTAACCTATTGAGTAATACAACGTTTCTGAAATTGCAAAACCACCACCTACAAGTATTGGAATAAGTATAAGATCTCCTTTAATTTTTTTTATGGTTAGATATTTTAATAATTCTTCAATAGATATAGAAAGAATGGATATAACAGCTAATGGTAATATTGAATTTAGTGTAATAGATATTATTATATTTAGAGCTTTTATAAGAAGAAGAGCTGGTAAAACTAGTATAATACCAGCAAAAAAAGATTTTAATAAAATACTTTTATCAACGTTACCAAAAAAGAGAGCTACAACAACTATTAGTGAGAGCACAATTATAGATGGAAAAATTGTATAAAATATTTCATATATCACTTATGGCAATCTCCAGATATTTTATAAATTTCTTCATTTGTTCTTCGGTTCCTATGGTTATTCTTATATGTGTTGGTAGTCCAAATGAGGTACATGGCCTAATAGTCATACCCTGTTCTAAAATTGAATTATATACCTCTTTACAATCTTTATTCACATTTATACAGATAAAATTCGCCTGGGTTTCATAATATTCAAGACCAAGTCTATTTAATTCATTATATATATACTTTTTACCTCTATTATTCATTTCTATAGATTTTTTTACAAAATCTATATCATCTAATGCAGCTAATCCACCAACTTGAGCAGCCTGGTTAACATTAAATGGTTGTTTTGTTTTCCATAAATTTAAAATAAGATCCTCATTTGCAACAGCATATCCCAATCTTAATGATGCTAACCCATAAATTTTAGAAAATGTTTTTAAGACTAAAAGATTGGGATAGTTATTAATTTCCGGAATAAATGAGTAGAAATTTTCATCACCATACTCTCCGTATGCTTCATCTATAACTATTAGAATTTCACTTGAAACACTATTTATTAGTTTAAGAATCTCACTTTTAGGAAGGTACGTCCCTGTTGGATTATTAGGGTTACATACATAAATAATTTTTGTTTTTGCATCAACTAAATTTACTATTTCATTAACATTAAAAGTTCCGTTTATTAGAGGAGCTTTTCGAATTTCACCATTGGTTATTAATGTACTAAACGTATACTCACTAAAAGTATTCTGTCCTGTAACTGCATTATCTCCATTGTTGATTAAACACAGGGATGGCCATGTTAGAATTTCATCAGACCCATTTCCAACAATAAAGTTTTCAGGTTTTAAGTTATATTTATTTGAGAGTGCATCTCTTAACTCACTGGAGCTTCCATCCGGGTAGATACTGTAGCTATCAATATTTTTTATTGCACTAATTGCTTTAGGGCTAGATCCAAGGGGATTCTCGTTGGAAGAGAGTTTTTCTTTTCCATCTATTTTAATTCCAGGTACATAGGGAGGAATCCCTTTTATATTTTCTTTGATATTCATATTTTTACTCCATTTTTATTTATTTTAAAAAAAAATGTAACTTTTTAATAGTTCAGTTGTATTTATAATTAAACAACATAGCAATTTTGTTTCAATTTACTCCTTTTTTTTTTAGATCCTGCTGTTAGTAGGATCTTTTTTTTTGTATTATATAATATCCAAAAGAAAAGAGGTTGAAATGTCTGTTAAAAGAGTAAAGCCAGTTCCATGCGATTTAGATATCGCCCAGTCTGCTATTGTTAAGCCAATATCAGAAATAACAAAAAAATTTGGAATTAGTGATAGCGATTTAGTTCATTATGGTAATTATAAAGGTAAAATAAAGTTAAGTGCCTTAAAAAAAGAAAGTAAGCATAAAGCAAAATATATCGATGTAACAGCTATAACTCCAACTCCACTAGGGGAAGGTAAAACAACTACAACTGTTGGATTAACAGATGGGATTGCAAAACTTGGTAAAAAAGCCGCATGTGCAATTAGACAACCTTCTATGGGACCAACATTTGGTATCAAAGGGGGGGCTGCTGGTGGTGGATACTCTCAAATTGTTCCTATGGAAGACTTTAATTTGCATTTAACAGGAGATCTTCATGCAATTACTGCTGCTCATAACCTCTGTGCTGCTGCTATAGATGCCAGATTACACCATGAAAGTAGGTGGAGCGATTCTTTTTTTGAAAAGCAAGGTATGACAAAATTAAATATTGAGCCTACGTCTATTACATGGAATAGAGTTGTTGATATTAATGATAGATCTTTACGAAATATAACTATTGGAAAAGGTGGTTTGCAGGATGGCCCTGTAAGAGAAGCCCATTTTGATATAACTGTAGCAAGTGAGTTAATGGCTATTTTAGCCTTAACCACAGATCTAAAAGATATGCGAGAACGTATTGGAAAAATAGTTGTTGCAATGGATAAAAATAATAATCCAATAACTACAGAAGACATAGGTGTCGCAGGTGCAATGACTGTTTTAATGAAAGATACATTAGAGCCTAATATAATGCAGACAATGGAAGAAAATTTAGCATTTGTTCATGCTGGCCCTTTTGCAAATATTGCACATGGGAATTCATCCATTATTGCAGATAAAATAGCTAGTCAGTATTGTGACTATTTAGTTACCGAGTCAGGATTTGCAGCAGATATAGGAATGGAGAAGTTTTTTGACATTAAGTGTAGACAGAGTGGATTAACACCAGATGCTATTGTTTTAGTGGCTACTGTAAGAGCTTTAAAAATGCATGGCGGAGGACCAACAGTAACTCCTGGAAGGGATTTAAATCCTGTATATAAAGAGGAAAATCTTGAATTATTAGCTGAAGGTTGCAAAAATATGGTAGCTCATATTAATATAGCTAAAAAATTTGGGATACCGGTTGTTGTTGCAATAAACCAGTTTTATACCGATACGGCTAATGAATTAGAGTTAGTAAAAAGATTAGCAAAAGAGGCAGGAGCATTTGATGCAGCAGTTACTAATCACTGGGCAGAGGGTGGAGACGGAGCTGTTGATTTAGCAAAAGCTGTTATAAAGGCTTGCGAATCTGAAAAGGATTTTAAGTTTTTATACCCTTTAAATATTTCAGTAAAAGAGAAAATTGAAATATTAGCCAGGGAAGTCTACGGTGCTGATGGCGTTGAATATACTAGCGAAGCTTTGACTAAAATAGAGTTATATGAAAAATTAGGGTATGGGGACTTCCCTATATGTATGGCAAAGAGTCATTTATCGTTAAGTCACGATCCTAAATTAAAAAATGTTCCAAAAGGCTTTATTTTTCCAATAACAGATATTAGGGCTAGTGTTGGTGCAGGGTTTTTATACCCTTTAGCAGGAGATGTCCGAACTATGCCGGGTCTTTCTAGTAGGCCTGCCTATATAAATATTGATATTGATACAAACACGGGTAAAATTACAGGTCTTTTTTAACTAATTTGTAATGATTAGTTAATGGTTAGTTAATATTTGTGCATTATTATTTTAGTAGATTTTTTCATAAAAAAGCTCCAAATATTTTTTGACTCTCTTAGGAGAGTCTTTTTTATTTATAAAAAAATAAATTTGAAATACATCTTAATGTTCATTACAGTTTATATAAGATCATAAATTAATTAAAAAAACAGGAGATTTTATGAAACTAAGAACAAAAGTATTGGCAGGGTTTATATCCGTATTAGCATTAATGTTAATTGTAAGTGTTATTTCATTTGTGGCTTTAAGAAGTGCTTCCAGTGGGTTTACAACCTATCGTGGTCTTGCTACAGATACAAATTTGGCGGGACGACTTCAGGCAAATATGCTAATGGTTCGTATAAATGTCTTAAAATTTCTTAAAGATAATGTTGATGATGATATTTCAAATTATGAATCATATATGGAATTAGTTAATCAGTTTCTTAAAGAAGCTGAAGTAGAAATAGAAAAACCTGAGAGAGCAAAATTAATACAACAATCAAAATCAGAAATTGCTCAATACTCCAAAGGTTTTAATTTAGCTGTTAAATATACTAAAGAGAAGGATGATATTTTTAATAGTAATTTAAATGTAAATGGCCCAAAAATGGAGAAAAATCTCTCCGAAATTATGGTGTTGGCAAATGAGGATGATAATGCCCAATTAGCCTATGAGTCTGGTTTGGCATTAAGGCATCTATTACTTGCTCGCCTCTATGTTGTTAAATTTCTAGATGAAAACGACAATGTAGATGTAACAAGGGTTAATTCAGAGATGAAGTTACTAGACGATAAAATTGCCTTGTTAGAAAAAATAATAAACGAAAAAACAATGGATAATTTACTCGTAGAGATGGAAGAGTATTACGATGTCTATGTGGAAGGTTTTGAAAAAGTAGTAACACTTATAAATGATACCAATAATATTGTAAAAACTGAGTTAGATGTTATTGGAAATAATGTAGCTGACCAAATTGAAGAAGTAAAACTATCTGTAAAGGACGAACAGGATTTATTAGGTCCTCAACTTCAAAAAGAGAATACAATGTATATTACTATGGTTTGTGCAATCTCTGTAGTTGCGGTAATTGTTGGAATATTATTAGCTCTATTTATTACAGCAAGTATTATTAAGCAATTAGGTGTTGATCCAAGCGAAATAGCAGCTATTGCCGCTTCTATTGAAAATGGTGATTTAATGATTAAATTTGATACAAGTAAACCTCTTGTTGGTGTGCATAACTCTTTATACGGAATGGTAAATAGATTACAGGATGTTGTGGCTAATGTTAGAAGCAGTTCGGAAAATGTTGCTTCTGGTAGTGGTCAGTTAAGTGATACATCAGTTCAAATGTCACAGGGAGCTGCGGAACAGGCATCATCTATTGAAGAAATTTCATCTTCTATGGAAGAGATGGTATCGAATATACGTAGAAATGCAGATAATTCAGCACAAACTGAGAAAATAGCAATTAAATCAGCAGTTGATGCTGAAAATGGTGGTAATGCAGTAAATAAAACAGTTGATGCAATGAAACAGATTGCCTCTAAAATAAATGTAATTGAGGAGATTGCACGTAATACAAACTTGTTAGCATTAAATGCTTCTATTGAAGCTGCGAGAGCCGGTGAATATGGTAAAGGTTTTGCTGTTGTTGCATCCGAAGTTGGAAAATTAGCAGAACGAAGTCAAATAGCCGCTTCAGAGATTAATGAATTAGCTACAAATAGTGTTGAAATTGCTGAAAATGCAGGGAAAACAATTACAGAAATGATTCCTGATATTAAGCATACTGCTGAATTAATTCAAGAAATAAGTGCTTCTAGTAATGAACAAAATGCTGGAGCTGAGCAGATTAATCAGGCTATATTACAACTGGACAAAGTTATTCAGCAAAATGCTGCTGTCTCAGAGGAATCATCATCTATGGCTGAAGAGTTAAGTAGTCAGGCTATGGTTCTTAAGGATGCCATTAGTTTCTTTAAGCATGAAAACTCAAGAAATGATCACAAAAAGAGAAAAGTTGAAGTAAAAGCTAAATCATCACCAGTACCAAAACTTGAGTCTCCCATAAAACATAAGGTAGAGATAAAGGATAAAGGAACCCATAAAGGAGTAGATATTGCTTTAGATGATGATGAAAACTATTCAGTATATAGCGATGTTTCAGATGATGAATATGAAAAATTCTAGGAGTTAAAAATGGGTGATACAAATATAGTGGTTCAAAATCAGTTTCTAACTTTTACACTTGGTAAGGAAAATTACGGTATTAACATAATTAATACCAGGGAAGTTCTTGAGGCAACTGAACTCACAAAAGTTCCTAGAATGCCAGATTTTATGTGTGGGGTTATTAATTTAAGAGGGAGTGTTGTTCCAGTAATTGACTTAAAAACTAAGTTTAAAATGAGTCTAGATAGCGTTAACAACAGAAATAATATAATTGTTACAGAAGTAGACGATTTAGACGGTGAAGCAGAGAAGTTGACAATTGG
>JAFGYD010000110.1 GCA_016936295.1 Spirochaetales bacterium | reverse complement strand
TAATATATATATTGTAATTAATAGAGTTAATATCCAAAATAAATTTGAAAAAAAGTTATTTGTTAAAAGATAATAAATACCGGTTATTATACTGAAAAGCATACTAAAAATTATAATAATTTTTGATTTTATTTGAAAAAGTGCATGGGTAAAAAAAGGTATTCCTATAAAAAAACCAAATAAGCCAAGGGTATATATAATTTTAAGGATTATAGAACTTCCAATTAAATGAGTTGTATTTACAATATGAAAATACTCTTCAATAATTCCGTTTAGTATAAAGGAAAACACCCCAAATATAAAAAACCCGTACCATAATACTAATTTCTGCTTTAACCTTATGTAATAGATTGCAACTAACACAAAAACCGGTAAAGAAGCAATCAATGAAAACATTTGAAGAAAAAATATTATGCTACACATATCTATTATAGTATGGGGTATTTCCTTATGTGTCAAAGATCAATTTTATAATTCATACGCTCCAACTATAGTGTTTGCAATTGATCTTAAATTATTTATATAGTCTAAATCTAATGGATTTAGGGTTGTTACAGTTCCATTTATAGAATTAGCAATAATATTGGCACTTTTTTGTGAAAATTCTGGCTGAACAATAATTATTTTAACCGACTCTTCAATTGCTTCATCAATTATATGGGTTAATTGAGATGATGTAGGTTCTTTTCCCCCTGTTTCAATAGCTATTTGCTCAAGTCCATACTCTTTTGAGAAATAACCAAAGGATGGATGATATACAAATAATATTTTACCTTTATACGGTTTTAAAATTTCATGTAGTTCTTTATTAATACTATCTAAATCTACTAATAAGCTATTGTAACCCTGTGTGTAAAACTCTTTCCCCTCCGGGTCATATTCAACAAGGGTATTATATATATTTTTTGCAACTGTTTTAGCTAATACAGGAGATAGCCACACATGGGGGTCAAGAGAACCTTCAGTCTCTTCATGTTCTTCACCCTCTTCATGACCCTCCTCTTCTTCATCGTGGTGATGATTTGAAATTGGATTCTTTTCAATTCCGGTTGATGTATCTACAATATTTAATCTATTTAATGATTGAGTAAATTTATCTAAATATGCATTTTCAAATGGAACACCTATTGTAAATAAAATTGTAGCTTCCCCTAATTCTACAATTTGACTTGGTGTTGGTTGATATGTTGCAGGATTTTTACCTGGTCCAACTAGTACGGTACAGTTAACTCTATCTCCCCCAATTCTTTCTACAAAATATTTTTGGGGAAGAATACTTGTAACAACACTTAACCCATCCTTCTTAACTTCTTGCTCTGCTTTTGAGAATATAACAAAATTTGTAATTAATAATAAAATTATTAAAATCTTACTTTTTAGCATTTTTTACCTCCACTGTTCAAATGCAAATGACTTGCAATTAAAATAGATATAATTTGAATTTAAGTCAAGTTATTTTCTAAACACTTTTTACAAATACCCTTAAACTGAATTGATATATCCTTTACTAAATAATCTGATATATTTTCCTGTAAAAGTTTAATTAAATTATCACTTACAGCTTCAAGGCAAAATAATTCATTGCAAACACTACAATTAAAATGGGGGTGAACTGGATTATGAATACATGCTAATTCATATCTTTTCTCTTCATAATTAGAAAGAACTTCCCTAATAATTCCCTTTTCTTCAAATATACTGATGACCCTATAAATTGTAACTAGATCAATTTCATCTTCTAATTTTGTATAAAGTGAGTTAACAGTAAAAATTCCCTGTCTTCCAATAATTCGTTCCAATATCAACTGCCGTTGCTTAGTTACTTTTAATTTTTTGCTAACTAAAAGATTTTTTGCATTACATTTATCCACAATATTCTCCTTTAAAAAAGTACTGGATAGATATATGGGTCTTCTGGAATTGGAATTTCTCTATACTCAATAATATTAATTATTGGGTGAACATTTAATTCCCCATCTATATCTAAAGTTTTTTTACTTATTTCTCCGTTTATTTCATACCATTCATCTGATTTAAAGTCATGATTTATATTTTCATAACTACAAAGTAGACCGTAGACAGATGTATCGGCAGCACAACAAACCATTATTAGTCTCGATAATACAAATTCATTAGGTTTTATTCCATTAGCGTAGTATACATACCCCTTAAATAGTATTTTTTTTCCAATATATTTATCGATATTTCTATAAATTTCATCAACAGCATCTAAATAGTTAAACTCGGTGATTACAACTCTATCCCCATCAAAAATATCAACTTTAGTTTTATATTCAAATATATTATTAGTTACACCTTTAAGCTCGGATATACTCTCCTGATAATCCTTATATGAAGTGGAAAATAGTATAATAATCATGATTAAAAATAATAAATAACTAAAATAATTATTTTTACTCCTACTTCCCGGTATTAAGATAATTGCTGTAAAAATTAAAAACAGAACCACTAACGTGATATATATAAAAATAAAGTATGAAGGGTTTATTAAAAGCTTTAGTTTATTGCTGTAACCTAGATAAAAAATAGCAATAATCAGTAAAGTAACAATTAAAGGTTCAATAATTTTTTTTATCATTGAACACCGCCTAAAACTAAAAACTGTATTAATGTTGTAAATATAATTGTTAGAGAAAAAATAACTAAAAACAGATAGATTATAAATTTTATGTTAAAAACTTTTTTCAACATTATTGTTGTTTTCAGATCAAACATTGCACCAAAAATCATAAATCCCAATATTGCTGATATTGAAAACTGTTCCATAAAAGATCTTGCAATAAATGCATCGGTATTTGAGCAGATTGATAAGAAATATGGATATATTAACATAAATATATTCCCCAAAGGATAGTTTGAACCAATACTTTTAAATATGGAATTTGGAATTACTGATTGTATTAAACCTGTTATTAAAATACCCATAATAAAGAATTTTCCTGTATCAAAAAACTCTAGTACAGTGTGAGATCCTATCCTTGAAATTCTGTTAAAAGGTCTTTTAGTACCATGGCAACTCTCTGTCGTACAACTACAGTGTTGTATATTACTATTATCAAGCAAAATTAAATTTTCACTATCTTTGAAACTTACTAATAGACCTGTAGTAAAAGATATTAAAAAACCACCTAGTAAACGAAGAATAACAACATAAAAATAGTTTTGAAATGCAAAAAAAGTACTAATAGTAACCACTATATTTACTATTGGAGATGAGAATAGTAGAGTTACACATAAATGAAGGGGAACACCTTTTTTTAATAATCGCCTAACAACAGGAACTATTCCGCATTCGCATATAGGAAAGATAACACCTAGTGAAGATGCTACAAGTAGTCCTAGTATTTTATTTTTTGGAATCAATTTTCTTAGAGTATCTTCCGAAATAAACTCTTCTATTAAACTGGAAATAAGAATACCAATAAGCAAAAAGAATATACCTTCCAGAAAAATACTTGCAGATATTGTAGTAAAAGTACTAAACATAAAAACCTCTGAACAATAATATTTATATATAATTCTAATTGCAAGTAAGTTGCATATATTTTATTATATATGTATGGAGGTTTATATGGATTTACCTAAATCTTTTAACGATTTATTAAACAATAGTGAAGTTCCTGTACTAGTAGATTTTTACGCTGATTGGTGTGGCCCTTGTAAAATGGTCTCGCCTGTTATTAAACAACTTTCCCAAGAATATAAAGGTAAAATTGTTACTGTAAAGATAAATACAGAAAAAAAACAGGATCTAGCAATTAAATATGGAATACAAAGTATTCCTACAATAATGCTTTTTAACAAAAAAGATATTTTAATGAGATTAAGTGGAGCTTATCCGTATCAGTCTTTAAAGACTGAATTGGATAAAGCTCTCAGCAAGGTTTAAAATCTATTTTATAGTTCAGAATTACCCATGTATACTTCAACTTCATGGGTTTTTCCATCCCTAAATGGAGTTATAATATTGCCCTTAATCTCAATATTATCTACTAGGATTTTAACTACTCCCTTTTCGACACCATTGGGATTATGAAATTTGATATTATACCTGCACCCTCTAAAATTTCTTTCCATTTTAAAGAGAGTCCAGCATGGATCCACACATGGATCAATAATTAGTCCATTGAAATGAGCCCTTACTCCATATATATATTCGGTAACAGCCATGTGCATAGTTGGAGCCGTCCCTGTTAGCCATGTATGGCCTCCTCTTCCATGGGATGGAATTCCCTTTCCCCTAACATATTCCGGGTAAACAAAGGGCTCGGACATATATATATCCTGATCTCTACTCATATTTTCCGGTAAGTTCTTTAAATAGTGATTAACAGCATCTCTACCTCGACCTACCATACAATAGGATTGAACTAACCAAGCATTTAAATGCATAAATATTCCACCATTTTCCTTCATTGCTGGTGGTTCTTTTTCAATATTCCACGTTCTTTTAGGTAAAATAGTATTCTGTGTGAGATCTGTGAAAACAGGGTAGCATAACATTGCGCCCCAATCTGAGTCTAAATATTTCTTAACCCCTTCCAATGCAGCTTCTGCTTGCTCACTGTCTGCAACACCGCTATTAATACCAAAAGCTTGTGGTTCCAGAAAAATCTTTGCAAATTCATTATCAGAGGAACCTAAATCTGGAAATGAACCATCTACAGTTAAAGTTCTTTTAAAGTAACCCTCTTTATCCATGCAATATTTCTTTATTGATTTTTTTATTTTATCTGCACGGTTCCTAAATTCTTCTACTAACTCTAACCTTTTACCAGATGCTTCTAATAGTTCTGATAGATCTATAAATCCCGAATACAGTTGTTGTGCAACCATAACAGATTCTACATTTCTATTTGGTTCATTACCTATCCTGTTTTCATTTAAATCATCATTCCAATCACAGTCTTTCATATAGGGTAAGTGTCTTTCCGAACTATCTTTCCAAACAGATTCTAACCCTTTTATACAGTGGTCTAAAATTGTTCCTTTCTCGTCACCCATTCCCTCTTTTACATCTGCATAATCTGTAATTTCATCTAAAAAAGTATAATCTCCACTCTCTTTGCAATATTTTACAACTGCATTGGAAAACCATATAGGATCATCAGATGCCTCAATAGATTTATTTCCTAATTGATCTATAAAAAAATTATGATATGTTTTTCCATTGGAGAACATCTGGGTAGAAATATGTTTAAGGACATTTACCATTTCAGGGGCTCTATATGGGAAGGTGTATAAAACATCTTGTAAAATATCCCTAAAACCCCACCCGTATTCATAACCTGTATGATATCTAGACTTCATTCTATTTAGGATATATACAATTTCACACTGATATTGAAGCCATTTAAAACCATGATTAATCTTCTCTTCCGGTGATATTAATTTTAGTTTACCAAGTGTATTCTCCCACCACAAAGAGACATTTTTAGCCATTTCTGACCTTTTAGAACTACTATTTACCAACTCTATATAACTTTTCAATTCAGTTTTATTATTTGAATAATAGTCGTGTGTTGAACCTGCAATTAGAGCAACTGCAAATTCAATCTCCTCTCCAGGTTTTAGGGTAATTTTATTCTTGAAAACCCCACATGCACGTCTTAAATACGGGGTATCCTGATTTGTTAACTCACCCTCTAAAATTGCTCCTGGATTTTTTTGATTATTAAACCTGTTACCAAAAAAATTTTCCATATTAGTATCATAGGGGTTGTTATCAATGTTTAATGTTGAGTAGAAAGCTGCAACATTACCAAGCATTCCGTT
>JAFGYD010000109.1 GCA_016936295.1 Spirochaetales bacterium | reverse complement strand
TTTTTATATTGATTCGTAATATACGTTGAGGTTCTTAAAAATGATACAAACTGCAAGAGAATTAAAGCTTGAAAATCTTTTATCATTTAGAAAAAAGATGACGATGAAACAGATTTAGGATGAAATGGAAATTGATATTTTTATAGGTGTTAATCCCAATAAATTATAGTTTAAAATTAATACATTGTTGATGTATTTATATATAAAAAAGTTCTAGGTAACTGGCCAGTTGGGAATAGAACTAAAGCAGGTAATAAATGAAAGTTATTAGTAAAAAAGAATTAGAGAGTATTAATGGTGGAATGCTTCCTCAAGATTTTTATGAAACAGGTAAAGATATGAGTATGTTAACTGAAAAACAATGGGCATCAGCACGAAAAATGCAAAAAGCTGTTGTAAGAGAACTCGTTGATACTGTTGAAGCAGCAAGAAGTTTCCTAGATCCTATATCACTAATTGGTAAAGGTATAAAGTATTTAGCTAGATAGGTTTTGGTGGTCTTTAGTACCACCATTTAAGGATCATAATGAAAAAAACTATTATATTATCAATAATTTACCCACTAATTCTATTAGTTTTATATCGTTTAGATATAAGAAATTTAAAAATAAAGAAAAATATTAATGTCATTGTTAAAAGTATTATAGTTCAATTTTATTATATTGTTATATATGTAATTAACTATATAAATATTCATGATATAATTCATTACAATTTTAACTCTGATAATGTTTTATTAGACGAGATTTTATTCCTCATGAGTATAATTCTCATTATAGTATTTGATTATTTTTTATTAAAAAGAGCTATAATAATAATAAAAAGTTATAATAGCATATATAATGAAATCTTCTTTAAAAAAAAGTTTATTTTCGGATTATATTTTGTATTATTGACTATATTCTATTTATTATTAAAATTTTATTTTTTAGGTTTTGAGTTTAAAAACTTTAGTCCAGTTTTAATCTTTTATATTATATTACTAGCTTCATTGGAAGAATGTATGTTTAGATTATATCCACTATTAGTTATCAAAAAAAATGGGCTACTTACCAATAAGTTTAAGTTACAGATGATGTATTCACTTATATTTGTTGTATTTCATCTAGGTTTTAATGTTTCTCAACTTATTTATTTATTCTTTTTTTCACAATATATGTTTTTTATATTGGATAAAACTAGAAATATATTATTTCCAATAATCATACATGTTTTATTAAATATTTTTGATTACTCAATGATTTGATATATTTATTCCATTGATAAATTTAAGTTTGCAAGATTTAGTTCAGTGTTCTTATTTTAAAAATTATGTTTAAATCTATCACTCTTAAGGATTAAAAAATACTTCTAACCCTACTGTAACGCACTTTCAAGATTCATACCTAAGAGCGATTGCTAATTTTTATTTTGATTCGTAATATACGTTGAGGTTCTTAAAAATGATACAAACAGCAAGAGAATTAAAGCTTGAAAATCTTTTATCATTAAGAAAAAAGATGACGATGAAACAGATCCAGGACGAGATGTTTAATCTAGAGTTATATTTAAAAGAAAACAATATTGAAAAAAATGGTCCTGTAGTTACTACAACATTTTCAGTTGAACAGATACTTAATGAACAAATTGTAGATATGGAAATATTAATACCTATAAAACATAGTGTAAAAATTGATAATACATATTTATTAAAAAAAGAATTCCATTTAACAAATGCAATATTTAAGAAACATATAATGAAATGAATACTTATATTTTAAATAATGGACTACAACCGATAACATCCGGTTACAATATAAGTGTAAAAGATCACACTCATGGTATTTCTGTTGATGAAAAGGAAATTGATATTTTTATAAGTGTTAATCCTAATAAATTATAGTTTAAAACTAATACATCGTTGATGTAGGTTTAGATAAAAAAGTTCTATAAAAACTGGCCAGTAAAAAAGAACAAAAGGATAAAAATGAAATCAATAAGTTTTAACAATCTTGATGAATCTGAAATGTTAATGATTGATGGAGGACGTACAGGAGGCAGTATTATCAATGACTCTCTGTATGAGTTAGGTAATAAAGTGGGTTCGGCAGTTACTTCGACTATCAATACAGCTAAAAGTTTAGTAGTAAAAGCAGCTACATATGTAGTAAATAAAACGGTTAGCCAGTTACCTGGTTATTCTAGATATTAGTAGGATGGTATATAATGAAAAATTTTAAAGGTTTTACAGAATTAACTGAAGAAGATTCTCAAAGAGTAAATGGTGGAATTGCACCCTTAGCAGTTATCGGCTTAATATTAACAGCTGCTGCAATATATGATGCAGGGAAGTCATTTGTTGCAGGGTATAAAGATGGTAGAGAAGGAATCAATACACATAATAGATAACAAATAGCAAAAGCCTCTCAATTAA
Source organism: Spirochaetales bacterium (assembly GCA_016936295.1). GTDB lineage: Bacteria > Spirochaetota > Spirochaetia > DSM-2461 > DSM-2461 > Thiospirochaeta. The sequence continues at coordinate 9,662 of JAFGYD010000109.1, read as the reverse complement.
TTGGGAGGTTTAAGGAGTCAAAAATAATTATGGAATTATTTGAAATTAAAAAGCAGCATCTAGGATTCAACCTACTATCTTTGATACCAATACTACTTATTGTTTTTGGCTATGATATTGTAAGCTCTGAAATAAATAATATATTTGTATTTTTTTTTAAAATCGAAAATAGTAATTCTTTTTTTGATGATAATGAAATAAGTATTCTAAGTGTCATTAAGTTATGTATTATCCCTTCTGTGTTGGAAGAGTGGATATTTAGATTTCTTTTTTTGACTTACCTTTGTCGATATTTAACAGTTTTTAAATCAATACTTATTTCTTCTATAGTTTTTTCACTATTTCATAGTGGTGTGTTAAGATTTATATATGCTTTACCAATAGGAATTCTTCTGGCTATTATTTTTGTTTACAGTTCTTCAATTGTTTATTGCGTATTAATTCATTTTTTTAGTAATTTATGGGGTTTTATTAGTTCTAAAATTATTCATAATATTAACGGTTATACGAGAGATAATTCAGTTTCATTTCAAATATGGTATCTTGATATTTTGGGTATAGTGTGTTTATCGCTTGGTTTGTTCTTCTTATTTCGAATCATTTCTAAATCTACGTTGAGGTCTAGACGTGAAGTATAACTGTATAAAACAACACGACATAACAGACTGTGGTGCAGCTTGTTTGGCTACTATTTGTAGGCAATATGGTTATAAGAAGCCTATTTCCCAGATTAGGGAGATTGCTGGTACTGATAAGATGGGAACCAATGCTTTAGGATTGGTAAAGGCTGCTGAAAAGCTTGGTTTTATTGCTAAGGGGGTTAAAGGGGATCAATCTAGTTTATCTGGTGATTTCCCATTACCTGCTATCGCCCATGTAATTAAAGATAACTTATTACACTATGTTGTAATACATAGAATAAAGAAAGGGAATTTATTAGTTGCCGATCCTGGAGAGGGATTAGTTACTTATACAATAGAGGACTTTTGTAAAATATGGTCCGGTGTTCTTATTTTAATGATCCCTGATAACAGTTTTGAGAAGAAGGATGAGACTAAAGGGCTTTTTAGCCGTTTTTTGTCTTTGATATTTCCACATAAAAAACTTATGTTTGAGATATTTTTATCATCAATAATTTTTACACTTCTTGGGATATTAGGAGCATTTTATTTTAAATATTTAATAGATGAAGTCTTTGCAAGTGGATTAAAAAAATCTTTACACGTTATTTCCATTGGTATGGTTATTTTAACACTGTTTAAAGTACTTCTAAGTTCATTCAGGCAGCATCTTTTATTACATCTAAGTCAGAAAATTGATGTGGCACTTATCTTTGACTATTATAGACATGTATTAAAACTGCCAATGTCTTTTTTTGATACCAGAAAAGTAGGGGAGATATTATCACGGTTAAACGATGCATCTAAAATTAGGGCAGCAGTTTCCGGGGCAACACTTTCTGTTATGATAGATACTCTAATGGTTTTAGGTGGTGGTATTGTTCTCTATATACAAAGCTGGAGACTCTTTTTAGTTGCACTTATTTTTATTCCTTTTTCAATAATCGTTGTATGGGCTTTTACTAAACCATTTCAGAAAGGACATAGAACTCTTATGGCTCAGGCTGCAGAAACTGAATCATACTTAGTAGAATCTTTAAGTGGTATCGCAACAATTAAAGCTGTAAATGGTGAAGAAGAAGCTGTATGGGAAACTGAGAAGAAGTTTATTAAAACTATAAAGTCCGGTTTTAAAATTGGATGGATGCAGAATATTCAGGGATCTCTCCAGGGATTTTTAACTCTAATTGGAGGAATTGTTATTCTATGGGTTGGTGGTGTTCAGGTTCTTGCTGGTAACATTACTATAGGGCAATTGATTACATTTAACTCATTATTAGTTTACTTTTATGATCCAATAAAAAATCTTATTGGACTACAACCAGCACTTCAGGAAGCCTATGTAGCCGCAGATAGATTAGGCGAGATTCTTGATTTGGAAGTTGAAGCTCCAAATGATGAAAAATTATTAACTCCTTATAAAATATATGGTGGTATTGATATTAAAAATCTACGATTTAGATATGGAACAAGAAAATATGTATTAGAAGATATTAATTTATCAATTAATCCAGGAGAAAAGATTGCTTTTGTTGGTGAGAGTGGTTCTGGTAAAACTACACTTATTAAATTATTAATGAAATATTATCTCCCGGAAGAAGGTGAAATTTTATATGATAATAACAATATTAAAGACCTACAAACGTCAAACCTAAGACATAAGGTGGGTTATGTACCCCAGGATATACTACTCTTTTCAGGAACAATAACCGATAATATATCCTTTGGTCAAAAAAACTCAACTTTTGAAGAGATAGTCGAAGCAGCAAAAAAAGCAAAAGCCCATGATTTTATTAACGAAATGCCAAACCGTTACCAAACAATGGTTGGGGAGAGGGGAGCTACTTTATCAGGTGGACAAAAACAGAGAATAGCACTTGCAAGAGCAATTCTTGGCAATCCGGATGTTCTAATCTTTGACGAGGCAACTAGTAATTTAGATAGTATTGCTGAGAGAGCCATACATGAAACCATAGAAAGGATAAGCAAGAACACAACAACAATAATTATTGCCCACAGACTATCAACAATTATGCGTTGTGACAGAATAGTTGTTATGGATAAGGGACGAATTGTTGAAGTTGGTACACATCTCGATCTTATCTCTATTGGTGGAATTTACACAGATTTATGGCAGGGGCAAAAGGAAAGTGTATGCATGAATATATAATTGATATGAAGGATCTTTCTGATAGTAGAGAACTTTTAGAGTCAAAACCACCAAAAGTTATTAAAATATTTATATATTTTCTACTATTTATGATAGTAGCTGGATTTATTTGGATATCTGTTTCATCTATTGAAATTACAACAAAATCTCCAGGAATAATTAGACCAATAGATGATATAAGTATTGTGAGAAATGTGGTTTCTGGAACCCTTGTAAATATATGGTTTAAAGATGGGGATTATATTAATAAGGATGAACCTCTATATAAAATTGATACTACATCTTTGGATATAGATTATAAAGAAGTTTTATCTAAAATATCCAGATTGAATAAAACAAAGATGAATGTAATAAAACTACAACAATCAATAAGTGAAAATAAGAATTTATTTTCAACTAATAACACTAAATTTTATAATAGATTCTTAACGTATCAGCTTGAAAAAGAGAAGTTAAATATGACATATCTAAAGGCTTTAAGGGAGTATGATGATGAAAACTCACTTTTAGATAATATGAAAACACAGAGGAAACTTGATGAATTAGAAGCTACTGTTCGATATAATTCACTTAATGTGGACACTTTTGTCAGCAAAAATTTAATTGATTTGGAAAATGAAATAACGACAATAAATGAAGAATTAATAAGCTTAAATAGAAATAAAATGACACTAGAAGAGAATATAAAAATGAGCCAGGTAAATGCTTCAATTTCCGGAAGAATTCAGAAAATACAGGATTTGAATACTGGGGATTTTCTTGGAGTCGGTTCTGAAGTCTTAAGAGTTCTTCCAATAGATAGTGAATCTATAAAAGTTGATATTATGGTTTCTAATAAGGATATTGCTGGAATATCTGTTGGAGATGTTGTTACATATAGGTTTTCAGCACTACCACAAAGTGAATATGGTGTTTTAAAGGGAAAAGTTCTTTCAATACCTGGGGATATCACATCAAATAGTGTAAATGGAAATGTATATGTCCTTGAAGGAAGTGTTAATTCAAATAAACTTGATAATAAAGAAGGAATCCCTGTTTTTTTAAAAAGTGGAATGTTTTGCGATGTTAGAATAACTACTCGTGAACAAAAAATATTAGATTATTTACTTGAAAAACTGGATTTTAAATCATGAAAATTTCTTCTCTGATAATCCTTATTTTTAGTATCACGCCTTTATTATTCTCAGAAAATATTATCTCATTAGAAGATATTGTAAATAATGCAATAAAAAATCATAGTAGTTGGATTAATTTAGAAAAAAATAGTGAAAATGTAAAATTTAATACTTCATTATTAAAAGAGAGTTTTTTCCCTAATTTTTCTTTTGGTGATGGTGAGACACCTATATATACATATGGTTCCCAGAATGAAAAATATTATCATTATATTTCCCTAGTAACCCAAATGAAATGGTGGCTACCAACAGATGGAACTCTATCTATTTCTGCTTTAGATACTATAAGTTTTACAGAAACCGATGATGATAATGTAATAAGTCAGGCTCCTGCTTTGTCATTTAGTTATTCTCAGCCCACCTGGCTTAATGGTAAATTTATTGAACCATCACTTTATTCTAAAATCCATAGGCTTCAACTTGATATACCACTAAACAAAGAGAGAATTAAATATTTAATAAATAGAAACAGTTTAATATATGATCTTATTAAAGATCTTTTGGATATAGATAATAAAAAAAGGGAAGTACAACTACTGGAGATGAATTTTAAAATTGCGAATGATGAACTTGATGTCTTTAAATTAAACAGGGATAAGGGGCTGGTCTCCGGAACTGAATATTGGAAAAAACAAATGGAAAGAGATACTGTTCAGGATTCCTTATGGGAAAAGAGATCAAATCTGGAAGTGACACATAGCAGATTTCTAAAGAACTATGGGTATAATCCTGAAAAAGATGTTATAAACATATTTGAATTACCTGAATTACCAAACATATCAGTTTATGATAATTCTATGCCAACGCTGTTAATGATGCTGGAAAAAATTAAATTGGAGGAGGCAGAATTACAATCATTTGTTTACAAAAAACAGTTTGCTTCAAATTTAACTACTTCTTTTTCTATAACACCTAAATATGGAACTAGAGAGAATCAATCATCATTTTCTGACTCTTTAAATTTTAGTACAGAAGAGAGTTATATAGATTACTCTTTATCCGTAACGTTTAATTTATCCAGTAAAAATATAAGAGAGCAAAATACGCAAAAGAAAATTTCTGAATTAAGTTATGATATAGCTAAAAGAGAGTATGAGGATGCTGCAAAAACAGCGAAGGCAGAATCAGAGTTATTATCTGATAATTATAAATTATTAAATGATAGAAAAACCATGCTTTTAAGCAGTATTGATTATGCAGAAACACTTTTTATTGGTGAACAAAATCTTTTAGATGTTGGTAGAACAACTCCCTTGTTGCTGCAGCAGGCTAAATTTAATTATGAATTAAGGAAAAATGATTTAAAAAACATAGAAAATGATCTATATCTAATTAATATTAAAATGCTATCAGAATATGGATATGATTTAATGTTAATAATACATTAGAGTTGTTCCTTATTTTAACAGGTATTTATTTTTAGCAAAAAAAAAGAGCCATACAATTAACAATTGCAACTGACTCTTAGAGTAAAATATGAAAAAAAGTTTAAAAACTTTTAAGACTATAATCATTATTATTATGAAAAGCAAGTCAAAATACGAAAAAGTTTTTAAAAGTTGTAATATTTACTATTTTTCGTTTTTAACAACCCCAATATAAGGAAGGTTTCTATATTTTTGTGCATAGTCCAGACCCATACCACCAACAAAATGATCGTCTATATCAAAACCATTAAAATCGATTTTTACCTCTTTTTTTCTTCTGGAAGGTTTATTTAATAGTGTACATATTTTCATAGTTCGTGGATTTCTAGTAGCTAAAATATCCTCAATTTTGTGTAGAGTAATTCCTGTATCAATTATATCCTCTATTATTAAAACATCCCTCCCTGCGATATGCGTAGAAATATCCTTTACAATTGTTACTTCCGTATTTTCCATAGAGTCCCCATAACTGGAGGCTGTTAGAAAATCTACTACTAGGGGTGTTTGCATCTCTTTTGTTAGATCTGACATAAAAATAAATGACCCTCTTAGAAGCCCAATTACAATTAAAGGTTCTTTTATATCTTTATAATATTCATCAATCTCTTTAGCCATTTCCAGAACTCGTTTTTCAATAACTTCACGTTCTATTAAAATTCTTTCTATTCCTTCTGGTAATTTCATTTAAAACTCCTTGTAAATAAAGTAACATATTCCTTAAATAATGTGTTCAATTAAGTATAATAAGTTATACATTTATGGAGGATTTCATGAAAAAAATAGTATTAATCGTAGCATTTTTAGCAGTAACAACAGTAAATGCATTTAGTAGAACAGATATGAGATTATTAAGTAGCTACATATTACCAATTGAGAATTCGGCTTTTAATCAGAGTCTGGTATTAGGTCTTGGTGCAGGGTTTTGGGGAATTTTTGAATTTACTGGAAATGCATATTTGGAAATAGATCATTCCGATCCCGATTTCTGGGATAAATTTCAACAACCTAATGTTTTCTCTGCAGGTGTTGGGATGAATATACCAATGGGTGGATTCAGATTTAAAACAGATTATCAGAGATTTTTTGCAGTAAATGATTCAACTAGCGAACTGAGTGTTTCAAAGTATACAGATTCATATAAACTTGGTATTGGACTTGAATTAACAGACGATGTTGAGCTTGAGTTTTACCATAGAACACTACTTGATTCAAGATTAGATTTAATAAAGGGAGATAAACAAGGCTTTATTGGACTTGGTTTAAATATTTCTCTATAAAAAGAATTTGTGATTTTGTGTAATTAGTATAAAATAGATGTATGGATGCATCAATAATTAATCCTTTTTTGGTATCGACAATAAATCTTTTCAAGGAAATGTTTGGAATCAAAATAGAAAATGGAAATCCATACATCGCAAAAAGCAATGGGAATCATCGATGGGATGTTTCTGGTGTTATAGGTGTTGTTGGAGAGACCGAAGGGGTTATAGTTATCAGGTTTACAAGAACCTTAGCCTTTAAACTCCTTATAGAGTCTGGTTTAGATGATAAATCAATGACAAATACCGATGAACTTATTCGTGGGATGGTTGGTGAGTTTGCAAATATCATTTCAGGTAATGCAATAAACTCTATGAAAAATAAAAAAGTTGATATAACTGTGCCTATAACAATTCAAGGTGAGAATCATACAATATCCTGGCCAGCTAAAGCACCAATAATCAGTGTTCCATTTACATCCCCATATGGGCCATTCGAAGTTCAAATTAGTTTAACTTAAATAAAAACCCATGCATTTGCATGGGTCTCTTTGTTATAAATAATCTTTGAATCTTTTAATAAGTTCAGCTTTAATGTTTTCAAGCTTACCTTCAGTTGCAAAACCAGATGCTCTCTGGTGTCCACCACCTCCAAATGTCTCTGCTAACATTCTAACATTTACATCCTGAACACTTCTTAACCCAACAGTACACTTATTATCAGACTCCTGTCTAACAATAGCAATTGCTTCAACACCTGTTATACTTAAAAGAGCTTGATATAGGGTATCTGAGTCTCTATCTATTGCTTTTAACTCTTCTCTATCACTTAAATCTTCCCATGATACTATAACTTTACCATCGTAATAGGATTCACTTCTTTCCAGAATTCTACCCATTAATTTTCTTGATTCCAGACTTTTACCGCCTGTCATTATTGAATAAGTTGCTTTAGGTGAAGCTCCATAAGATACTAATGAAGCTGCTCTTTGTATGGATAATTGTGACCCTTTATCCAAGTGTCTAAAAAAACCTGTATCTGTACAGAATCCCAGAAACATAGCTTCTGCTTCGTATGGAGTTGGTCTATCGTTATAATACAAAATTAAATCCTGAATCATTAAAGTTGTAGCTGGATAAGAAATTTCAACCCATTTAAAATCACCATAATCTGAATCTGTTGCATGGTGATCAATTATCATAACCTTTAAATCTTTAACTTCATCTTCAAGAAATCCTATTCTATCGGAACTATTGCAATCAACAATTATTAAAATTGCATTCTCTTTATCCTGTGGAGTTATTGATGTTGTCTTGAATTTATCAGCTAAGTGTAGAGTTTCAACTCTTGTGAAAGGACCTGCTGTATATAATGATGTTTTTTTGCCAGAACGGGAAAGAAAGGATTCTAAAGCTATTGCTGAACATAGTGTATCAGCATCAGGTTGTTTATGTGCCATGATAATGAATTTATCGTTTGAATCGATACACTCTATGACTTCTTTTGGTATTACTATCTCTTGCATCTTTAATCCTTATAATTATTGGTGGGATTTAGCCCACCAGTTAATTATACATTGATTACATGTTAAAAATCAAATTCAAGCTTTGCATTTTTAAAGTTTTCATCATGAGCATCTGGATTAGCCAGTGATCCCCAGGAAAAGTCTGAATAACCCTCTACTAGATAGAGTTTTACATGAGAAAAAGAACCTTCTTTCCAAAAAATTGTTAAATAAGGATATTCTTTCCCATAACCAGTAAAAACTTTTGAACGTTCTACTCCTGGTTCTTGTTGATCAAAAAGAGTTTGAGGTAAATATGCAGATTTTAATGATAAATCATTGGCCATATAGTAAACTAAATAGCCTAATTTATGGGGATATACCTTGGTAACAACTACAGTTTTATTATAATATGGTGACTTAGTTGCCGATGAAAGCATTACTATAGTAACAAGTAAAATTAATATTGATAATATTTTTTTATTTCCAGTTTTCATTTAAAGCTCCTAAGAAAAATAATATAATTATTTCTATATTAATGCAAACATTATTGCTTTAATAGAGTGTTTTCTATTCTCAGCTTCATCCCAAACAACAGATTGCTCAGATTCCAAAACATCATGGGTAACTTCAAGACCCCTAACTGCAGGTAAGCAGTGCATAAATATTACATTTGGATTATTAGTATAGCTTAAAGTTGTAGAATTTACCTGGTATGGCTGTAGTAATTCGATTCTCTCTTTTGATTGTTCTTCCTCGCCCATAGAAACCCATACATCGGTATATATTACATGTGCATTATTAAATCCATCTTTAATATTATCTGTAATTATCACCTTGGAATTTGACTCTTTTGCTACCAATTTTGTATATTCTTCAACTTCTTTTAATGGAGATAAAGATTCTGGACATACAATAGTAATATTTACTCCCATTTTTGCACATCCAATCATAAGTGAATGGGCCATATTATTTCTTCCATCACCTACATATACAAGATTTTTACCTTCAAGTCCCCCCAGTTTTTCTTCTACAGTCATTAAATCCGCAATAATTTGGGTTGGGTGGTAGAGATCTGTTAAACCGTTAAACACTGGAACACCTGAATACTCTGCAAGTTTATTAACTGTTTCCTGCTTGAATCCTCTAAATTCAATAGCATCAAACATTCTTCCTAATACCCTTGCTGTATCCTCAATTGTCTCTTTTTTACCTAATTGAATATCATTAACTGATAAAAAAACAGGGTGTCCGCCTTCCTCTCCAAAAGCAGTCTCAAACGCACATCTTGTTCTAGTAGATGGTTTTTCAAAAATCATAGCCAGGGATAAACCTTTAAATAGTTGGTGGTATATCCCTTCTTTTCTATCGGCTTTTAATTTATGCGCTGTATCTAGTATGAATCTTATCTCTTCTTTACTAAAATCCTTTAGTGTTAGAAAGGATTTTCCCTTTAGTTTATCTCTCATATTTTACTCCAAAAATCATATTATGTATTATTATACA
>JAFGYD010000016.1 GCA_016936295.1 Spirochaetales bacterium | reverse complement strand
TTATTTCTCATACATAAATTATTTGCTATTAGTGACACTGTGTCAATTTCTACTTTTATTGACTTATAAAAACAAAGCTTATAGCATAAAAAAATGAATTTTTTAGATATATTTTTCCGTTTTTTTAAAATTAGTGCCCTTACATTTGGTGGCGGATACGCCATGATGCCCATGGTAGAAAAGGAGTTAGTGGATAAAGATTCTTTACTAACCCACGATCAGGTTTTGGACGATTATGCTCTTGGACAGACAATTCCCGGAGTTATAGGAGCTAATAGTGCCGCTTTAATGGGTTATAGAATTTATGGTAGAATTGGATTAATCTTTGCTGTTTTAGGCTTCATTTCCCCATCTATAATAATTATTACAATTATTTCTATGGCAATAGATAACTTTAGCAATAACTCCTATCTTCAATATATATTCATTGGTTTAAAATCCGGTGTATTAGCCTTAATGATAAATTCTTTAATCAATATATCAAAAAAATCAGTAAAAGGAATTATTAGTTATATAATACTTTTTGTTACAATTATTGGAGTTCTTTTTTTCAATCTTCATCCTCTATTTCTAATATGTGGTGGAGGACTTTTTACATTAGTAACAGGTATAATAAATAAAGAGTACCTATGTTAGAATTAATTTTAGTCTTTAGTCTAATATCAAGTATAACAATTGGTGGTGGTTATGCCATGATCCCATTAATACAAAAAGAAGCAATCTATATACATAGCTGGATAACTCAAAGTGATTTTTTAAATATTTTAGCCATATCCCAAATTACTCCAGGTGCTATAGCAATTAATTCTGCAACCTTTATTGGATATAAAAGCTTTGGTATAGCAGGTGGAATATTAGCATCCATTGGATTGATTATCCCTTCTACTTTTTTTATTTTACTTATTGCTCCTATATTACAAAAATATGAGAAAAACAGATTCAGAAAAATGATTTTTACCGGAATAAGACCTGTTGTTACAGGGCTTATTGCAACTTCAATCATTCTTCTAGCTAAAACGGTGTATATTTTTAATGATAGAATTAGTATAATTAGTATTATTATTACGATATTCTCTTTAATTGCATTAAGATTAAAGACAATACATCCCATAATAGTTCTTACTTCTTGTGCTATTATTGGTTTGATATTTGGGAGATTTGTATGAATATTAGACAAAAATTATTAATTCTTATTGGTATACCTTTTATGGGTTTTATATCATTATCATTTGTTATTATAATAAAGTTAACTTCTAATATTTTATCCCAGCAATTAAATAGCCAACTTGTTGACCAAGAAGACGCTTTAGTTAGACAGGTATCTGAACAGGTCTACACCTCTGCTAAAAGTTACTTAGCAGCAGTAGGCGATATTTCAACAAAAAATATATCAGGCATTTATACCGAATTTAAAAACGGAAAGATTTCAGAAAATGAACTTATAGATATTGCAGGCAGGAATTTACTCGATGCTCAATTTGTAGGGTCTGGATATATCTACACCGTAGATGAAAAAGGGAAAATATTATCTCACCCGGATAGTACAAAAATTGGCGGAGATTCAACAGTAAAAGATTGGTTAATTTCCCAGAATAAAAATGTTAATGCCTATACCGAGTATGAATACAACGGCAGAAATAAAATTTTATATAAAGTCTATAACCCCCTTTTTAAATGGAATTTAATGATCTCGGCTTATGTTGATGATTTTTCTTCAATTCTTGATTTAAAAGAACTAAATAAAACAATGAATAATATAAAAATAGGAAGAAGAGGATACCCTATTATACTAACGGAAGATGGAACAATTGTCTCCCACCCAAGTCCTAAACTTATTGGTACTCCAGGAACAGTCATAATGGATTTTGATGGTAACCAGATTTTAAAACGTGTTAGGGACGAGAAAAATGGTCACTTTAATTATAAATGGCAAGAAGACGATGGTAGAATAGAAGATAAATTTATCTATTTTAAATACGATACAAACTCTAAATTAATAGTTTGTTCTACAGGATATATTAAGGATTTCTTTTTTGTTTTAGAAAATATTATTAGAATAGTTATATTAAGTGGTACAATAACTGGAATTACACTAATTATTGTACTCTATCTAATTGCAACATCAGTTTCCAAACCTATTAGTTCGTTTACACATAATTTAAAAGACATTTCTCAAGGGGAAGGAGATCTTACCAAAAGGATTAATATTACAACTTCGGGAGAGATTGGGCTAATGGTTTTGTCTTTTAATAAATTCCTTGATACACTACAGGAATTAATAACAAAAATAAAAATGGCTTCGGTACAAACAATTAATATAAAGGATGAAGTTACGACCGGAGTAGATGAAACCGCGGCTTCCCTCCATGAAATAAGTACAAACATTATTGAAATAAAAAAATTAACTAATCATTTAAATGAAAATGTAAATAAATCAACAAAAGCCACAGATGATATATTAGTATCAGCAGATGATTTAGATGATTCTGTTGAGAAACAATCTATTATGCTTGAAACTTCCACAGCAGCAATAACAGAGATGATTTCATCTATAGACAATGTAAACAATATTACAACTTCAAAAAAGCAGTCGGTTTTAACTCTTCTTGAGTCGGCTAAAACTGGATCTACCGATATAAGCGATACACAAAATGCTGTAAAAGAAGTTAGTAATCAGCTAACAAATATAGAGGAAATGGCTACAGTTATATCGAATATTGCTTCCCAAACAAATTTACTTGCAATGAATGCAGCAATAGAAGCTGCCCATGCAGGCGATGCTGGTAAAGGTTTTGCAGTTGTTGCAGATGAGATAAGAAAATTAGCAGAAAACTCCAGCAGTAACTCTTTAAAAATAACCCAGGTTTTAAAATCTATATCACAGTCCATTATTTCTGCAGACAACTTAAGTGAAAAGACACTGGAGAGTTTTACTATATTAAACGATGAAATATCGGATATGGCAGATGCACTTACAGAAATTTCCTCAAGTACAAATGAACTACAAATTGGAGGAAAAGATATACTGGAATCTATAACAGGTCTCGAAGAGGCATCACATACTGTTAGAGAGCGAGCAACAAAGATAAAAAAATTATCCATGGATGTAAAATCATCTATGGAAGATACAAAAAATGTAACAATGGAGGTTGTTACATCAATTGATGAAATAAACCAGGGGGTTATTGGGATTAATCATTCAATGCAAGTTGTAACCGATAACACCTATAAACTAAAAGAAACTAGTGATGAACTTAAAAACAATGTAGATAGATTTATTGTATAGCGCAAAGAAGGGGATTTAATTGAAATGAATAGAAGTGTAATTAGTATTAATTCAAATAAGATGGGACATGGGAGTGATGACTTAGGTTCAATTCTTATGCAATCGTTTGTCAATACTTTAGGGAAACTGGATCCCCTTCCATCATCAATAATTTTTTATAATTCAGGAGTACTACTTTGTTCTAAAGATTCTTTAGTTATCGACTCATTAAAAAAATATGAAGAAATGGATATATCCATTTTACTATGTGGGACATGTGTAGAATTTTATAATATTAAGGATAATTTAGGTGCTGGAAAAATATCAAATATGTATTCTATTCAGGAAACTCTAAATAAGGCTCCTAGGATTATAACACCATAAAACATGAACTATTACTTTGATAATGCAGCAACATCATTCCCAAAACCATCTCAAGTTAGTTATGGAATAAAAAAATACCTAGATACAGATGGAGCTCCCTACGGTAGATCTTTTTACAATAGAGCATTTAAAGTCTCTTCAACAGTTGAAGATTGCCGTGACTTACTTTCAAATATTTTGAATATTTCAACGCCGGAGAGATTAACATTTACTCCTAATGCAACTTTTGCTCTAAATACTTTAATACAAAAATTTAAATACAAACACAAAAAAGTTCTTGTATCATCAATGGAACATAATGGGGTAATGAGACCTCTACAATTTTTGAAAAACATGTATGGAATTGAGTATTCTATCTTACCCTCATTACCCGACGGTTTAATTGATTTAGATAAATTAAGACTAAATTCACCCTCAATTCTGAATAACAGTGACTTAATAATCATAAATCACATGAGTAATGTAAATGGTATTATTCAACCAATAAAAGAGTTAAAACAAATTGTAGGAGATATTCCTGTACTACTAGATTGCGCTCAATCCGCTGGGCATATTCCTATAAATATCAATGATTGGAATATTGAATTTGCAGCTTTTACAGGGCATAAATCACTCCTTGGCCCAACAGGTACCGGAGCCTTGTATACTTCAAAGAAATTTGAAATTGAGCCATTACTGTATGGAGGTACTGGAAGTAATTCTGAATTTTTATCTATGCCAAATGAATATCCTGATTTATTTGAGGCAGGGACACAGAATATTGCAGGAATTTATGGGTTATATGAAGCATTAAAAAATAAACCTGAACCATTACATACTAAAGAAAATTTTACATCTTTACTAAATAATTTGGAAAATACAGATTCAATAACAGTCCATAAAGCTAAAAAAAATGAATACCAAGGTGAGTTATTTTCTTTAAATCATAAAAAAACTACTCCTTCTAATTTTGCAATGAAGCTTTTTAGTGAATTTAATATTGAGACCAGAGTAGGTCTTCACTGTGCCCCTATGGCACATAGACATTTGGGAACATCTACAGAGGGAACAGTTAGATTTGCTCTTTCCCCCTACCACTCAGAAGAAGATCTTGAATATCTTTTAAATGCTATAAAGAGCTGTATATAGATGGATAAAAAAATACTTTACCTGTTTAAAAATACGCGATCTGTTGTTAAGGCTCAGAATGAATTAGTAAAAAACCGTCTTAAATGCTTAATATTACCTGTCCCTAGAAATATTAGTTCTGAGTGTGGAATGTGTATAGAAACTTTAGCAGAAAATGAAATTATGGTGGATAAACTTCTAGAAAAAATTGACATCAATTTTAATAAAACTGTAGACTATTAAACAATGATTATTAATACAGGTCAAAGAACTGATATACCTGCTTTTTTCAGTGATTGGTTTTATAACAGAATTTCTCAAGGATTTGTCTATGTTAGAAACCCGTACTTCAATGAGCAGATAACAAAATATGTTTTAAACCCTAATGTTGTTGACTGTTTATCCTTTTGCACCAAAAACCCGGAACCAATGTTGGGAAGATTGCATGAAATTAAAGAATATAATCAATTTTGGTTTGTCACTATTACAGGATACGATTCGGATATTGAACCAAATGTTCCAAGTATTGATTCAGTAATAAAATCATTTATTTCCCTTTCAAATATAGTTGGATCGAACTGCGTTCAGTGGCGTTACGACCCAATTTTTTTATCTGAAAAATATAGCATTAAAAAACATTTAGAAACTTTTGAAAACATAGCCTCTAAGTTACATAAATATACAGATACGTGCATTATAAGTTTTATAGATTTCTATAACTCGACCAGAAGATTCCTACCACAAATTATAGAAGTACCAATACAGGAGCAAATTTTTATATGTAATGAAATGGTGAAAATTGCTTCAAGGTATAATATTAGAGTAAAAACATGTATGGAAAATGATATTTTAGTAGAAACAGGTGTAGATATTACGGGTTGTATAAATAAAGAAGTATTAGAAAAAGCATTAAATATTGAGTTAAACATTCCTAAGCTACCAAAACTTAGAGAGTCGTGTAACTGTTTATTAGGAAATGATATAGGAGAGTACAACACATGTATGCATAAGTGTTTATACTGTTATGCAAATTCAAATTTCAAAGAGATTGATAATAATTTTTACAATCATAATCCCCTATCTCCTATTCTTATAGGTGAAGTTAGTGACAAAGAAAAAATTAAAAACGCTAAACAGGTAAAATATGCAACAGGTCAGTTTTTTCTTTTCTAATAATTATATAAAATTAAAAAATGGTTACAATTAAAGAAATCGCTGATGCAGCTGGAGTTTCTATAGGAACAGTTGATAGAATACTTCATAACAGAGGAAGATTTTCAGAAAAAACAGCAGAGAAAGTACATAAATTAGTTAAAGATTTAGGATATACCCCTAATCTACATGCTCGTGGTCTCAAAAAATCTACACAACACTCTTTTTCTGTAGTTATGCCAAATAAAGACCAGGATAATGGATACTGGAATTTAATATTAGAAGGAATTAATTCAAGTTTAACTGAATTATCATCCCAGGGCACTAAACTTAATATCTATCACTTCGACAGATATTCCTCAATTTCTTGTAAACTTGCATACGAAAAAGCGTTTAATGACGATTCATTAGGAATACTTGCAATTCCAGTTCGTACAGAAGAATCCAGGACACTATTGGAATCCCAACCAAAACCATTTCTATTCATAGACTCGGATATTCCTAATATTAAAAATAAAATAACTTATATAGGACAGGATTCATACAAAAGCGGTGTACTTTCCGCAAAATTAATGTCTTTACTGGTTAAAGAAAAATCAACACCGACTATACTTGTTATTGACCCATACGGAGACGATAACCACTTAAAAAACAGATTAGAAGGATTTCTTAATTCAATAAAAGAACGTATTCCCAATGTGATTGTCAACATTATAAAAAGTAATATTGACCATAAAACAGATACAAGTTTAATTGAAAATCTAAAAGATGAAGAGAATTTACCATGTGGAATTTTTGTTGCCAATTCTATGGTCTATACTATAGCCAACTATCTCAATAATAAGGGGGATAAATTTAGAAAAATTCCTTTAATTGGTTACGATATTATTCCAAATGGAGAAGATTTGGTTATTAACGAAACAATTGATTTTATTATAACCCAACAGCCTAAAAAACAGGGATATATTGGAATTAAAAGCTTGTACGATCATTTAATTCTTCTAAAAAAAATTGATGATCAAATAATTATACCTATGAATATTATTACAAAAGAAAATATTAGTACATTTTAAAAAAAACTAATTCTTGGGAGGAGGAGAGAAACCCAAGAATTAGTTAAAATTATTTTGTTCTTTTCTTTGAATAAACATCAAAGGCAACTGCAGATAGTAAAACCATACCTTTAATTGCTTGCTGCCAATCTATACTTACGCCCATAATTGACATACCATTATTTAATACACCCATAATTAGTCCACCAATAATTGCACCAATTATAGTTCCAATACCACCTGTAGCCGAAGCACCGCCAATATAGCAAGCCGCAATAGCATCCAATTCAAACAGATTTCCAGCTTTCGGCGTAGCAGCATTTAATCTACCTGAGAAAATAATACCTGCAAGAGCCGCTAAAATAGCCATATTTACATAAATACCAAAAAGAACTCTATTTGTTTTTACTCCTGAAAGTCTGGCTGCTTTCTCGTTCCCTCCAAAAGCATATATATGTCTACCGATAATAGTTTTATTAGTTATATATGAATAAATAAGAACCAAAGTAGCTAGTAAAAGTAATACATTTGGTATTCCTTTGTATAAAGCTAACCATACTGTAAATAAATTAATAATTACAACCATAGCACCTGTTGAAATAATAAAACTAAAATTTGATGGGACATCAAAATTAAACATTTTTTTACTTCTTCTTTTTTTTATCATAAAAAATATATATAAGATTGAACAAAGAATACCTATAACTATTGTTGTTAAATGTAAACCACTTCCATCTCCTATGATATCAGGAATAAAGCCCGAGGCTATTTTCTGATATGATAAAGGGTATGGAGCAAGTGTTCTTCCCTTTAAAATTACCATTGTTAATCCACGGAATACTAACATACCGGCTAATGTGGCTATAAATGATGGTATACGAACATAAGCTATCCAATACCCTTGCCAAACACCGACTAAAGCCCCAACAAATAGTGAAATTATAATTGTCGGAATTGTGGGAAGCCCGAAGGTTACTGATAGAGTTGCAGATATTGCTCCTACAAATGCAGCAACAGATCCAACAGAAAGATCGATATTTCCACCAGAAAGAATTGCTAATAGCATACCTATTGCTAACACAAGAATATAACTATTCTGCAGAATTAAATTTGTAACATTTAAAGGTTTTAATAATATTCCATTAGTTGTTATTTGGAATAATATAACAATTGAAACAAGCGCAATAATCATTGCATTTTGCTTTAAATGAGCTTTAAATTTATTTTTAATATCAATACTCATGTATTCTCCTTTTATTTTGCATAATACATCTCATTATACTTTCCTGGGATGCTACTTCCCTATCTTGCTCTCCAACAATATAACCTTCATTCATCACATAAATCCTGTCGCACATTCCTAATATTTCAGATAATTCTGAAGATATCATGATGATTGATTTCCCCTGTGATATAAGTTCGTTTATTATTGTATAAATTTCATATTTAGCACCTACATCAATACCTCTTGTAGGTTCATCTAAAATTAATAAATCCGGGTTAGAAAAAATCCACTTACTAAGAACTACCTTCTGCTGATTTCCTCCGGATAAATTACCAGTTGATTGTAAAATGCTAGAAGATTTGATATTCATTTTTTTTCTATAGTCTTCCGCAACAACAATCTCTCTGTTTAAGTCAATAATGTTATTCTTACTAATTCCTGCTAGATTTGCCAGGGTTATATTTCTTTTAATATCATCTAATAAAACTAATCCTGCACTTTTTCTGTCTTCTGTAACATAAGCTATTTTATGGTTTATAGCAGAAGGTACATCTTTAATATGAATTTCTTTCCCATCTTTAATAATAGAACCTGAAATGTTACTTCCAAATGTTCTACCAAAAAGGCTCATTGCAAACTCTGTTCTTCCAGCACCCATTAAACCGGCAATACCTACTACTTCTCCACGTTTAACATTAATATTTATATTATGCAAAACTTGTAAATCGACAGTATCACTATCAAAGACATTCCAGTTTTTAACTTCAAAAAAGATATCTCCAATATTTTTATTCTCTCTAACAGGATATCGGTCAGTTAATTCACGACCAACCATACCTTGAATAATTCTATCTTCGGTAATTTCATCAACACCTTTGACAAGTGTTTCTATTGTACTACCATCTCTAATTACCGTAATCTCGTCTGCAACCTTGGTTATTTCATTTAACTTATGAGAGATAATTATAGATGTTACACCGTGATTTTTTAATTCAAGTAGTAAATCAAGTAATCGTTCTGAATCATCATCATTTAATGCAGCTGTTGGTTCGTCAAGTATAAGTAATTTTACATCCTTAGCTAATGCTTTAACAATTTCAACCAACTGCTGTTTACCAACACCAATTGTGTGAATATGTGTATTTGGATTATCGGTTAAACCTACTTTTTTTAAAAGTTCAATTGTTTTAGAGAGGGTAATATCCCAATTTATAATTCCATTATTAGCTTGTTCATTACCAAGAAAAATATTTTCAGCTATAGAAAGATATGGTATTAATGCTAATTCCTGATGAATTATAACTATACCTTTTTTCTCGCTATCTGTTATCTCTTTAAATTCACAAACCTCTCCTTTATAGATTATGTCTCCTGTATAACTACCATGGGGATATACACCACTTAAAACATTCATTAAAGTTGATTTTCCAGCTCCATTTTCTCCTACAAGGGCATGAATCTGGTTTTGTTTAACTTTCAGGTTAACATTATCCAGAGCTTTTACTCCAGGAAATAACTTTGTAATGTTTTTCATTTCCAATATATTTTCTGACACATTAACTCCTTTAGCAGTTATTCTAAGCCGGCTAAATTTTTAGCCGGCTAGTAAAAAGTTATTTTAATTGATCCATTGTGTAATATGCAGAATCGTCTATAAGTACTTTTTTATAGTTAGTAATATCTACAGATATTGGTTCACATAAATATGAAGGAACAACTTTTTTACCATTAAAATATGTTTTTGTATCATTTATTTCAGGAGTACTTCCTGTTAATAATGCTTCAACCATTGAAACAGCAACCGCAGCTAAAGTTCTAGTATCTTTAAAAACTGTGTGTGTTTGCTCACCAAGAATTATAGATTTAACAGATGCAACTTCTGCATCTTGACCAGTTATTATTGGTAATGGTAAATCTGAGCTTCCATATCCTATGTTTTTAACAGAAGATAAAACTCCAATTGAGATTCCATCATATGGTGATAAAATAGCATCTACTGTTTCACCACTAGCATAGTAAGCTGTTAAAATATTATCCATTCTAGCCTGAGCAGTTGCTCCATCCCATCTTAAAGTAGCACATTTATCCATACCCTCTTGTTTAGATTGAATAACTAATGAACCATCTAAAAGATATGGCTCTAATACACTCATTGCACCATCATAGAAAAAGTATGCATTATTATCGTCTGGAGAACCTCCAAATAACTCTATATTAAAAGGACCTTTTTCTCCCTTATCCAATCCTAAAGACTTAACAATAAAGGAACCCTGCTGAACACCCACTTTAAAGTTATCAAAAGTAGCATAATAAGAAACATAGTCTGAATTTTTTATAAGTCTATCGTATGCAATTACGGGAATATTTTGTTCTGCAGCTTTTTCTAAAACTCCAGTTAAAGCCTCACCATCAATAGAAGCAATTACTAATGCATCAACACCTTTAGTGATCATGTTTTCAAGCTGAGAAATCTGATTTTCTACAACATCTTCAGCATATTGCAAGTCAACTTTATAACCTAATGCTTCCAATTGTTTTTTCATATTGTTCCCATCGTCCACCCATCTTTCTGATGATTGAGTAGGCATAGCAACACCTATAAATTTACTCTTTGTTTCTTTGTTTCCATTGGCAAAAACAATACCACATGCCATTAGTGTCATTAAAATAATGCTAACTAATTTTTTCATTCTCTTGACTCCTTGTTTTGCGTTGACGTTAACGCATTTTTAATTATGTTAGTTCTGATATTTCTAGCTGTCAAATTAATTTTTTAAAAAAAATGTTTTTTTGACCTTTTCATCGCAAATCTTTATTTGACATGTGTAAAATTTGAGTGTAATATGCGTTAACGACCACGCATATAAAATAAAGGAGTACTTATGGAAGAAAATTTTGTTATTGGATTGGATTATGGTAGTGACTCAGTCCGAGGAATACTTGTTAATGCAAAAAATGGAGAACAACTAAGTGAATCTGTTTTTGTCTACCCAAGATGGGAAAAGGGGTTGTACTGTGTTCCTGATAAAAACCAGTATAGACAGCATCCCCT
>JAFGYD010000108.1 GCA_016936295.1 Spirochaetales bacterium | reverse complement strand
TGAATCTCTTCAGATTCACCTTTTATAAGATAGACAAGTTCAGTATCTGTTAATTCCTGTATTACTTTTTGTAAATCTATTTTATCAATATTATGTATAACATCTATTGTGTATAGTCTATCCCTTATAATTTCTCCAAGTACTGGATCTTTTTTATCTAACTCTGATAATAAAGTTACTTCATCGTCCCTATCCATGAATTTAAGAATATCTACAAGTGCTCCCCTGCCATCTATCTCATTATTATCTTTTAGTCCTATTTTATTTATTCTTTCTTTAAGATTAGTACTTATAATATTTATAACTTCAGGACTAACTCTTTTTAATTTAGTAAGCCTTCTAACTATATCTTTTTGTTGTTCCGGAGGTAATGATTCTAATATTTGAGATGAGTATTTAGGAGATAAATAGTTTAAAACAATTGTAAGAACAGCCTGACTCTCTTTTCTAAGTATCATCATCCTTTGATTAAAATCTAAATCGTTTAAAAAAGAAAATGGTTTGTCAGCACTATCTGGTACAGCTTTATATAGAACTTTATTTCCTTTTTCCTGTCCAAACGCATTAACAAGAATCGCTCTAGCTGTTTCCACTCCTCCCTGCTTACATATATAATCAGACTCTTTTTTTCCAAATTCCTCTAATATTTCAACAGCTTCTTTTTTAGGGACTCTATCAATTCCTGCAATTTTTCTTGAAATATTTTCTATATCTCTCTCAGGAAGTGTTGAGATTACTGTAGATGCCTCTTTCTTGCCTAGAACTAATAATAATTTAGCTATTTTATCTATCTTATTTTCATTCTTTTTAACAGTTTTTTTTATTAACCCATCACTTGGTGGATTTTTTTGCACTGGTTCAGTACTTGTTAATACACCGGTGGATACAGATTTATATGCTTCAATTCCTCTTTTATACTGTTTCATATAGACATATTACCTACTACTTTAAATTATTTACAATAGTTATTGACTAATTTATACGTTTTTAATATAAATATATTCGTTAATGCCGCTGTAGCTCAGTTGGTAGAGCAGGGGACTGAAAATCCCTGTGTCATGGGTTCAAGTCCCATTGGTGGCATAAGAGTTAGGACACTTAGTGTTTTAACTCTTTTTTTATGTACTTTACTATTGCCGGTGTCAGTTTTTTAATAGTCTCTTCAATTAATTCATTAGTGTCAATTTCATTATTTACTCCAATACCTGTTGCTATATTCATAAATAAATCGTCGTTATTTGAAGATGAGCTTTCGGACTTTATTACTGCAGCTTTTAACAGGTTTAATATTTCATTATCATTAGGATCTATAGAAATAATCCCATCATCAGATCTTAATTTATCACCCTCCTGTTTAAGTAATAAATCATCATCAGCATCGAATGAATCTATTATTAACTGAATAACTTGTATATCTTTAGCAAAAACAAATCCCATGTAAAAAATCATAATTGTTAAAATTGTAAGTAATGTTGTTAATAAACCAATCATTATAATATTTTGATAGTTACTAAAATCACTATATTTTTTTATAATGCCCTCAAATGGTAATTCAAGATTATTTTTAGTAACAAATTGATTCTCTGAAAATGAAACTAATAAGTAATTTTCCAATTCGTCTGCCATTAAATTATTAATAACAGTATAATCATTTATAATATTACCATTTCGATCATATAAAACTCGATCTGTAAGAATATAAACAATTTCATTATTATTTTTCATAAGTTGAAAAATATCATTCTGTAAATTTATATATTCATTTTCAATTTGCAATATTTCATTCTCTGTCAGTAGTTTATCAACAGTACTATCAATAAAAATAATACCTATAATAAAAATAAGAACAATGGTTATTCCAATTTTCATTATTCTATCTTGTATCCATACAGAGTCGGCTTTCATTTTTTTTAGAAAACTAAATACCCTTAAAAATCTTAAGATACGGATAATTTTAAAAAATCTTCCAACTTTGATAATTTTAAAAACAGTAAACAAAGGGGTATTATTTAAAAAGAAGAAAATTCCCGGCATACTAGCTAGAAAATCCACCCATCCGTAGCCATAAATAAAATACTTAACAGGATCAAAAGAAATAATTCGTATTAGAAAGTCAATAACAAATAAAATAGATATAATTTTATTAGGTAATAAAACAAATGCTTTAAAACTAGTGTACTCCATAAACAGCCCAATAATAGATATAATAATCAGAATTGGATTTATCTTATCAAGAAAAGTAATTAACGGTTTGAAATTTTCTTTAGGATTAACAATCATTTTGAACTCCAATTTGTATCGAATAGATCTTTAACAGATATTAAATCCTTGGTATTTCCACTAAATCTTTTAAATGCATTTTGAACTTCTAAAGATTCATTTTTAAAGGATGCAATTTTTCTAGTGGCTATAGTAATGGAGTTTGATACAAGTAAAGATCTTCTTGTATCTGCACTATATAACTTTTCAAGTTTTAACCTTTGATCAACAGAACTATTCTGATATTTTTCTGATATTTCATACATCTGCGCAGTTAATAGGACATTAAAGGTATGAGCAAAAAGCATTGCAACATAGTAAACACTTTTAACACGCCCTATTCTATCATTTACAAATGCTTCAACATTTGAGCTTAACTCTAAAATTGAAAATTGTTTTGGTGATGATCCATTAAATAATATATAAAAACCAATATAGGTTAGAACTTCCTGTACATCATCACCCCTCTGTTCTACCATATAGGTAATAAAATTTACAAAAAAATCGACAAATTTACTTTTTTTAAATCCAAGACAAATAGTTAATACATATGGATTGATCCTCTTACTGTCTATAGAATCTTTAAGAATTTTTACTGAATCTATTTCCTCTAAAAGTTTACCTCCATTTGTTTTTTTTATATTTAAATTTGTCATATTGAATGATTTTATAGCTAAATCAAATATCTCTTGAGCAAAATTACGGCTTGAAGTATTAGATGTAAGTTGGGACGAATTTTTTTTGGATATCTGGTTTATTTTAATTAAATTATAATAAAGAAGAACATCGTTATTAGTTAATCCTATAGAATCTTTATTTAGTGAATTTATAATTTTTTGCTGCTCATTATTGTTTATAGATACTAAATCAATTGATTCTAAACGATTTCGGAAAATATCTTTATTAATTAGTATTTTTTCTTCCGGTAGGTATGATGCTAACTGTTCCTCAGTTGTTAAATCATCCTTAAATCCTCGGCTTAAGTTTAAAGGATGATTAACTTCACTATATTCAGATATGTTACTGTTATTCCAAGTATCTACTAATAATTTATATACACTGGAACTATCACTATTTAATTCTGATACATTTTTAAATAACTCCAGTGGGATAATTTTTTTTCTTTGTACAGAATTAATTATGTAATTTGCGAATTTAATTATTTCATCTCTACTCATTCTTTAAATAATAGTACTAAGGAACTAAGCATGCAATAATATTTTAAATTCACAGAAACTTCCGGAACTAGATCTAAGGTTTAATTTCCCTCCAACTTTATCTACGTGTGTTTTTATAACATTCATTCCTATACCTTGTCCGGATAAATTATCAACTTTATCAGAGGTTGAAAATCCAGGACTAAAAATTAATTTTGCAGCATCAGCTGTTGTAAAATTTTCAACTTGAGCTTTAGAGTAACCTTTCTTTTCAATAGCTATTTTTTTAATTTTTTCAAGACTTAGACCTCTTCCATCATCATAAAATGAGAAATATAGTTTATCATCTTTTTTTTCTAATGATATTTTTATAGTTCCATCTGGTTTTTTATTTTTTATAATTCGTTCATTTTTATCCTCTATTCC
This sequence comes from Spirochaetales bacterium, assembly GCA_016936295.1. GTDB lineage: Bacteria > Spirochaetota > Spirochaetia > DSM-2461 > DSM-2461 > Thiospirochaeta. The sequence continues at coordinate 22,199 of JAFGYD010000108.1, read as the reverse complement.
ATGTGCTATAGAATTTCTTATAAATTGACTGATAGAATCTTTAAACAATTTTTTATATTTATCAGGAACTAAATCAATATTATAATCATTTAGATCTAGGATTACATCTTTATTATATTCTTTACAAAGTTTATCTATAGATTTCTTTAAATTTTGCTCAAATATATATTTTTTACTCTTAACATTTTCGCCTGTTAATTTCTGGAAAGAGATAATCTTTTCTATAAGAGTATTTATCTGGTCTAAATCGTGTTTAATTTCAGCTAAATTAACAGTTAATTTTAATAATTCTCTCCATGTTGCAGTAGATGATTTTAAATCCTTTAAATAATCCTCAAAAGTTTTTAATCTTTCAGATAGATTGGAAAGTCCTAAAAGCATTGCATTACCCTTAATTCCGTGAATTATAGTAAAGATATTATTAACTAAACTACGAGTATCCTGGGTTTCAACCTTTAAAAGTTCGTTTATACTGTTTATTTCATCGGAAGTATCTTTTAAAAATTCTTCCATAAGTTCTGGGTTAACATGAATTATCTGGAAGAGATTTTCCATATTTTTAATACTTTCATTTTCTTCTTTTATTAATTGTTCTTCAAGAGTTACCCGCTCAGTAATATCTCTAAATAAACCTAAGATTTCTATTGATCCATTTTTTGATAAAATTCTTTCAAATGCAAATTCAAGCCATACCTGTTTCTCTTCAGCTTTTTTTGAATCAAATGTTATTAATACCTTTTCTATAGGATTTATAGAACTAAGAAGTGCTGGATTTACTGTTTTGTTAAAAAAAAGTTCTAAATAATCTTTAGTTGCAATAAAATCTCTATTAGGTAATTTATCTTTTAAAAGTTCAAGAAATGGCTGATTTATTCTAGTTTTACCAAACAGTTCATTAAAGTAGAATGATCTTTCCTCAGATAACACTAAATCTTCATCTAATAAAAAAATACCCTGTTTTACGTTATTAAAGATCATAGCAGTCTGTTTTCTTCTAGCAACTAAATCGTTAGTTGTTTTTTCTAATTGATCGAATGCCATCATTCTTATAATTTCAAATGCTATAGTAAATAAACTAACACCTATATATGCACCCATAACCCGAACACCCATTCCATGAATGAAAATTACATCTGCAGGTCCTTTATAGATAAATATAAGAAAATAACTTATTAAACCAAATAAAACTGTTAAAATCGTTCCATGTGTAATACCCAGAAAGAATATTGATACTAAAGGAAATAGCATAATCCAAAAATATCCGGCTCTTTCTTCCCTTGAAGTTGCTAAAATTAAGAGAAAAAAGATAAATGCTATATAGGATACAGTAGAAGTACCAATTGATATTCGCTTGGTAATTCCAACAAGAATTATTGCAAATAATATTAAAATTGCAGTAGTTGCTGTTATAAATGCAATCAAATAAATTTTTGCTATTATATCAATTACGGCATAAGAAAGCAGAATTACTACACTAATTAATGAAATACTATTTAAAACAGCACTTCTAGATTTATCTTTTAATCCAGAATCTTCGGTTAAACCGTTATATAGTATTGAGAATAAAAACTTTTTGAACATGATGACCCCTAAACTATTTAATTATATCTTCTAAACCTACTGAAAGGTGAAATGGTCCTAATGATGTGTCGAAAGGAATTGTAATAATAGGCATACTTGAAGTTGGCCAAGCAATTTTGTGGTCAGGCCCTTCAACTATGGAAGGAAGAGAGATAACAAGCCTGTATTGCTCTAATCCCTTTTTTGCATTTCCTGCTATAATATTTACAATCTCTCCTGTAGAGTCTATAACATCATCATTTAATGAATCAATTTCATGTCCAACAAGTTTTTCTGTTAGTTGAATAATTAAATTTTTGGGAAAACTTATGGATACAACACCCTTTGTTTCACCTGCTATACCAATAACCGCCGAAAGATCCCAACCTAAATTTTCTTCTTTATCGAAAAGAAAAGGTGATCTTAATATTGGCTCCTCTTTGTAAAATTCTCTAAAAACATTAATTGTTGCTTCTATAAACGGTTCAATATATTTAGTATCCATTGCTGTTCCTTCTTTTTTTAATTTATGCTCATTACTTGTTCAATTTTTAATAAAAGCTTTTTATCATCTACTGGCTTAACCAAATAATCATTTACTCCAGCCTTTACAGCTTCAATAACATTGTATTTTGCAGCCTCTGAGGTAATCATTATTATTGGTAAATTCTTATATTTTGGAAGTATTCTTAATTCTTTTACTAAATCAAGCCCGTTTAAATGTGGCATATTCCAATCTACGAGAAGAAGATCTACATGCTCTCTTTCTAGAATATTAAATGCATCAACACCATTATCCGCCTCTAAAAAAGAGTAAAGAGCAGAGTTATTCTGGAGAAGAGAATTCTTTACAATTGTTCTCATTATTCGAGAATCATCTACAACTAATATTTTCATTATTAAATCCTGATTATTATAATTTAAAACATATTATCATGATTATTTAATTACGGTCAAATAGTTCTGTCAATTTCATTTAGTAGATCAGTTAATATTTTTTCTGAAACTTTAACAGGAAGTTTTATATTTCCAGCATAAACAGAAACACGATACTCCTCTAATAATCTTAGATAATCGTTAATTAGATCAAGTTTATCTATAGTTGCAGCTGGTGATAAATTTTCTCTTACTAAATTAATTTCGTTTTCAAACCATAAAATGTGGTCTCTTTTTTCTTTATCTTTGACCAGATTAACAATACCCCTATTAATTCTTTCATTTAAACCTTTTAAATATCTAAGTAGATTTGTAAAAGAGTCACTTTTAATTATAAAATCATTTGGCATTAATCTATTTAATTCACTATTTATATCAGTAATAAAATCTTGTCCCCTATTTATTAATTTATCTTTAACTCTAGACATTGATTCTCTTAAATTTTTGTATTCCAATAATAGAACTGATAATTCTCTACTCTGCTGTACCGCAATTTCTAGTAAATCCGGGGATATTTTTTTTAAGAAATCCTCAAAATCATTCCTTGTTCTTATATTGGAGACGACTAAATCTTTTATTAATCTAAAGAAAAAATAGTTGTAATACTCTTTTTCTCCTCCAAAATAATTTGTTAACAGTTTTTCTTCATTGCTCAATGAAATATCAACTTTGATAGCTTTTAGTTGTTTATTTAAATGATTCATAACTAAAAGAGCTGTTCCTTCAAAGTGAGATCTATCAGCCTCTTTCTTCCTGTCAAATAAGATTATTGATACTGTATTATCTACAATTTTTAACCCAGGATAATATACAATACCTTTAATCTCTATTTTTTCCTCTAAAGGTTCATTGAAATCCCATTTTGTAATCCCTGTTCTTTCAAAATTTTCTTTAGCTTTTTTTATGTTCTTAATATTTTTCACACGATAAGAATAGTCGTCGTAAAGTATCTCTCCATCCCTGCTTGAATTAATTTCCTTTCCTTTTTCATCAATTATTGAGATTCGAATCTTTAAATATTCTGGAAGTTTATTTTCATCCCATTCTGTAACAGGAATATTAAATCTCCAGTTTTCATAAATATAGTTACTTAGTTGTAAATGAAGATTATTATGATTAATTTCCATATTTTTCATGATGTCATCAACTGTTGAAGTTAAAGGTATTAGTTTTTTCCTATACTCTTTAGGAAGACCCTTTATTAAACCTGTAATTCTATCTTTTAATAATCCAGGAACTGCTAAATCCAGACTCTCTTTAGGGATGTCCATAGCATCCCTAGCAGGAACTTTTATTGTAACACCATCTAATTCTTTACCAGGATCAAAGTGATAATCTATTTTAAATGTACTATCGCCTATAGTGTAAGTATCTGGGAAATCCTCTAGACCTCCCGGGATTTCTGTATATAAGTCTTCTTCTTTCATACGCAGAAATTTATCCCCACCATTTTTTCTAATTAGTGATTTAAGTTCATTCAAGGATGATATATTTACTATTTTTTCTATATAAAATTTTTCTATGGATGATTCGTCTACAAGAATATTTCTCTGTCTAAGTTTATCTTCCATTTTTCCTATTTTTTCTATAAGTGTTAAATTAAAATCTAAAAATCCAAATTCAGAACGTTGTTTATCTGTAATCTCCCCGTCGACTAAGCAACTCCGTATAAATATGTTTGTTGCTTCCTGCTTATTGTAGATTCCGTAATCAACATCTCTGTTATATACTATTGGAAGCCCAAAAAGCGAAACCTTTTCCAATGCACGAACTTCACCAGAATCTGGATTATAATATGGTGAAGAATAACTCTTTTTACATAAATCCCCACCAAGTCTTTCAAGCCATTCAACATTGATGTTCGCTACTGTTCTTAGATAAAGGTTAGTTGTTTTAACTTGCTCAAAAGAAAAAACCCAATCACCTCCATTGTTAAATAAACCAGATCCCGGATAAATCATTCCCTCTCTATCTCTTGTTAATCTGTAAAAATTTTTCTCTCTTTTAAGTGCAATTGTACTTAAGTATCCAGTAAGAAGAGATCTATGGATTCTTCCATAATTATTATTTAACTCTTTATCTGTCCAATCTTCTTTTGGTAAAAAAGTCTCTTTTATATTATTCTCTTTATTCAGGTTTACTATTTGAGAATATATATCTTTCCATTCCCTCATTCTTTTATAAGATAAGAAATTGGATTTACACCATTTTTTTATCTTTCCGTTTGTAGAACCTCTCTTTTTTAATTCAGACTCATACTCGTTCCATATATTTAATAGAGTTAAGAAATCAGATTCTGGATGTTTAAATCTATTATGTTTTTCATCTGCTAATTTAGCTTGCTCCTTAGATCTATTTCTAGGATCGTGTATTGAAACAATTGCAGCTAATGCAGAAACTTCCTTTACACAACCCTCTGTAACCGCTTCTAAAATCATCCTTGAATCTCTTGGATCAATAGGATATTTAGACATTAATAATCCATTTTTAGTTAATATCCACTTATCTTTATTTTTTTTAATAGCTCCAAGTTCAACTAGCAGATCGTATCCATCTTTTATTCCGCTTACAGGCGGAGAATCTATAAATGGGAAATTCTTCACATCATCTAACTTTAACGCTATCATTCTTAATATAACTTCTGCTAAATTAGTTCTTTGAATTTCTGGTGGGGTGAACAAAGCTCTTTTGTTGTAGTCCGCTTCAGAATATAGTCGAATGCAAATTCCGTTTTCAACTCTTCCACACCTACCCTTTCTTTGGTCTGCACTGCTTCTTGAAATTGGTGAAACAGGTAGTCCCATTGTTCTTGTTTTATGTGAATATTGGGATATTCTGGCAACTCCTGAATCAATTACATACTTAATACCTGGAATTGTTAGTGATGTTTCAGCAATATTAGTTGAAACAATTATTTTTCTCTTATTAGTGCTTTTAAAAACCTCTTTTTGTTCACTTTGGCTCAATCTTGCAAAAAGTGGTAATATTTCATATTTACCTAGAAATCTTTTTGTTAATGAATCTATAGCTTCCTGAATATCCTGTTCTGTTGGTAAAAATACTAATATATCTCCATTATTTGTAGTTTCTACTAATTCTATTGTTGCATTTGCTGCTTTTTCTCCAAAACTGAGCTCTAAATCATTGTTATCATCTTCTTTATAAATTACTTCAACTGGAAAAGTCCTACCACTTACCTCAATAACTGGTGCATTGTTAAAGGCTTTTGAAAACTTTTCTGTATCTATTGTTGCTGAAGTAATAATAACTTTTAAATCTGATCTTTTAGTTATAATATTTCTAAGAATACCAATAATAAAATCAATGTTTAGGCTTCGTTCATGGGCTTCATCTATAATTATGCAGTCGTAATTATTTAAAAAACGATCAGTCTGTGTTTCGGCAAGTAGCATACCATCGGTTAAAACCTTAATATAGCCATCTTTTGAGAACTCTTCACCAAAACGAATCTTATATCCTACATCACGTCCTAAAGGAGATTTTAATTCTTCGGCTAACCTTGTAGCTACTGATACAGCAGCAATTCTTCTTGGTTGGGTACATGCGATTATTCCACCTTCACCACAACCAGCTTCTAAACAAAATTTAGGAATTTGAGTTGTTTTCCCAGAACCTGTTTGACCGGAAATTATTACTACTTGATTGTTTTTTATTGTTTTAACTATTTCATCTCTTCTTTTTGTAACTGGAAGTTCTTCATTGTAAAAGAGGGTTGGTTTACTATTTTTACGGCTTTCCCTATATTTAATTGATTTGTCTATTCTATTTTTTATACTTTCTAGTTTTTCCAGATTATTATTTTTCTCGGCACTCTTTAAATCTTTATAAATGTGAAACCAGTCTTTTTTATAAACATTTTTTAATAGAGTATGTAAATTTTTAAAATTATCCATACCCTATTATACAAAAAATTTTATTTTTAGCTATATATTTTAAACTTATCAACATTTGCTGTAAGATTATCAGCTTTCTCAGATATTAAAGAAATATTTCTTGTTACGCTATCCATAGAACTAATGATATCTTCAGTTCCCAGTGATACCTCTGTTATAGCGTCAACTAATTTATTAGTAATGTCTGATGTATTAAACATTGCACTATTTACCCTTTCGAGTGATGATTTAATTGAATTAGAATTATCTTTAACATTTCCGGAAACATTCATTAAACTACCAATTGCTTCTAGTAATTCCTGTCCTCCTGCTTGTAACTCCTGTGTACTATTTACAATTTCATTTAAAGCATGAACAACTTCTGAAATTTCTCTATCTATAGAAGCAAAACTTTGACCTGTTTTTTCACTGTGTTCGGAAGTTTCATTAATAGATAGATTTACTCTTTTAATAGTTTCTTTTATTTTGTTGGAGCTTATACTAGAAGATTCTGCTAATTTTCTTATTTCATCGGCTACTACAGCAAACCCTTTCCCTGCATCTCCAGCATGAGCAGCCTCTATGGCAGCATTCATTGCTAATAAATTTGTTCTAGATGCTATACTTGATATAATATTAGTTAATTCGTTTATATCCTGTAATTGATCTTTAACAACATTCACAGACCTTTGTGTGTCTATGATTACTTCCTCTCCCTCTTTTGCTGTTTTAACTAAATTGTTAATTGTAATTTGCTTTTTAGTTGTTATATTTGAAACACTGTCTATAGAGGAAATCATCTCTGTAATTGCTGCTGTCGATTCTTCTACCATTGCATTCTGAGTCTCTATTTCACTATTTAAATTATTTATATTAATTGTTATTTCATCGACAGATTCTTTAGTAATATTTATGTTTGAACCTAAGAAATGTATTTGACTATTTATTGAGTTTACACTTCGACCTATCTGGTTTAATGATGCCGCAGTCTCTTCGGATGCAGCAGAAAGATCATCTCTTGCAACTAAAGTATGATGGGCTGCATCCTTAATATCTTTCATCATAATATTTAATTTATGAATAAATGTATTAAGAAAAGTTGCCATAACACCAGTTTCGTCTCTTCTTTTTGTTTCCACTCTTCTAGTTAAATCTCCGTCACCTTCGGAAATTTCTTTAATTGCGTTTGAAAGATTACCTATTGGATTAACAATTCCTAAACTTATAAAATATAGAGCAATAAAACTTATTATTACACCTAAAATTGATGCAATAATTAAAAATGTCTGAATAATATTTACACTGTTAAAAAAATCATCAACATAGCCTGTAGTAAGTATATACCATCCAGTGGAATCAATTTTTACATAATTTAAGAACTTATTTTTTATAGATCCATCAGACTCTAACCATGGGTATTCTTCCTTCCCAATACTATTGTTAACCATATCTTTCAAGAATTGAATTCCATTACTATCTTTAATAGTGGTTATATTATTACCTAGCATTTTTAATGATGGATGAGTCAATATTATTCCATTTTCATCTACTATTGAGGGATAACCTGATTCTCCAATCTTTATTGAATTTATTAAATCCCCTAATTCGGTATAGTCTATATATTGTTTAAATTCCCAAACATATGCAGTTATTAGTATTTGCCAATTAAATTCAGGAATATTTATTTTAGTTAGTATTTTAGCTTTTCCATTATATTGATAAGTAGTAGTTGCTATTTCATTGTTAACAGTGCTATTTAACCACTCATTTAATACACTTAACCTGGAACCTGTCTGTTCTGTGGGATGATAAACTATTTTTTGTTCATTATCTATAATTGCTAAATAGCCAGTTTTCCCTATTTTTTTGCTTTTAACAATTTCTAGTAGTAATTTTTTTGAATCTTCTTTACTTATAGCCTTATCCGATAGATTGTAAAATTCTAATAATTGTATTCCTGTTGATTGTGTAAAGGTTTTAGCAGTGTTATAAACAATAAATTCAACCTCAGATGTTATTGTTTGTGTCAAATTATATAGTTGTAAATTTAAACTTTCAGAAATATTTTTCCTTGAATAAATTGAAATTGCAGTAGTTACACCTGCAAAAATTAAAAATATTAACAATGTAAATGTTAATACCAGCCGAGTTCGAATTTTCATTATGTCTCCGTAAAAAATAAGTTTATATCTTTTTATATGGTAACTTTATTAATTCTAGAGACATTTTTAAAAGTTAAATGAAGATAGTATTTATTTAAAAATATGTAAATAGTACAAATTAGGTTTGTTGTGTTTTTTCTTTATTTTCTGATACATCAGTTTTAAATAACATAAAAATAAGAGGAATACCAATTAAAACTCCTAAACCTAAGACTTTATAGGTTGTAGAAATTGTTAGCATATCAGATAATTTTCCGGCTATTATTAGCATAAGAGAAGTAATACCAAAATTTAATGACATAAAAATTCCGTTTGCTGTAGTTGGAAAATTAAAACCTCGTCCTTGAATAAGTGTATAAATTGCAGGCATAGATGCAAAAGAGAAAAACCCTATTAATACTAACATTGGATAAATTGGTAACGAAGGAATAAATATAAACATTGAAGTAAAAATTGTTGCGGTACTAAGTACAATATATAGAATCTTTTTAGCACCAATTCGGTCTATAAAAATTCCACCAACTATTACTCCGGCAACGGTAGCTCCTTGAACTATAGATAATGCTCCATTCGCTTTGAAAAGTGAATATCCACTATCTTGTAAAAACATTGGTAGAAAACTCTTTGCTAAAGTTGTTATTATAGATTTGTGAATTGAAATACCTCCAATTAAAAGGAATATCCACCATCCTTCTTTTAATGTAGAGATTATTGATCCATTTTTTTTGTCTTTAGGGTCTAAAGATACATCAATTTTTTTAAATGAGTAATAAAAACCTAAGGATACTAAAATTGAAATAGGTATAAGAAAATACATATTTTTTAATCCAATAGTTGATAATATTAATACTACAATTAGTGGCCCCATTGTTCTTGCCGCTTCTCCACCTATTTGAAAAGATGTCATTGCTAACCCTATTCTATTGGGAGCACTTCTTTTTAGTAAAGTTGGTGCTGGAACATGAAAACCTGCAGCACTCAACCCAGAAATAAATACTAATATCAAAATTACGTAGTAATTAGGGGCTACTCCTAATAATGTTATTGAAATTGATGTTACTAAAGGGCAAAGAATAACAAACCATTTTGGACTATGTTTTTCTGCATACCCTGCTATATTTGCGCTTAATAATGAAGGAATTCTTACAGCAATTAGTATCCACCCTGTTTGTAGATAAGAAAGTCCAAAATTATCCTTTAGTACTGGCATTAATGGTGTTACAAATGCTGTAAAAATATCGTGCCAAAAATGACCAAACGATACTAATAATATTATTATTATTGCTTTGAGACTGTTTTTATCCTTCATTTTAAACCCTTTTTAGAAATGTTTTGTTAAGATTTTGTTTCCATCTTCTGTAATTAAAACCATATGTTCACATCTACTGGAAAGTTTACCATCCCTTGTTTTAGTTACCCAATTACGGTCAGTAATAGCTCTTCTTCCCTGATTTATCATAGGTTCGATGCAAAAAATCATTCCTGGCTTTAAAACTTCCCCTGTACCAGGAGTACCATAATTTGTAACAGATGGTGATTCGTGCATTTCAAGACCAATAAAATGGCCACAATACTCTCTTACAACAGAATAACCATTACTTTCGGCATGACTTTGTATTGCAAAACCAATATCTCCAAGTGTATTTCCTGGAACAGCAGCTTTTATTCCTTTAAATAGGCATTCTTCTGTTACAGTAATTAATCTTTGAGCTTCGGCAGAAATATTTCCAACAGCTATTGTTCTTGAACAGTCTGCAAAAAATCCATTTCTCTCTATTACTAAGTCTATATCTAATATATCGCCATCTTGAAGCAATCGACTGTCAGGTATCCCATGGGTAACAGAGCTATTTACAGAAAGACAACTCACACAGGGGAACCCGTGATATCCTTTACAAGGACCAGTAACTCCCATTAGTTTCATTTCATTTTCAATCATACGATCAAGTTCACCAGTGGAAATACCAGGTTTAACCCAGGATATGCTTTTTAAGATTAATTCTGTAAGCATATCCGCCATAATAGTTATTTCTTTTATTTCTTTAGCAGTTTTTATCATTCCCATACTGATAAATTACATCAAACATAAATCTTAGTCTATCTCTAAACTGATACTTTGAACTTTTGCTTTTAAAATTATTATATATTTATCTATCATTCTATAAAATTTCATTAGTAAATAAATTTTTCTTAACTCATTATTTGCAATACTTCTGGTAATTCCATTTTCATTATATAGTTTTAATATTCGATTTTGTTGTAAATGAAGGGTTGCATACCACTTTACCAATAAATACTCTACATTAGTAATCATACTTCTAATCATTTTAAACTCCTTATACAAGGAGTCTAAAATATGTGTGCGTAAATATTTTTCGCATTAAAAAATATTTTTGAATTATTTTGAATTATTTAAAATTTCTACTATTTCATTAGATGCTCTATAGTAATCAGCATAACTTAAGGGAGTCTCTCCATCGTATGTTTCTGCATCAACATTCCCACCACAATTAATAATAGCCTCAAGCATTTTAGGATTTTTATTAAACATTACAGCTAGATGAATTGGTTGTAACCCTTCTCTATCCTTAGCGTTTATTCGGCTACCATTATTAACTAAAAACTCAAGAATATCCGGATTAGAATTATACCCAGAAACATAGTGTATTGGTTTTGCCTCGTCGTTTGTAACAGAATTAATATCAGCTCCTGAATCCATTAAAAGTTTAAAAATATTTAAATTGGAATTATAGCTAGCAGCCTGATGTATTGGTTGCCAGTTTTTATTATCCCGTGAATTTACATCTCCACCATTATTAATAATGAACTTTAAAATATCGGGGTTTTCATTTTCTGCAGCAAAATGTATAGCTTGCCAATCATCTTCGTCCCTGGAATTTATATCTCCACCCAGCTCAAAAACTTTTTTTATCATCTCTAAATTGGGATTTCTAGCAGCATTGTGTATTGGTTGTAAGTCTCCATCTGCATTAATGTTTATATTTAGTCCAAGTTTAATTAATTTATCTATGATCTTAACATTATCATTATGGAGTACTGCATAATGAAGAATACTCCAGTTTTCATCATCTTTGCTGTTTATATCAGCACCGCTATTAATAATTGCATCTAAAATTTCAATGTTTTTATTTTTAGCAGCATTATGAATTGGTTGTATACCATCATCGGCTTTAGAATTAATAACAGCTCCTGACTGAACTAAAACATTAATTACTACAGGATTAGAGTTGTAACATGCTGCATAATGTATGGCTTGCCAATTATCATTATCCCTCTCGTTAATGTCAAATCCCTGTTCTACAAGATAAGTAATAACTTCAGGATTTGTATTATATCCTGCTGCTATATGAAGAATAGTCTCTCCATCCTCAAATGTTTTTGTAATGTACTTCTTTATATCAGCAATTTCCTTTAAATCATTTAAACTGATATCCTTAATTTTCTCTTGCATTTAATTTAAACCTCATTCCTAACTATATCATATTTATATTAAAAAATTCATATAATAATTATTATAATTATATTTTGTTTAACGTGAAAATATGATATATTGCAAATGGAGAAAATTATGTATTTAGACAATGTATTATTAAGAAATGAAAAAATGTTAAAAGATGTAATGGAATTACATCAAAATGGTGAGATACCTGTTAATTCATGGGTAATTAATTTAGATTTAATAGCAAAGAATTGTTCGGAATTGAGTAAAAATGCAAAAATCAACAATTTAAAAACTTATATTATGTCTAAACAGCATAATAGAAACCCATATATTAATTCTCTGGCTATAAAAATGGGACTGAATAAAGTTGTAGCTGTAGATTTTCAAGGTGCTCTCGCATGTCGTGATTATAAAATACCTTTGGGTCATGCAGGTCATTTGAATCAGATTCCACGAAATTTAGTTAAAGAAGTTGTGAAATTAAAACCTGAAGTTATAACGGTATATAATCTTGAGCACGCTGAATGGATAAATGATGCAGCAAAAAAACAAGGGAAGATTCAAAATATTTTAATTAGAGTTTTTAATGATAATGATTCATCCTTTTTAGGCCAGGAAGGAGGATTTCATATAAGTGACATTACACCTTTTATTAACCAAATTCAGAGCTTTACCAATATAAAACTCATTGGAGTGACAGCTTTTCCATGCTTGAAATATAATGAAAACCTGGATGATAAAATTGTTCCTACTAGTAATGTAGATGCTATATATGAAGCAATTGATATTTTAAAAAATAATGGAATTAAAGTAGAACATGTTAATATGCCAGGTAATACTTCAAGTAGTGAAATGAAATTGTTAAAAAAATTGGGAGCAACTCATGTAGAACCTGGAAATGCCATTTTGGGGACAACTCCTTCAAATGCATTTAACCCGGATTTACCAGAACAAACTGCAATATGTTATTTAACAGAGATATCTCATAAATACAAAGACAGATATTACGCCTATGGAGGTGGTTGTTACCATACAAATTACAGTGACAAAATGTATGCTATGATTGGAAAAAACTGGAACCAAGCAAAAGCCAACGGAAAAGTTTATTATAATCACAACATAATACAAGATATAGACTATCACATGCAGTTTGTACCAACTAATAATCAACAAATAGAGATTGGAGATAGTGTGATTGGTGTATATAGAACACAGATGCATATGACAAGAAGTTATCATGTAGCAGTTTCAGGAATGTCTGGAGATAGACCATTAAAAGTACACTATATATTAGATAATGGTAGAAATCCAATGGATAAGGATTTAAATCCTGTATCCAGAACTACTGTAATTAAAGATATTAAAAAATTACTTAAAACATACTAAAGGCATAATTATGGGGAAAAAAATTGTAGCAAAAATATTAAATCTTCCGGAATCTAATTTAGAAAAAACTGAAATTTTAACAAGAATAAATGAGCTCGATATAAATGATGTTTACATTCTTTACAGAGATGCAATTAAAAAAATCAATAAAGAGTTTATACATAAAATTCAATCAAAAGCTCATTTTGTTATTCAGACACTATTAAATGACAATTCCGGTTTTCCTCTGGCCATACTAGAGAATGGTGAAAAAGCTGTTGGTAGTGATATGGGTAAATGGCTTGAAATCCTATGTATAAACGGTGAAAATTCAGAAAATGTAAATATAATTGATTATAGAATTGAACAAATTACAAATATAATTAAAGAGTATAGTCCTAAAGGAATAAGCCTAGATTTTATTAGAAATTTTTTATTCTGGGAGGAAATTTACGAAAATAGTGATTTTAAAAATTTTAAAAAAAGCTGTTTTTGCCCATATTGTATAAAAAAGTTTACAACTTTATATGGTATAGAATTACCAAATTTCCCTACCTTTGAGGATACTGGCACATATATTCTTAAAAATTATTGGGATAAATGGAAAGAATTTACTTATAGAAAAATTACCCAAAGTATTGAAAAAATTGTTTCTGCAATAAAAGAAATTGACAACAACATAGTTATTACAATCCATGTTGTTCCCTGGTTTGAAGGAGAATTTAACTTTTCCAGAAAAAATATACTTGGCCAGAATATTATAGATTTTAAGAAATTAGCTAATTTTATCTCACCTATGTGTTATTCCCCTATGTTAAGAAGAGACAATAAATGGATTTTGGATATTGTTGAAGAATTCTACAATTTAACAGAAAGCAATATTTTACCAGCAATTCAAATATCACCAATGTATGGAACAGAAAAATTATCTGATATTCAATTCAAGATTATGGTTGAAAGTGCATTAGGAGGAAATTCTGATGGAGCTGTTATTTGGCCGTGGGAATTATTAACCAAACAACAGCTTAAAATTTTACATAGTATTAAATCTACCCTTTAATAGCTCCAGCCATCATACTCTCCTGCACTTTTTTACTAAGTAATAAATAAAGTATTAAACTGGGGAGTACTGCTAATAAAAGGCCTGCACCAATGGGTCCCCATTTTGTTGAATATCTTCCCGTTAATGACATTAAGCCTACAGGAACTGTTTTAAAAGCTCTTTGACTAATAAAAGTAACAGCAAAAAGCAGTTCATTCCATATATTTCTATATGAAAAAATTGCAATTGTTGCTACAGCAGGCTTAACCATAGGTAATATAATATAATAATAAATTTGAAAGATATTACACCCTTCTAAACAACCTGATTCTTCCATTTCCAAAGGTATTGATTCATAAAAACCTGTAAAAATATATATAGCTACAGGTAATCCAAATGAAATATATGGTACAATTAAAGCAATATACGAATTGGTTAAATCAACAGCTGAAAAAGCATTAAATAGTGGCAATAAACTGGATTGGGTAGGAATCATAATTCCCAGCAGAAATATTGTTAAAACAAGATTACTGTATTTCCATTTCATTCTTTGTATAGCATAAGCAGCAGTACTGCCTAACACTATAATTGCCAAAATACTTATTACTGTTACCAGTGTGCTATTAAAAAAATAGAGAGGCATATCTGATTTACTTAAAATTACCTCATAGTTACTCCATAACCATTTTTCTGGTAATCCCATAATATTTCCACCAAATATTTCACCATTGGATTTGAGTGAAAAAAAGAATAGATATAACAGTGGATAAACTTGAATTACTCCAAAAAAACCTAAAAAAACATATAATAAAGTTTTGTTTATTCTTTTCATCCTAACCCCTTTTGAAAAATCTTTGCATAAATCCAGTTATCGAGAGACACAATATAACTATAGTCATTGCCATGGCCGATCCCATTCCATATTTGTATCTACTAAACATAGTTGAAATCATCATTAAACTAGGCATTTGGGTAGAATTAACTGGGCCACCTTTTGTCATTGTATAAATTACATCGAATTCCCTAATTGATCCCACAATTAGCATAATTAAACAGACTTTTATTACTGGAAACATTAAAGGAATTATTATTTTAAAGGATGTTGTTACAAGACCTGCACCATCAATTTTGGCAGCTTCTCTTAACTCATTAGGAACAGACTTGGCACCAGCATATAAAAGTAGCATATGGTATCCTATCCACTGCCAAAGTATTGGTATACTTGCAGAAGTCATTGCGGTCTTTATTTCTCCAAGCCATGTATGCCTAAGTGATTCAAGCCCAATATTTTGTAAGAAAGAGTTTAGTAACCCAAAACTGGGATCGTAAATTCTTTTAAATAAATGGGCTATAACAACAGCAGACAACATAACCGGAATAAAATAAATTGTTCTAAAGAAACCTTCACCTTTAATATTACTAGATAATATTAGGGCAAGAACGAGTGCTATAGGAAACTGTATTATTAGAGTTAAAAACGTTAAATAAAATGCATTTCCTATAGATTTACTAAAACCACTCTCCTGCCCTGTAAAAATTTCTAAATAATTTTTAAGACCAACAAAGATCTTCTTTCCATAACCATCCCAATCGAAAAGACTGTAATAAGTTGAAGTAAACATTGGAAGTATTACCACACTTACAAATAGCAGAAAACCGGGAAGAACAAAAATAATTATTGCCCTTTTATCCCTAAGAACTTTGTCCACCTGCTTACTCGTTTATTGTTTGCATTTTATTAGCAAATTCTTGGGGAGAAATTAATCCTGCAAATAACTCTTGTACTAAATCTAAATGCAATTCTGTATCTTCACCAACTAAAAAAGTATCCCATGCCAATGAGAATCCTGTAGCATCGTTTGTTAGATCTACAATTTGCTTTGTTACCCTATTTAAATTTGATAGATCTATATCAGCTTTATACACAGGTAGATTTACACCCATTTTAGCACCCTCGGATGATAATTCCTCTACAAGATATTCTAAAACCATTGTAGATTCTTTAGGATATTTTGTATTAGCTGATACCATAAAACTATCTACAGAACCACCAAGGAAATCATTCCTGAATTTCTCTTTACCCTTGATATATGGAAAATGAACTGCCTTAATTTTACCTTGTACTGCAGAACCTTCAAGTTCACAATCCCCAGAAACCCAGTCCCCCTGGAAGAACATAGGGATTTGTCCTTCTAAAAACATATTTTGTACTGTCTCGTAATCCATACCCATAAAACCATCATTGAAGGCGTTGGCGTCTACAAGTTCCTTAAGTTTTGTTGCAGCCTCAATAAAATCAGGGGTATTAAATGCTGCTTTACCTGCCATGCTGCATTTACTGTATCAGATCCTGCAGTTCTTTGAGTTAATATATTGTGATAGAACATTCCAACCCATTTTTCAGCAGCACCAACACCAAGGGCACCAATACCTTCGGTTCTAAATACTTTAGATACATTTACTAAATCTGAAAAAGTTTCTGGTATTTCAACACCGTACTTTTCAAATAATTCTGTATTACAATATAAAACACCAACCCACATTCCATAAGGAAGTCCATATAAACTGTTATTGTAAGTAACATATGAAAGAGAACCACCTTTAGCTCTTGAAATTAAATTATCTGATATATAATCATCTAAATTTAATACTTTACCAGCATTAACAAATGGTTCAGAGAACCCTCCTCCCCATGTAAAAAATAGATCTGGAGCTTCATCTGCAGCTATGGCAGTTTTTATTTTAGTTTTGTAAGATGCATCATCCAGGGAGTCTCTAATTACCTGAATATCAGGATGTGAAGCATTCCATTTCTCAATTGCTGGTTTAATAACCCTTTCATCTGAATCACTTACCATAATGTCCCATAAATTAAGAACAATAACATCTTTGTTTTTTGAATTTTCACCATTGTTTTTTGCAAATATACTAATTGACGTAAATGCAATTAAACAAATAAGAACGATTTTTTTCATAATATCTCCTTTTTATTTTTACGTTCAAATTAAGTTACAACTGTTTTTTTACGCCGTAAATCTACTTTTTTTACTTTTTGTGACTAATTTTTTACTTTTATGCTTTTTTTGAATTCAGTTATTGAAACACCTGTGTGTTTTTTAAAAAAAAGACTGAAATAATGGGGGTCACTTATTCCTATTTGATCACATATTTCGTAACTTCTAAGGTCAGTAGTTAAAATAAGTTTTTTAGCTAAGTTCACTCTGCATTTAGAAATAAATTCAACTATTGTAAAATTGCTTTCCTGGCTAAATTTTCTACTCAGGTATGAATGGTTCATACCAAATTCGTTTGCAATTGAAACAAGGGTTAAATTAGGATCTGATATATTCTTTTCTATATACTTTTTAATATTACATACTAAATTACTGCTCTCATTATTATAGTATGCTTCGTTTTTATATAGCTCTAATTGTTGTAGATCCAGGAGTGTTTTCCGTGCTTTATTAATATTATTTTTTAATTTTTCAATGCTGTTAATTACTTGTTGTGAATTTAATGGTTTAAGTAGATACTCTTTTACACCTATAGATAAAGCACTCTGTACATACTTAAATTCATCATGACCTGATAATAATACAATATTTATGTGAGGATGTTTACTTAAAACAATTCGACTAAACTCCAAACCATTCATAATTGGCATGCATACATCTGAAATTATAATATCAGGATTGTATTCATCAACTTTTTTTAACCCTTCTATTGATGAGGAAGCTTCACCAACAATAATACAGTTTAATTTATTCCAATCTATACTTCTTTTAATTAATTCTCTAATTAAATATTCATCATCTACAATAAGTATTTTATAATTATCCATATATTGTAACATTTTCCGGTATTGTAATTTCTACTAAAGTTCCAACGTTTAACTCACTATTTATTATAACAGATGAGTTATTCCCATAATATAATTTAATTCTTTCAATTGTCCCACTTATACCAAAACTGTTACGATCTAGTAAAATTGTATCTATTTTAGAGCTTTTCATTCCAATCCCATTATCAGATATACTAATTTTTATTTTGTTTTCATTTTTCTTAACTGCGATAAGAATCAGTCCAAAACTACTTTTAGGTTTTATGCCATGATATATAGAATTTTCAACAAATGGCTGAATTATTAACTTTAATGTATGAAGTGTTAAAAGTTCTTCATCCAGATCATATTCCACATCGAAATTATTGTATCTCATTTGTAATATTTTAATATATGATTCCAAAGCATCCAATTCATCCTTGAAAGTAATAATTTCATTTCCTTTACTTAAACTAATTCTATAAAAATTACCTAGAGATGTAACCATTTGATATACCTTTTCACTGTCACCCATTAAGGCTAAAGAAGATATCGAATCAAAAGTATTATATAAAAAATGAGGTTTTATTTGGGATTGAAAGCTTATTAATTCAGCCTTTCTTTTACTCTCTTCTTTAGAAATTACACTTTGAATTAAATATTCAATTTCTGAGACCATTGTATTATATCCATTTTTTAAGATATTAAAATCTTGTATAAAGCTATTATATTCAACCTTATTAAAGTTCCCCTTACCTGTTTTTTCTATTGATTCTGTAAGGATATTTACAGGTTCTGTAATTATTTTTGTAATTATAAATGACCCTGTAAATATGAGACTAGCTAAAATAATAAGTGAGATTATTGTAGATAGGAAAAAAGGTAAAAAGCTTTTTTCGTCTTGTAAAGATGTAATAGTAACAACATCCCAACCATATTTTTCTATATTAAATGTAGAATAAACACAGTTTACATCATTATAAAAACTATCTTTAGAATAATGCTGGGATGATGTAATTAAATTTTTATTCTCATCGAATATATAAATTTTTGTCCCATATCGTGTTGAAATTTTTGAAAAACTATTTTTTAAGAAATTATGAGATGTATTTATTAATATCGCTCCTATTTCACTCTGAGTTTCAATATTATTAATTACTCGTACATTTGATATAAAATCATCTACTGTTAAACTTCTAAAAATATCACCTCCATTATTTAAAATATGAGATGCACCCTTAAGTTCACGAGTACTACTCCAAACGTTAGAGGAATATATAGAGTTAAAATATAGATAATTAAATGCTAAAGATTCTGAATAATATTTATGATTGTTGCAATCTATAATATAAATTGATGAAATCTCTCCAACATTACTTACTATTGAACTCATTGTTTGATTTACACTGTCTCTTAAATCAATTTCTGCATAACCATTAGGTGATTTTAATAAAAGCTGAACCTCATCATTAGCCAAAATGACTTTTGAATAGTTATTTACACTATCAAGAATTGTTTTTATATTTTCACCTATAGATGTTACTGTCTGCATTGAATTTTCTTTTACCATATTTTCAACAAATTTTGTAAATATTTTATTAAAAAAGAATCCAGAAATTATTAATGATATAGATATAAGAACAGTAAAAAACAGTATTATTCTATTGCTTAATCTTATTTTAGTCATAATTTATTTTAACATGAAAACGACCATTGTCTAGAAGATATATTATGTATAAAATATGATAATGAATTATGGTATAGTATATTTTAGCGGTACTGGAAACACACATTTTGTTGCAAACAAAATCAAAGATATTTTAGATAATTATAGCGTAGAATCGGAACTTATTCCTTATGAAAAAATTTCAGCAGATTTAAATAATTATAATAATTTGTTTATTGGTTTCCCTGTATACGGTTTAGTTGCTCCCGAATTTTTTATAAATAAGATAATTCAATATTATGATTTTAAAGATAAAAACATCTATCTTTTTGGAACAATGGCATATTCTTCAGGTATAAGCTTTTATAAATTATCTATGCAAATAAAAAAACTAGGTGGAAATATTATAGGAAGCCGTGTTGTCTCAATGCCCGGATCGGACGGTATAGGTATGCTATCAAAAGAATCAAATATTGTAAAAAAAATGATTGATAGAGATTTTAATCTAATTCCTGAAATAAAAAATATTAAAGAAGATATTATTAAGATACTTAACGGTGTAAAAATACCCCTAAATGAAAGTTTAAAATTAAATATATTTAATAAGACTTTTTTTGAAATATTAGCTTTTTTAATGCTACCATTTGAAAATGTTTTAAAAAGAAAACTATATGCAGATAACACATGTTCTGGTTGTGGTTATTGTCAAAAAATTTGTCCGGTAAACAATATTACAGTAAGTAATAAAAGTGTTATATTTGGTAATTCTTGTGTAATTTGTATGAGATGTATTCATCACTGTCCTTTAGAGTCTATTAATCTTGGAAAGTTAACAAAAAATAAATACAAGTATCATGGACCTGGTATAATCAAATTTAAGCCATTAACATTTTTCAAAGATTATCAAAAGGACTAATAACACTTAATTTATTTTTAGTTGCTACATGGGTATAAATCATAGTTGTACTTAAATTCGAATGACCTAAGAGTTCCTGTATTGTTCGTATATCATAGCCAGACTCTACCAGATGTGTTGCAAAACTATGTCTTAATGTATGAATAGAGGCTTTTTTTGTTACAGATGATTTTAAAATTGCTTCATGGAATGTTTTTTGTAATGTACTAGGATACAAATGATATCTACGTATTAAATTCGTTCTAGGATCGATTGATAATTTTTTTGCTGGAAATACCCAAAACCATCCCCACTCTATTCCAGCCATTGGGTACTTTTTTTCAAGCGCTCCAGGAACTTCCACTCCGTTTACATTTTTCAATCTATCGTATTTATATATCTTTTCTACTACAGTTAAATGTTTTTCCATATTATCTATTAAATATTTAGGTAATATGGTCAATCTATCTTTATTACCTTTCCCTGATCTAATTGTAATTATTCCTCCTTCAAAGTCTAAATCTTTAATCCTTAATGATAAGCATTCTTCTAATCTAAGTCCTGCTCCATATATTAGTTGCAACATTAGCAATTTTGATCCTTTTACGTATTTTAGTATGTTTTTTATTTCTAGCGGACTTAGTACGACTGGTAACTTTTTTCCTTTTACAGACTTAACCATGTGATTTAAATCTTTGATTTCTATACATAGAACATTTCTACATACAAACAAAAGAGCATTGAAGGCTTGTTTTTGTGTAGCTACTGCTACGTTATTGTGTATAGCTATATGTGTTAGGAATTTTTTTATATCTTCTTCTGTAACCTTTTCTGGTTCTTTTTGGTAATAATTAATAAAATTATTTAGCCAATATATGTAATTTTTTTCTGTATTATATGATTTGTGCTGGAATCGTAGTTCTTCTTTTGTTTTATGCTGAATTTTATCCCATGATGGATTAGTTTCTTTTTTATCTGTAAACCTTAAATAATAGATAATTGCTAACCTCGCTTGTCTATACCTCCATTCCGGGACTTTATCTTCAAGCTGTTTAAGATAAAGATCAATTTTTTCTTCGCTATTTTGGCATTTGAACTTTTCATATCCTTCTACCCACTTTTCAAAATATGGAATTTTTTCATTACTAATAACTTTATTTTGCAGTAAATACTCACCATATGTCATAAATAATGCCCTCCATTTAACCTTATACGTGGATTATTTATATGGCTTCAAAATTTGTTAATTTTCATCAAATAAAATTGTATTTTCATTTCATTCGGTTACAAAAGGGGAAAAGTCTTGATATAATATGTTATCTGCCGCCATTGGCGGTGAAGTAAAAACAAAAATATTGTGAATTTGTAGATAATTATTTGTATAATATTCTTGATAT
>JAFGYD010000107.1 GCA_016936295.1 Spirochaetales bacterium | reverse complement strand
GGTACTGTTTTCCATGCAATGTTAGGGGAAGCAATAACCGATTGGAAAGCTTGTAGAAAACTTGTTAGAACAATTGCAACAAATTATAGATTACCGTTTTTCTCGATTTCTCCAATATTCTCTATTTGTAGCGTTCATGGTTATTTGGCTGGAGAACACGATAATTGTCCTAAGTGCAGGGATGAAGAAAGACTAAAAATAAGCAAACAGATTGAAGAGCTTAAAAAGCAAAAAACAATAAATGGAGAAGAAAAATGATTCAAGCAAAAAGTATGATTGACAACAAAATTGAGGCTTTAGAACAACAATTATTAGAGGTTAAAGGTCGAGAGACCGAGAAGTACGCAAGGATTGTAGGTTATTACAGGGCTGTAAAAAACTGGAACAAAGGGAAAAAAGAGGAGTTTAAATTCCGTGTTAATTTCAGTGAAACTACATTTCATGAAGGAATCAATGGTAAGGTTGAAAAGCTAAAAACTACTCCTGTTGAAATTATACAAAGTGCAAAAAAAGAAAATATAGCAAGTTACCTATTTTTTTATAGAACATCATGCCCTAATTGTCCCCCAGTAAAAAGAATTATTAGTACATTGGAAATTAATGGTGAAAGTATAAATGCAGACGAATCTAAAGGTTTCACAAAGGCTGCTCAATATGAAGTTTTTGCAGCTCCTACAGTTATTTTTCTGGATATTAACGGGAAAGAAGTTTTAAGAACATCTAAAGCTAGTGAAATTCAACAACTTTTAGATGACAAAAAAATCATATAATGAAAATTAAATTAGGAGGGTTTTTACCCACAACCCTCCTTGATTATCCAGGGGAAGTAGCTTCAGTTTTATTCCTTCCCCTATGTAATTTAACCTGCCCCTACTGTCATAATCCCTCACTTGTGCACAATGAAACAGAGACTCTTCTTGATATTGAGGAGATAACTAATAAAATTTTCCAAAGAAGAAAGGTTATTGGAGGAGTTGTAATAACCGGGGGAGAACCTACTCTATACCAGGATTTAAACCACTATATTAATCTTTTCCAAAGTTGGGGCTTAAAAGTTAAGGTTGATACAAATGGAACAAGACCTAATATAATAAAAACACTTAAGCCTGACTATTTTGCAATGGATTTGAAAACATCCATCAATAAATATAGTGCATTAGGATTTAATGGGGGAAATGAAATTGTTGAATCTTTAGAATGGCTTAAAAAATCTGGAATTGATTACGAAATAAGAACAACTGCTGCACCTATTCTATTCACAAAAGATGATCTTATTGAAATGTTACCACTTTTAAAAGGTGTTAAAAAATACTTTATAACAAATTTTAGGAATGGAGATATTCTAAACCCTGAGTATAATTTAAATACTCCATACACAAAAGAAGAGTTGGAAGAGTTTATATTAATTTGTAAGGAAGCAGGAATTACCTGCAACCTACGCTAAATTATTTAAGTATTTGAAGTATTCTTTCTAATACTTTCTTTCTGTCTAAAGGTTTAACAATATAGTTTTTTGCACCTGCTAGAAGAGATTTTTTTACTAATTCTTCTTTACCCAATGCACTAATCATTATTACTTTAGCATTTTTATCAAACTCTATAATTTTTTCCAAAGATGTTACACCATCCATTTTTGGCATTGTAATATCCATTGTTACTATATCAATGTTTGGATGATGCTCTTTATACATCTCTAATCCCTCGGCACCATCACAGGCCTGAGCTACAACCTCAAAACCTTCACTGGTTAAAATTTGAGATATTTGTTTTCTTACAAACATTGAATCATCTACAACAAGAACTTTATATGCCTGTCCATTAGCATTCATTCCGTCAGGAGATTTAGTATTAATAGATGGGAAGTCAGAATTTGTCTTCATCAGTCACTCCATATTTATTATTTATTATATATTTAGTTTAATCACCCATAGAACAATTAGCAATAGAATTTTTTTAATTTTTAGTATTGAGATTTTATTTCCGAGGAAGTATCTTTATTTTTGTGTGAAAAGAGGTAATTATTAATGAAAATTCAGGTTAAAGAGTGGAAAAATATTCCCAATGATGAAAGAAATAAAATATTTAAACGTTCTGAGCAAAACATTGAAGATGTTATAGAAGTTGTAAATGAAATAATTAATCATGTAAAAACCAATGGTGATAAGGCTCTACTTCATTATAATGAAAAATTCATAGGTCTACCTGCATATAAAAATAGAATAAAAGTAACAAAAGAAGAGTTTGAATATAGCGAGAAACAACTTTCTACAGAGGTTAAAGAAGCTATTAAATTTTCTATTAGCAATATAAAAAAATTCCACGAGGCTCAAATACCCGAGGAGATGAATTTAATGGAGACTTCTCCCGGTATATTTGCAGGTGAAAGAGCAACACCTATAGAATCGGTAGGTCTATATGTTCCAGGGGGGAGAGGAACTTTCCCATCAATGTTATATATGTTAGCTGTGCCTGCTGTTATAGCAGGTGTTAAACGTATATGTGTAACAACTCCTCCAAATGATGAGGGCAAAGCTGACAGCGGTGTTTTATATGCCTGTTCTCTTTGCGGAATAACAGAAGTGTACAAAACAGGTGGAGCTCAAGCTATAGCAGCACTAACATTTGGAACAGAGTCTATAAATCCAGTAGTTAAAATATTAGGGCCAGGAAGTATGTATGTAACAGCTGCTAAACGAGTTTTATACAGTGTTGTAGATGTAGGGCTTCCTGCTGGACCTTCTGAATCTGCATTAATTGCAGATAGTTTTGCAGATCCACATAATATGGCTTTGGATATCCTAGTAGAGGCAGAACATGGTTCGGACTCATCTGCTTTACTCTTAACAGATTCAATGGAGAAGGCTTTAGAAACAGCAAAAATAATGGAAAAGATGATTGATGATCTACCAGAGCCTAGAAAAACCTTTGTAACCGATGTTTTTAATGGCTATGGAGGAATTATTGTAACAGAAGATATTAATGAAGCTTGTAGTATATCAAATGAGTTTGCACCTGAACATCTCTCCCTACACACAAAAGACCCATGGGATACATTGAGTAAAATTACTAATGCAGGAGAAATAATTTTAGGGGATTCAACCCCATTCTCTGCTGTTAACTACTCTGTTGGGCCAAATGCTGTTCTTCCTACGGGAGGAAAAGCAAAAACCTACTCAGCTGTTGGTGTAAGGGATTTTATAAAATATTCATCAATAATATATTCAACAAAAAAAGGGTATGAAACCCTTAATAAACATGTACCGGTATTAGCAGATTATGAGGGTTTTACGACCCATGGAAATGCTTTTAAATTGAGGAAATAATGTTCACAAATGTTAATGACGCCTTTAACTGGATGGTCTCTTTTACTAATTTGGAGAAAAAACCTGATTTATCCAAAAGAGGTTATCGGCTGGATAAAATGTATAAATTATTAGATATTTTTAATAATCCACACCTGGACTCAAAATTTATACATGTTGCAGGATCAAAGGGTAAAGGATCAACGTGTGCATTTATCTCATCTATATTAACAGAAGAGGGATATAAAGTAGGTGTATATTCCTCCCCTCATTTACTTGATTACAGAGAACGTATAACTAAAAATCATGCTTTTTTCTCTGTAGAAACATATTTAGAATCAATCAATAAGATAAAAACCAAACTTGATTCTATAGATTTAACCTCTCTTCCTGGAGGGGAACCAACAACATTTGAACTAATGACTCTTACTGCATTTATTATATTTAGCAGAGAAAAATGTGACTGGGTCGTTTTAGAAACTGGTATTGGTGGTAGAATAGACTCTACCAATGTAGTAACACCTATGGTATCTGTTATAACCCAGATTGAGCTGGAGCATTGTGACCTACTAGGGGATACTCTTGAACTTATAGCTAAAGAAAAATCGGGTATAATAAAAGAGAACAGACCTGTATTTACCTCAAATACTGCAAATAATGTTTTAGATACAATAAAAGATATTGCAAAGAGTAAAAATTCCAAGGTATACGAAATCCCCACAAACTATGACTTAATTATAAATAACCTTGGAACATGGCTAATCTACGAAAATAACAGTTTTAAATTAGGGTTAAATGGTTCAGTACAGGTTATAAATGCCCTTCTGGCTACTGAAGTAGTAAAATTACTTATCCCTGAAATAAAAATTCAATCCATTAGAAATGGTTTGGAAAAGTGTTTTATCCCTGGTAGATTTCAATTATATAGACATGGCGTGGATATTGTTGTAGATGGAGCCCACACAAAAAACTCCTTAATTAATACTGTTAAAGGATTTAAAGATATTTACAAAGAGGGTACAATTATATTTGGAGTAATTAGCGGGAAAGATATTGAATCAATGATTGAGATTGTAGCCCTTAATTTTAAAAATATAGTTATATCTAAGCCTGGAAATTTTAAACATTCAGATATTAACGATATTCATAATAGATTTAGTAATATTAATGTAGAGACTACATTAATTGAGTCTGGGAAAGACGCCCTAAATTATGCCCTTAGTTTAAATAAGCCAATTCTTGTAACAGGATCTTTTTATATGGCTGGAGAAATTGCAACTTTATTGGAAGTAGATGAGAAATAAAAAAAGAAAAGTAGTAAAATTTTATAAAAGCTTTGCATTACAGTTATATGGATATCTTGCACTTATTCCCTTTTTTTTCGCTGGTTTAGTTCTCTTAAAAAAACATAATACAATAGATCTAATTCTCTATGGTACTACCCTATTAATTCTATTTCTAATTCTTCTATTAAATCATTTTGAACCTGTAGTATTCATTGGTGAAGAGAAAATTCATTTCCCAAACAGATTTAGTAGCAAACCAGTAGTTGAAAGCAGGAAAAATATTACTTCTATTAAGAAAATAAACAGAAACACTATACTAATTACTTTTGAGAAGCGAGAGTATAAGTTAAAATTAAGCACCAAGGCAACTACCAATATTATTAAAATCCTGGAGGATTACATTTGAAAAAAACTCTGTTAACAATATCTTTAATACTATTAACACTCTCATGTAATAAAAAAGTCCAAGAAGATCCTGGCATAGAACTAATTAAAACCAGATACATTATTCAGAATAGTGATAAACCAGGAACTTTTATTAAAAAAGAGATAAATACTAAAAAAATTATACTACTTTCCTATCCGGATTATATTACAGAAAGCTACTCTCTAATTAAGTATGTTACAGGTTTATTGGTATTAACAAATACAACAACAGTGTCTCTTCCTTTTGTTAATGATCTAAATAGTATTTATTCAAAAGATCTGTTCTTTGAAAAAAATCCTCTATTAAATTTTAATGAATTTAATGATTTATTAGATTATTATAGTACTTTGAAAATATCATTAGTCAAAAATTTTGAATTTAGTAGTGATATTTTACTTATTCTTGCACCTGAATCTAAATATAAAGATATAAATAAAGAACTATTACCTATGGATAAAAATCAGAATATCTTAAATATAACAATGGCAGGAGTTGGAGATACCCTTAAATTAAACAGGATAATAAAACAATTACCATCTGCAAAAAAGGTTTCTTCCATTAATATTAAAGATTTTACACTAAATGAAGTTCCAAACGGAATTAATATTGTTATATTAATGGGAGAAATGAATAATTATAAAAAGGTTTCAGCTAGGGGGAGTATATATAGTGTTACAAATTACAATAATGCCCCTTCTGATTTTAAAACAGAAACTAAATCATTTATTGAGTCTATTCAAATTAAGAAAATGAATAACTATTTACCTAAACTAATAAATGAAGAGTATAAAAAATACGGAGAATTAAAATGAAAGAGATACATCTATCTAATTATACAAAACCGGAATATGTTATTCCACAAACAAATCTATACGTAACAATTTTAGAAAATGAAGTATATATAGATTCCACACTTGAAATTGAACATAATACCAATGGAAACATGCCATTGGTACTAAATGGGAAAAATCTTGTAATTGAGAGTATATCAATTGATAACAATCTTATAACAGACTATCTGTATAAAGACGATTTATTAACTATATCAGATGTTCCATCTAAATTTATATTTAGAAGTCGGGTTAAAATAGATCCATATAACAATAAATCTCTGGCAGGATTTTATAAATCAGGAGATATTCTCTGTACACAGAATGAAGCTGAGGGATTTAGGAACATAACTTTTTTCATGGATAGACCAGATGTAATGTCAAAATATACTATTACTATTGAAGGTGATAAAAGTAAGTATCCATATCTTCTTGCAAATGGGAATCTTATTGAAAGTAAAGAACTTCCAAATAATAGACATTCTAAAAAATGGGTTGATCCATTTGCAAAACCGTCGTACCTGGTAGCAATGGTTGCAGGTAATTTAGAACTGGTTACAGATAAGTTCAAAACTAAAAGCGGAAGAGATGTTACATTGGAAATTTACACAGATCCAGGGAAAAGTATTCAAGCAGCCCACGCAATGACTTCACTTAAAGACTCTATGAAGTGGGATGAAGAAGTTTTTGGTCTCGAATATGACCTAGATATCTATATGATAGTAGCTGTAGACTCTTTTAACTTTGGAGCAATGGAAAACAAAGGATTAAATATATTTAACTCAGTATATGTTTTAGCAGACCCTGAAACAGCTACAGATTCTGACTTTGAAGGAGTTCAAGGGGTAATTGGCCATGAATACTTTCATAACTGGACAGGAAATAGAGTAACATGCAGAGATTGGTTTCAATTAACACTTAAAGAGGGACTTACTGTTTTTAGAGATCAGGAATTTTCATCGGATATGACAGATAGAACAGTAAAAAGAATAAATGATGTTGCAATTTTAAGAAATTCCCAATTTACTGAGGATAAAGGTCCAAACTCTCATCCAATAAAACCAAAATCATATATTGAAATTGATAATTTTTATACTGCTACAGTTTATGAAAAAGGTGCAGAAGTTATTAGAATGATACATACTCTAATAGGAAAAGAAAACTTTCGAAAGGGTATTGATCTATATTTTAAAAGACATGATGGAACTGCGGTTACAACAGAAGATTTTGTACAGGCAATGTCTGATGCATCTGGTCATAATCTGGAACAATTTAAACTTTGGTATAGTCAGGCAGGAACTCCAGTAGTAAATGTAAATTCGGATTATTCTAATGGAATTTTTACTTTAAAAGTAAAACAGAGCATTCCTAAAACAGCATATAATGGTGGTCAGGAACCACAATACTTCCCATTAAAAATTTCACTTATAGATAAAGATGGGGAAAGTATACTTAATGAGAATGAGTCTGTATTAATAATATCCAAAGAGTATGAAGAGTTTACTTTTAAAACAGACAGAGAAGTTATCCCTTCATTAAACCAGGGATTCAGTGCTCCTGTAATTGTAGAATATAATTATTCTGTAAATGATTTAATTACTCTTTTAAAATATGATAATGATAATTTTAACAGATATGATGCAGCAAGGCGACTATCAATAATTTCCATAAATAATATTCTTAATGGTAAAACAATATCTAAAGAGGTTATAGAGAGTTATAAAGTTATTTTAAAAGAAAACAATCTGGAAAAAAGATATTTATCAACCCTTTTACATATACCAACAGTAAAAGAGATTGTTTCGACCATGGAGACCTATGATTTTATTAAAGCTGGTAAAGCTAGAAAAACTTACGCTAAAAGTTTAGCTGAATCTTTAAAGGGTGAGTTATTTAGACTATTTGAAGATAATGTGAGAGATTCATACCTATTAAATAAAACAGCAGTTGCGGAGAGAGCATTAAAAAATAAATCGCTATTCATATTAAGCTTTTTAGGCGATGATATTGAAGAAATAGCTTTAAAGCAGTTTAGAACTTCTAACAATATGACTGATTACCTTGCAGCATTCTCAACACTCCAGAATTGTAGTGATAAAAGCAGAGAGATGGCTAATAAGGAGTTTTACGAAAAATGGAATAAAAACTTCCTTGTAATGAATAAATGGTTTGCAGTCCAAGCACTACGGGACAATGAAAATGTTCTTAAAGAGATTGAAATATTAAGTAATCACCCAAATTTTGATAAGACAAATCCTAATAGCTTAAGATCTTTGTATGGATCATTTGCAGGAGGAAACCTGGGTAATTTCCACGCTATTGATGGGTCCGGATATAAATTCATTAAAAATAAAATAGTGGAG
>JAFGYD010000106.1 GCA_016936295.1 Spirochaetales bacterium | reverse complement strand
TGTTCATATATCTTTTAAATTCAAAAAGACTAGACCATTTCTGGAATGCAAAAGTTGTTTGCCACATAAACCAGAAATTTGTTGTAAAAAAGTGTGGAGTATCTTTAAACCACTCTTCTATTGTTAGATTGTCTAATTTATCTTCATTTGTAGCCATTAATTTTAAAAGAGTTAATCTATCTTTAGAGTTAAAACCCATAGATTTTACATCTTGTATAACTCCATCTTTATTTATTAATCTTGCTTTTGCACAAGTTGGGTGGGCATGGTGAAAATCCAGAATCTCTTTTGTCACAGAAATTCCATCTCTATATATTGAAGGAACACTTTCCAGTAATTCCCAAAAGTTTTCATATGTCTCTTCGTTAAGCATTCGCCCACCACGACAAACAAATCCTTTTTGGGGTGTTCCTATACCGTCGTTACTACCACCAAGAATAGGAAGGCTTTCAAGAATATGAATATTTTCTCCATTAAAACCTCCATCTCTAATTAAGTAAATAGCACCTGCTAGTGATGCTAATCCCCCTCCCACAAAATATGCATGTTTCTTTGAATTCTCCATAAACATCTCCCTAAAAAGTATCTATAAACTTATACTTCTTATAAAGTTGTTATATCTATAATCAATATATTTTAAGTGTCGTAAATTTAGACAGTAAGCTAAAATTGTCTAACTATTGTTTTTAATTGCTTTATAAATATCACCCTCAATTAATCTGTTTATATCATTAATTATTTTAGAAGGATCTTCATTTGCTTTATTCCGGATCCAGCTTGCCATTATACCTATAAATGCATAGGTATAAAAATTGGCTATAAAACCCAAATCTTCATCCTTTATATTCCTATCCCCGGCAACTTCGATTACAACACCATATAAAAGATCAAAAGTTGCACTATATAGGAATCGTTCAAGATAATCTCTCCCTGCAGAATTAAAACAGTTCGTACAAAATTTTAAATTAACTTTTACATACTCAAAAATCATTAAGAATCCTTTTTGCCAAGTGGCATAGGACTTATATTCTGATATATTTTCTATTGCCTCCTCTTTAAAAATCCACTCTATAAGTTTAAATATGTCGGTAAAATGATAGTAAAATGTCTGTCTATTTACACCGCAATCTGCTGTTATTTCTTTTACAGTAATTTTATCGAGGGGTTTATTCTGCATAATTTTTTTTAGAGACATTGCTATTGCTTTTTTTGTTATATTTGACATGATTATATAATACCTTGGTAAAAAAGGAGTAGTATATGGGATTTACTTTATTATACAAGAAAACCTATCTCGGAAACTGTTTACCAATTCCTTTGTATTTAAATAGAGGTTCCATATATATTGCATATAGTTCATATAAATCAGGATTAATTTCGTCTCTGGAATTACCATGAAAAATTAAACCACGAATAATACCATCATCAAATATTTTTATTACTTTACTCTGAGATGCACCATAGCAAATATGCAATGGTAAAAGATGCTCTTCTCTTGGATGACAATATCTCGCATTTGGAGCGTTTTCCCAAGAAATTAGTTTATCGTAGCTTGTTTGAAAGGAGTCTTCATTTACACAAACATCAATTAACCAGTCTTGAAAATCATCGTTTTTAGAGTCCTTAATATTATCTCCATTAAACATAAATTCACTCATATTATGGAATGAGAAACCATATCCAATTATCATGATATTATCATCTTTTAACATTGATAATGTTTTACCTAATTCAATATGGTCTTTAGGTTTAAAACCTTTTATCAAAGAAATTTGAAAAATAGGGATATCTGCTAAAGGATACATTGGTTTCAAGACCTATATTGGATACTTCTTTGAAATCAACTAAATATGACATATAATGCCTCCTAGGATTATTTTTGTCTTATTTATATAAAAACTTCAATTTCTTTAGCTTCTTTACAATTTTCATGTAACCAAACTGTTTTTTCTATTATTGGCGGTAATGATAATTCCCTTGCTTCTGTTGGGCATATTCTTACACAAGCACAGCACATAATGCAATTTTCCGCATTTGTATTAACATTGTCTTTAAAACTTATTGATTCTGTAGGACATACATCTAAACATGCTTTACATATTGTGCAGTATTCACTATTTGTTGTTGCTCCTGCTTTAGATTGCGGTGCACCATTTTTATATGGGAAGTTCCCTGGGACAGATATTGGTTCTACATTATTAATATCAGTTACTTTTTGTATTTTATTAATAATTGCTTTTCCTAATGTTTCTGCTTTGATCATGTCACTTCCATTGGGTCTACCCTGAGCAATTGGAAATTCTTTATTAGAAAAAGAGTGTTCACCAATAAAAGCACCTCCAGCAATAGGCAAAAACCCTGAATTAACAGTAATATTTTTTAATTCCAGGAGTGCATCTTCATATTCTCTGTTTCCATAGACTACAATTGTTGCTGCAAGAGTATTATTACCTGTTATTTTAGAAAATCTTTCCGCTGCTACAGAACAGATCCTTCCTCCGTAAACAGGGGCACCAAATATTGCAAAATCAGTATTTGAAAATTCAATGGGTAGATTTATATGCCCTGGAATTGTAAGGTCTATAAGTTCTATATTGTCTACATTCATTCCTTTCGCAATGCTGTTTACTATTTTTTTAGTATTCTCAGTAGGCGAGAAACAAATAAGTTTTACTCTATTTATAATCATTACTGTTATCCTTTCAAAAGTTGATTTATTTTTACATTATAGTATAATTTTCTAAGATTCAATGCTTGTGTTTCTCCTTGAGCAAAACCACCTGAAAGTTCTCCCATTACGTTCACAGTATCAGCTTCAGCTTTGAAAAGATCTGCAATTTTTATATAACTCTCCTTATTCGTACAAACTTCATGGCTAATAATTCGTATCTGGATTCTCCCACCATGATTTTGATATAAAATAACCTGAACCTTCTACATATGAGTCCATTTTATCATTATCAAATTTCATAACTTTATGTTTATTTTCCAGAATGGGTTTTAGTACTGTTTTATCCATATTTAAACGTGGACCAAATACTCCGTGCTTAATTACTGCGAAAAAACCTTTCGTATCTATAATATATAATAAACTTAACAGCGGGATTTAATAAATGCTAATAAAGAAATAATATCTATGTGTTTAGAAGAGGATAAATTAGCCTATAAAAAAGAAATTAATGTACCTAGGTTCCCTAAAATTGCTTCTTTTAGATACATGGCTTGTGTTTATGGTGCCTTAACTTTTCCTGAGGGAACTACAGAAAACCAGGTTATTAATCTTTACATAAATCATTTAAATTCCAAACCCTTAACTCACATATATCCAACGATGGTATTAACGGAGTATTTTATAAACCAGAAATAAGGTTTACAGCTAAAACTATTGTTATTAAATATAAAAATAAGAATAGACACATACATCAAACATTATTATAGGAAGGAAATATGAAAGATGATAAAGTAAAATTAGATACCGAAATATGTTTTGATTATTCTAATATAAATAATGCCCCAATAGAACTAGAACATATTATATATAAAGGCTTTAAGCATTTTTTTTATAAATTTGGTTTAGTAGAGGATAATTGCATTATAGATTCTAAAAAACATGACTTTTTAATCCCTATTAATATTAGAAGAGATTTAAATTCTAATAATAAAATCATTATATTTATAAATCCTGTAATATTAAAAAGCAAAAGAGAGCAAGTTTTACAGGATATTGATAATTTTATTAAAACCCATGGCTATAAATATAATAGCTTCCCTCTTTCAGATAATTTTAAATACTACACCGATAAAAATAAAGTTATATCAGATTTCGAGGAGGTATTAATATAGTTTGTAGAAGACCATCAAGGAGGTTTAGGTGGAAATATGGAACACCTCCTGAGGTAAAACTAAGAATCATGAAACTCTTTTTATCGATGCTAGAAATATGGGAACAATGGTTGATAGGGCTTTAAGGGAATTAACCCCAGATGATATTCAAAAAATATCAGATACTTATCACTCTTGGAGAAATGAAGGTGGTAATTACCAAGA
>JAFGYD010000105.1 GCA_016936295.1 Spirochaetales bacterium | reverse complement strand
GAACAAAGCCACCCAATAAACTATCTTTTGTATAGCTACTGTAAGGAGTTCTGGATGGTGTTCCTACTAAATCGTAGGTAGCATTTGGAGATAAATTTAATGTAAATGTTGTTTGAGGTGAAAGTCTTTGAACACCAGTAGTAAGATACGTTAAATTCATTGATGCGTTAGTATCATTTAAAGTAAAACCTTTATAATAAATATCATCATCACTTTCACCAGCAACTTCATCATCATCTTGATTTAGAGTTTTAGCTCCACCATCAGCTGTTATTGATGGATCAATTTCTACATCTAATAAATCAGCAATAGCTGCAACATCTAAATCTAGTACTAAGTATACTATAGAATTTCCAGCTGTTGTTTCAACTCTTGTACTTTTAACTGTTAATGCAGTTCTGGTATATACAGTAGATACTGTAGAGTTTGCTAAAGTATATACTTTAATTTTTGCTAGGTTAGCAGCGCTATTATCTACATAACCATTATTAAAAGTTACAACAATTTCCTGATCTTTATTGTTTGTTAATGTACCATTACATGAAGCTACGCTAAATTTTGCAGAATTAGCATTTTCGCTAGTGTTTTTTGTTGTAGCATTAGAATTTTGAAGTGTTGCATCTAGTGCTGTTTTTTTAACTGAATAATCAAAATCACAAGCTACAAATGTTGTAATAATTGATAAAGTTATTAAGAATTTTATTAAATTTTTCACTATTTTCTCCTTTTAGTATTTTAGTGTAAGTAACAGACCCCATTCAGCGGTATCGAATAAATTTCCACCATTACCATCCATGTATAGATCTAATTTCATATCTTCACTAAAGAAATAGGTAAAACCTGCATTGTACATTACATAAGTATCTGATGCATCTTGAACAGAGCTTGACTGAGGATTAGTTCCAGAATTTGGATCTACAACAATTGATGTAGTGGAGGAATCTGAAGTTACTCCATTAACAGTTGTTGTGTTTGTCTCTGTCCCTAAACCATTATTATACTGATTACTACTTGTTAATTTGTATGGTTGCATATAGATAGTTGAACCTAAATTAAATCTAAGTTTATCTGTAAAGAAAAACTTTGCTCCTACATAACTCATATTAGTAAATTCAATAGTTTGACCTTCTGTTGAAGCATCTCTGAAAGTAACAGTTTTTAGTGTTGTTGTATCATCAGCTAAATCATCGGATGTTACTGTTGCAACCTGCTCTGTATAAGTTCCACTCTTATTAGAAGTAGTGTTTTCAATTAAAAATGTACTATCGTTGTAGAAATTAACTTCAATTCTATCGCTTAATTTCGATTTTAAGTTAACTGGGATAGTAAATTCTTTTTTGTTATATGTTTTTTCATCTTTTGACGAAAAAGCCTTTGTAGTTGTTGTTGTTGTATAAAATTCACTATTAGTAGTATCAATTGCAACAGTATACAAAGTATCATTATATGTGTCTGTAATTCCACCATCGGTATAAGTTTTATCTGTATTTCTAAAACCTAAACCAGACTCAATAGATAACTTTTCATTAATAGGGTAAACAGTAGTTACCTTTCCACCAAGCATAAGTTGTGAATAGATATTTTTTTTATCTGCATCAGTTTTATTATAGCTATATAAGCCTGTTATACCTTCATAAACTGGTAAAACCGAAGTGAAATTTGTTTTAGTTTGGGTGTATAAACTCTTATCCGAATAATCATAATTAGTCATAGAAAAATTAAATTCACCGTTAAAAACAAAAGACGCAATTGACATCTTTGCACCTGCATTCGCTATATAACCTGTGGTTTCATTCTTTTTATAACCATCGTTACTATAATCGGTAATTTCTTCATAAGTTTTATTACCCTGGTTATCAAAAATAGTTTTAGTTTTACTTGTATTCATACTTGGACCAGTAAAAGATAAACTACTAATTGAATCAGCACTAACAGCTCCTAGTGTAGCAGAAGTTTTACCATTCTCTGTACTATTAGTACTACTAACAGAAGCATTAAAACCAATATTTAGTGCACTTAATTTAATTCCTCCCATTAAGACACCGCTAATGGAACTATTATCAATATTATAAAATTGACTATCAGTAGTATCGTTATACCCTGTATAAGCGCCTGAACTATCAGTTAAAACAGCAGAATCTGAATTTAATGTTTCTGTTTTTGTTTCATCTGGTCCTAAATTTGACAGACTTAATCTTGCTCCAATATAGATATTATCAGTTAGGAAATGACCTATACCAGCTTGAAAAGGTGATGTTGTATATGCTGCAGGCATATCAAATTGTAAAAATAATACAGAACTGTCTAATTCTGAAAACCTTGTTGTACTTAGGTAGATGTCTAAAGGTTCATCTCCTGTTCCAGTAACTTTTTGTGTAGGGGAGCTTCCGGTAAGATTTACAGCATACAAATTAAAACATGCAGCTAGAAGCATTAAAATTATTAACTTTTTCACTAAATTCTCCTTGTTAATTTTTAATATTCTTTTATATTAACTTTTTGTAATGTTATAGTCAAACTTTTTTATTTTTTTTAACCCTTTACTGCTCCAGCCGAGAGACCTTTTACAAACTGTTTAGCTAAAAGCAGGTATATTATTATTACAGGAATAGAAGCAAGGGATAAAACAGCAAACACAAGGTCAAATTTTGTATCGAATTGACCAAAAAGTTGCCCTGTTGCAAGAGGTATAGTGAAAAAATCCCTGGTTTTAATTAAAACTAATGGAAACCAGAATTCGTTCCAGTTTGGAATAAAACTAATTATCCCTGCAGCCGCCAAACCAGGTTTTACAAGCGGGGCTATAATTTTAAAAAATATTCCATGCTCAGTACAACCATCAATTCTTGCTGCACTACTTAATTCGTCTGGAATCATTTTAATATAATCGTATAATATAAAGACACTTAGCGGTATTGCCATAGCAATATATACAATAATTAAGGATGCTAAAGTATCGTAAATATTTAGACTAAGCATAGTCTTCATAATATCTATTGTTCCAAGTTTAATAGGAACAATTAATCCTATAATAAAATAACCATAAATAAATTTCTGGATTTTAAACTGATATTTAGAAAGGGCATAGGAAGCAAAAGCCGAAATAGTTATAGCTATTGCTAAAGATATAATAGTAACAAATACACTATTTGAAAAATACTGCCCGTAGTTTGCTTTCTCGAAAAGACGGATATATGAATCAAATTTAAATGATGCAGGTAAACCTAACGGATTATTAAAAATTTCAGCATTGCTTTTAAAAGAAGTCATTATCATTATAAAAAGAGGCATAATTATTGATAGAGAATAGATTATCATTGAAAAGTATAGTAATGCTCTAATTCCTGTTTTTTTTATTTTATTTATCAATTTAAAGCCTCCTTCCTTCTATTAAAAAATGCTAAAAAGCCTGCTACACCAATAGCAACAACAATAAACATCATGGTTGCAACAGTTGCACCCATTCCTGTTCCCCACCCACCTCTTTCGGCAGATGAAAATGTAGTTCTGTAAAATAGTGAACCAAAAATATCTGTGCTATAACCGGGATCCCCTTTTGTTGATGTCATGGCATATATAATATCGAATTGGGTAAAATCTCCAATAAAGATTAAAATTGTAACAATACTTACAATTGGTAAAACAGATGGTAGAATTATATAGAATATTTCGTGCCAGATTGTGGCACCATCAATTTTTGCAGCTTCTATAATAGAATCGTCTATACCATCAATGCCCGAAGCATAAAACATTACAGATTCACCAAAAAACTGCCAACTAACAGCTACAGCAACAATAACTAGTGCACTGTTTGGATCTCCCAACCATGGAAGAATAAATTTGCCTAATCCTATTGCTTTTAGAACAGAATCAAATACCCCCGGGTATGGTTGCAGAATTAATTTAAAGATAAAACCAACAACTAAAACAGAGAGGGTTGTAGGTAAAAAACTGATTTTTCTCATGAATCTGGAGCCTTTAAAGGTTCTAGTTAATAGTACAGCCATAAAGAAACCTAAAATATTTTGAATTAATGTTACTATAATAAAGAACTGTATATTATTTCCAAAAGCATTCCAGAATTTGGAATAGTATCTCTCCTCTGTAAATAGTTTAATGTAGTTATCCAGCCCAACAAATTCATTTAACGCTAACCCATCTCCAGAAAAGAGGCTGTACCTCATGGAGTTGAGTATCGGTAATAGCATAAAAAGTGTATAAACAGCAAAGGCTGGAAAAATAAAAATGAATAAAAACTTCCAGTGTTTTTTATTTGCAATTAACATATGACCCCCCATAGTAAAAAAGCTCTCCGTAGAGAGCTTTTAATTATTTGTAGAACCAGGATAAACCGTCGTCTATATATTCTGCAGCTTCTGGTATTGTTAAAGTATCTGCATACATTAGTTGAATAGCTTCTCCAACTAATGCATTTCCACTTGGGTCCTGTGCAGAAAGACCTTCCCATACAGTTCTTACAGTAGGTACAGAGTCGCTAATATAACTTTGCATCTGTTTAGCTAACTCATTATTTAAAGTATAACTTCCAGGAGTATAACTAAAGAATCCAGGTAGTTCATTCATATATAACTGAGCATATTCAGGAGATGCTAACCACTCCATATATATCTTAACTTCGTTTGGATATTGTGTATTTACATTTGCAGCTATACCAGCATCTACATGGAAGCAGTATTGTAATTTGTCACCGGCTTTTGCTACTGGAGGTGCAAAATAACCTACATCGTCTAACCCGCCAAGGTCTTCGAAAATTCCAATTTCCCATGAACCGCCCATAAACATGGCAGCTGCACCTGTTCCAAACATCTGTTGCATTGTTACATAATCTACAGCTTGGAATCCTTTAGGGAAATATTTTTGTAATTCCTTCATTTTTTCAAGTGCTATAACAAAGTTAGGATCTGTCATTCTTGCTTCTTTTCTTAAAAGTTTTTGTCTTGCTACTTCACCACCATAAAAGTTAGCACCAAGCCCGGCATACATTACTTCGTATAACATCCAGTTATCTTTGGTTCCCTGAGCAAATACTGTTTCACCGTTTTTTTGTAAAGTTTCTGCAACAGAAATAAAATCATCCCAGGTTTTTGGTATATCTAAATTGTATTTTTTAAATATACTTTTTCTGTAATAAACACCATGAACTACCCCAGCAGATGGAATACCGTAACTTACTCCTTCCGGTGTTGCCCAAGCAGCTAAAGCAGAAGAAGGGAATGTTTTTAAAGTTGGTAACATTTCACTTAAATTCATTAATGATTTTGTTTTGTAAACCTGATATCCCGAATCGTAGGATCTTAAGAATATAACATCTGCCCCTACGCCTGCAGCCAGAGACTGTTTTAATTGAGCATCGTACTCTGTATCTTTAACTGGTTGAAAATCAATTTCGATATTAGGATATTTTTTTGTAAACTCTGCATTTATTCTATCCATTCGATCGATATCTTCGGTTCGCCAACTTGTAACAACAATTTTTACTCTATCCCCAGATACTCCACTATTCCCAGTAACATTACTATCTGTCCCTTTACTACATCCAATAGCAAGCAGGGAGATTAGTAAAAGTGAAAAACTTAATACAATCTTCTTCATTTTAACTCCTAATAATTTGTATATATTAAGAGTAAATCAGATTCCACTATCATCAAGATTTAGAAGTACCGTTAAAAGTACCTTTTTTTCAGTACTATAGATAATTTATATGCTTTCGTCCAAGAAGAGCTGTTTCTCTACGACTATGAGTTTCAAGTTTTGAATATATTAAACTAATATGATTTTTTACAGTTTGTTCTGCAATAAATAGCTTTTCTGCTATCTCTCTATTTTCTAAATCCATTGATATAAATTTCAATACTTCCCTCTCTCTTTTACTTAAACGGGAGATCCAATCAGGTTTTTTTACAGGAATATTTAGTTCAATAGCATTTGCCAAATGCGCTGCAACAGATGGAGATATCATCACCATACCATTTTGTGCATTGTATATTGCAGCAAGTAATTCGTTTGGAGGGGTATTTTTTAGTAAATAACCTGTTGCACCGCACTTTAAAGCCTTAGATATATATTCATCGTCATCGAATGTTGTTAATATTAATATTTTTGTTTGGGGGAATTCACTTCTAATAATTCTTGTAGCCTCTACCCCATCCATTTCTGGCATACGTATATCCATTAAAACAATATTTGGTTTAAAAATTTCAACCTTTCTTATAGCCTCTTTACCGTTACAAGCAACTGCTACAACCTCTATGGAATCCCCTCTTGTCTCTAAAACCGTTTTAAGACTTTCGGAAAATAGTATCTGGTCATCGGCAATTACTATTTTTATACTATTCATAAAACCCCAATGGAATATTTATTTTGGCACTAAAACCACGATGTAAATTCCCATACTCCAAAACTCCACCCACATCTTTTAAACGCTCTTCCATCCCATTTAACCCAATCCCCTTTTTTATATCCCTGCACCCATTTCCATCATCAATTATATTAACAAAAATTCTTCCATCATCGACACGGAAGTGTATATCTATCTGTTTTGCTTCTCCATGGGTTAAGGAGTTTGTCATACCCTCTTGAATAAACCTGTAAATTATCTGCTCCTCTTCAGGGGGGATATTCCATGGAATATTTCCATATTCCAGATTGACAATTACCCCAGTTGAAGATGAGAAAATTTCTGACAAATTTGAGAATATTTTTAAACTGTTGGATTTTATTACTTTTGCATTTCTTAATGCCCTTAATGAGAGCCTCATGTCTTTATGACCTTCACGTATAATTTGTAAAGCATTGTTTAATAGCTCCCTTAACTTATGAGAATTTACATCTATTAAATCTGTACTGGCTTCAATCATCATTAGTAAATTAGTCATAGTGTAACCAACACTATCGTGAATTTCCCTGGTTATTCTCATTCTTTCGCTGTTTACACTTTTTTCTTCCGAGAGATTTGCATATTGTTGTAAACCACTATTAGCAGCGGTTAGTTTTTTTATAATATTATTTTGGTCTGTTATAATATTCTTCTGTCTATTAACTATATTATTTAAGAATTTTATAATTATTGAAAGAAATGTTAATAAAATGATAAAAAGAATTATAAACAAGCTTATTTCTAAAGGACGAGCCTCGACTTTTCTACCCCAGTAAATATTGTCACGATTAGGAAATACCGAGAACATTAACAGAATCATTGATACTATTAAAATTTCTTTATTGTTTAACGTCAAAATAGCACTTAAAAATATTATAACTATAAACAAAGATTCGAACCAGATAAATTGAGTAAAAGGTTTTGATATTAGATACTTACAAATAATATTTAATGTAAAAATAATATAAAGGGAAGCTCTTCTTAAATTTAATACAGTAAAAGATGTTATTGCTGCAGAAAATAAAGCTATTATTTTAAATTGAATTGCCCATGTAGTAGAAAAATTAATTGAATCTTTAGAAAAGAAATAAATTAAACCTATAAATGTATAGGATAATGCAATGGTTAGTATAATAATTATTCTACTTATTTTTTCAGTTTGCTCGTAAAAACCTTCTATCATGAATATATTAAAACAGATAAATTACTGTTCGTCGAGAAAATAATACTACTTAGAGAACTCTTTTATAATAATATCCTCACTGTCTGTTCCAACTGATATTCTTAATAGGTTTGGAGAGAGTCCAATTTTATCCAAGTAGGCTAAACCATCTTCGGTTTTAGTTTCGTTATAATGGGCTAAAAGAGTATAAGGCATCACTAAATGGAAATTAGAACCCAAACTTGGACCTTTAGGGAGATTTAAACTATTGTATATTGTACTTAATTCACAATTTGGAACAACTGAAATAACACCGCAAAAGCTTGTTTCATTTTTCTTGATTTTATCCCAATTAATCTTTGCTTCCGGGCTATACACAGAGTAAACAGACCCAATAGAGCCTACAGTGTTTAGCCTATTTACCAAATTATAAGCATTT
Organism: Spirochaetales bacterium; assembly: GCA_016936295.1. Lineage (GTDB taxonomy): Bacteria > Spirochaetota > Spirochaetia > DSM-2461 > DSM-2461 > Thiospirochaeta. The sequence goes on along the minus strand of JAFGYD010000105.1, from coordinate 1,569 downwards.
TTCGAAACCTGCTCGACTCTCTCTTTATAATCTTTTATTAAAAATGCAAGTCTGTTCAAATCTCTTTTGTATAGGGGGATATAACTATTTTTAATATAAGTTAAAGATTCCACTGTAATTCTTGAAGTGCTGGGAATAAATATTGCTCCAGCCATAACATCACCCGCTCCGGAAGCATATTTAGTTAAACTTTCAAAAATAATATCACAATAATTTGATATATTAACATTCCATGGAGTAGCAAAAGTATTATCACACATAATAAGGAAACTATATTTCCTTGAAAGTTCATACAGATATGGTATATCGGGTACAGCAATTAAAGGATTCGATACTGTTTCAATAAAGATAGCACTCACCCTTTTCCCACTTTTTTCAAGAATATGTTCCAGTGTATGCAAATCGTATACATTTGGTATCATTATAAAATCTTTACTGCATTTTTTAAAAATTGATATGGTATCGGCGTAAGCCCAACCTAGGATTATAATAATATCTTTATCTTCCTTCAATGCTTCGTAAGTTATAACCCTGTAGCCTGTGTAAATTGCATTCATGCCTGAATTTGTTATAAAAAGTTCTCCACTTCCATACCCATCAAAAAGTACATTTTTTATCTTATTTTCAGAAAATATGGTATCAGAATCCTCTGTGCAAACAGGAACTTCAAGCTCTAATAATTTTAAAATATCCTCTGCTTCTCTGGAAAAAATCATTAACCCACAATGCTTCATAAATGCAAAATAATTTATAGCATCATCTTCTGCATTTTCCGGAAAAACCGCTATTGAATAGGTACTAAAACTATAGTATTGAGGATCCGTTTTAGACAGAAATGCGACAACTTCAGCAGCTTCCTGATTTGGTAACATAAAAAGATGACTTCCCGAAATATCTAATTCTTTTTTTAAATACTCTGTAATTCTTCTAATATAAGGGTGTATCATTATCCGGGGATATGCAGATTTAATAAAACTTCTGCTTCTTTCATTTCCCTCTTCGTAATCAATTACATCCTGAATTGTTGGCATACTAACCGAGAATGCATGAACATTATTTAATGGTATTGGTGCCCCAAACTCAATTGGTTTATAATACTCGCTATTCACCTAAACACCCCTTTAAATCATTTATTAGATCGGTTACATTCTCTAGACCCACGGAAATTCTAACTGTTGATGGTGTAATTCCAATTGCTTCTAACTCTTCAGCTGTAAAGCTGGCATGACTTATTTCCCCCGGGATCTCAATCCGGCTATCAGCCGTTCCAAAAGAGCATTTTTCGCTAAATAGTAATGTTTCCTTAACAACTTTTCTTGCAAGATCTTCAGTTTCAAAATCGACTGTTAAAACACCACTAAAGTTTTTCATCTGTTTTTTTGCTAATCTATGTTGAGGATGAGATTCCAGACCAGGATAAACAACTTTTTTTACTTTTTTATGTCCTTCTAACCACTTAGCAAGGGTTAATGCACTGGATTCATGTGCTTTAAGTCGTACAGGAAGAGATGGAATACCTAATGAGATAATAAATACATCCATAGGATTTTGGCTTCTGCCCTGGGCATT
>JAFGYD010000015.1 GCA_016936295.1 Spirochaetales bacterium | reverse complement strand
CCATCTACAATATTGGGATATAATTTAATCTCGGGGATATACCAATCTTCTCTAAATGGATGGGCATGAATTACAATTCCCCCTGCAAAGTGAATAAGTTTAAATTGCTCTTCCATTGATACACTTCTAAGTTCAGGATGTGATTTCATCCACTCTATATCAATGCCGTATACAAGGAAGTCGGTTCCGTTAAAACCTGCTTCATAGCCAAAAAATACATCGAAATTATGCTTATCTCCATATTTTTTAGCATCAAGATAACCTTTTGAAAATTCGTCTACCCACTCTTCCCATGGGAGGGAGGGGTCTAAACAAGTATTCCCTCCCCAATTATGGTCTGTAATAATTATTCCTGTATATCCTGCAGAGATAGCGGCTTTTACCATCTCTTCTCCTGTATTACTTGCACAGGCACTTCCTTGTCTGGTATGTAAATGAGTCTCGTACAGGTATGGATAATCTCTATTTTTCAAGGTTAAATGAGGCAAAACTAGCTATTCCTTCCCCTGCATATCGAAAATATAAAGAATGAACTCCATTAGGAATATTTATAGCAGATTCGTAGTTTGTCCACACGTTGGTAAAATCAACAGGTATTGTTGCTAGTACCTCGCCATCCCATGTAGTCATCACTTCAAAATTACCTTTACAATAACCTCTTACTTTTATTGAAATTTTATTAATTCCATTAAAATTAAAATATTTAAAACCAGCAGTTGCCGATTTCATCATATTTCCAATATATCCCATCTCCTCATCCCCATCCTTGCCGTCTTGGGTGATTATAGGATATCTGTTATCCATATAAGCATTATGAGGGGAGTAAATTGCCTGGTTGGAGCAAAATAGATTACATGCAATATATGTTGGATACTCTCCAAGACCAATTAATGGTGCACCATTAATTCCACATGAAGTCATTTCTACTTGTGGTATAGTTCCATTACTATCTATTGTTATTTTTTCTATACATCCCTGCCTGCAGAAATTACTACCATTAGTGTGCCTGTGATAGAACACGTACCAATTATTATTAATTTCTACAATACTACCGTGATTGTTCCCACCATAATATCCTGGTTTGTTTTCTGGTTTGTAGGTATTGATATGAAGATCGTTGTTACTAACAATTACACCCTGGTAAATAAATCCATCCCTGGGATTCTTACTTGTTGCATAACATAACTCATGCATTACAATAGATGAGTAGATGAAATAGTATGTTGCACCAATTTTTCTAATAGATGGAGCTTCAAAAAATTCGTGTCCTTCAAAACTGGATCCTTTACTATAGGGTTGACTAGGTGCCACAATTACAGGTGCTTCTAATATTGTGAGCATATCTTTATCAAGAACTGTTGCCATTGAACCTGATCGTGTTTTATCTCCTATTGCACAAAATCCTGTATATAGGTATGTTTTTTCACCTTCTGTTAAAACTCCAGGATCAAATTGTGGCTCATCACCCTCTTTTTCTCCTAGAAGTGTACCATCTGCATAATGAACATAACCGTAAAACTTAAAATTACCTGCGGGTTTATCGCAAACCGCTACAGATACTACAGGAACTTTATCCAATACATAGTAAAGATAATACCTACCATCGGGACCAATTGTGACATCCGGTGCATAAAGACACATTGATCCCTCCGGATTTAGAGGATCATCGGTTTTTTTATATATTATACCTTCGCATCTCCAATTTTGAGGTTTATCGACAGGCGCAGACCAGCAAATATAGTCGTTTAAACAATATCCATGACCATTAAATCTGTCATGGGAACCATATACATAAATTCTACCCTCAAAAACATAGGGTTCTCCATCTGGAATATACTCCCATGATGGCAGATAGGGGTTTAAGCCTTGCTCTAAGTTGCTATTCATAAAATATACAATAAACTCAGAATAAAAATCTGTCTATTAAATAAAAACCAAAAAATAAACTGATATTGCTAATATATTTTAAATGAGGTAAATTTAATTGATTAAAAATAGATTAAAGGAAATTTATGTTTAAACTTAAACCAGGTGATACCATTGGAATTTTCTCTCCTTCATCGCCAATTACTGCAAATATGCCAAAAAGATTTCAAAGAGGAAAAGAGTATCTTCAATCGAAGGGTTTTAAGATTAAAGATGGTTTATTAACAAATAAAAAAGATTTCTATAGATCAGGCTCTATTAAAGAGAGGGTAGAGGAGTTTAATGCATTAATTAGGGATCCTGAAGTAAAATGTATTATGTCCACAATTGGTGGGATGAATTCTAACTCCATGCTACCCTATATAGACTATGAATCACTTAAAAAAAATCCTAAAATAATTATAGGTTACTCGGACGTTACTGCTATTTTACTAGCAATATATGAAAAGTGTAACATCCCTACATATTATGGCCCTGCTTTAGTCGCATCCTTTGGCGAATTTCCGCCCTATGTAGATATGACGTACAAGTATTTTGAGGATATTCTAATAAATGATTTCTCTAAGCCTTATACTCTTGCAACCCCCGGGGTTTGGACTGAAGAGTTTATTAACTGGGCAGAACAGGATAGAAGCAAGAAAGAAGTTAAAAATAATTTGTTAGCTATTAAGCCAGGGAGAGCTGAGGGTCGATTGATTGGTGGGAACTTAAATACACTTCAGGGCTTTTGGGGGAGTGAATATATGCCAGAAATAAAAAATGGTGATATTCTGTTCATAGAGGATTCTTTAAAAGATATAGCAACAGTAGAAAGAAGTTTTTCAATGCTCCTTGTTAATGGAATTTTTGATAAAGTAGGGGGAATCATATTAGGAAAACATGAACTTTTTAATGATTTGGATACAGGGAGAAAACCCTATGAAGTTTTATTAGAAGTACTAGGTGACCGTGATTTACCAATTCTTGCAGAGTTTGATTGTTGTCATACACACCCTATGTTGACTCTTCCTCTAGGTTCTAAAGTGATATTGGATGCAACAAACAAGAGTGTAACACTACTTTAATTATAAGAAATCAAAGCCAGGAAGAAAGGATTCTTTAACAGGATTTTTTTCTTCAAAAGTATTAAGGTAATTAAAACATATATCCGGGTTTGTTTCGATGTTATTCTCTTTACACCTAGTTCTTATTCTTTTTGTTAAATAGTAAGAATTGGGACTTTTAATAGAGTAGGAATTCCCAAAAGTACTTATATATTTATTTTTAAGTCCGGGAAAGGATTCATCAAGTTTTTTATAAAAATAATCTCTATTCCCATCCCTAAGGGTTAACCCAACTCCAAAAAATATTATTCCCCAAACTTTTGCTTCTATACAGTAATCCAAAAGTTTGTCTATATTTTCTTTTGTATCATTTATAAAAGGAAGAAAAGGGCAGAGCCAAACAACAGTTGGTATCCCATTGTCCCTAAGTGTATTTAAAACCTCAATCCTCTCCTGTGTATTACAAACATTTGGTTCTACTATTCTGCAAATATCGGGGTCTGATGTAGATAGAGAAATTTGAATAACGCATTTGGTTTTGCTATTGATTTTTTTTATTATATCTAGGTCTCTTAAAACCATATTCGATTTGGTTATAAGAGTTGCACCATGACCATATTTATACACTAGTTCTAGCGCCTTTCTTGTATGGCAAAGTTTTTCTTCTATATGAAGATAAGGGTCACTCATTGAACCTGTACCAATCATAACCTTTTTTCTTTTACCTTTTAGAGCT
>JAFGYD010000104.1 GCA_016936295.1 Spirochaetales bacterium | reverse complement strand
GTTGCAGCAGGAAGAACTAAAGCGGCATATGTATTTATCCATCCTAATGCTTTCATTGTCTGGAATAACGGTGTTATAAAACAGAGTAGAGAGATGGACATAGTTAGCATAATAATTAAAAAAATAATATCTCGTCCTGGAAATTTAATTTTTGAAAAAGCAAATGCGGCAGGGGACGATACAGCAACAATTAAAAAAACCTGAAGAAAAGAGACAAGCACACTATTAAAAATCATTCTGACAATAGGAAATCCCGAAGTAAAAAGATATGTGTAGTTTCCTATTCCAGCAACCTTAAAAGATGATATTAGAACATAAACCATTGGTAATAAAAAAATTATTGATAAAACAATTAAAACAGTCTGAGTTATAATTTTTTCTTTTAAATTTACACTATTTTTCATCTAAGCATCCTGCCTTTTTTTGTTAAAAGATATTTGAAAAGCTGATAAAGCTACACTTAAAATAATCATTAATACACTTATAGCTGCACCATAACCGGCTTGTGAATTTTGAGCCACCGATTGGTAAAGAAGAGTTGCAGGGAACTGAGTTGCATTTCCCGGACCGCCCTGAGTAAAAAGCCAAACTATATCGAATGTTTTAATTGCACCAACAATTCCTAAAACAATAACAGTTGTATGGGTTGACCATAGCCCCGGCCAGACCACAGAAGTAAATGTTCTCCAAAAACCTGCCCCATCAATTTGAGCAGCTTCAAACACCTCTTCGGGAATTGTAGTTAACCCGGCAATGTAGAATATCATTTGAGCCCCGGTCCACTGAAAAACATTTGCTGCAATAATACACCAAAGAGCGGTATTTGGGTCTCCCAGCCATGTTCTTGTTAAATTTTCTAAACCTATTGTTCTTAATAAAGTATTTATAATCCCAAAATATGGTTCATATAACCCCATAAAAATTCGTGCGATAACAACAGTTGAGAGTGTTACAGGGATGTAAATAATAGCTTTAAATACAGAACTACCCCATAAACCTGGTCTTAAAAGCATTGCAAATGTTAATCCTAAAAACATTTGTATAGTTACTGTTGCTATCATAAAAATAATAACATTTTTGAATGCTATTAATGAGATTGGATCGGAAAACAGAATTAAATAATTTTTAAGTCCTCTAAATTCCCTGGTTTCAGGTATAAACCCATCCCATTTATAAAAACTTAATTTAACTACATAACCTAATCCATAAAATACAAAAAGCCCTAAAAGAGCTATAACGGGAACAAGGAATAGGTACCCGGATACAATTTCAGCTCTCTTCATTTTAATTAATGAACCAGTATTCTGCTTTATCATAAATTTCTCCATACTAAGAGAGCTGCCATAAAGACAGCTCTATAAAATTATTTCTCAGATGTTAATTGTAAATTATCAAGTTCTGTTTGAATGTCGTTACCTGCAACAACATTTTGAACAACGATTCCCATTTGAGTAAAAACTGCAGGGTTAGAAACTCCTCGTGGAGCGGCCATATTATTGTTTGTAGCATTTACTATTGCATCTACACCCTTAGATGATGCTTCATCCTGGTATATAGATTTATTTAGAGAAGTTCCTATTTTTGAAGGAATTAAACCTGCACCTGGTCTTCCTGTTTGATACTCCCGTCCTTCTCCAACAAGCATATAATCAAGTAGTTTGAGAGCAGCATCTAATTTAGCAGGATCTTTTTCTACATTCTTATTGATAGCAATACCAACATCAATACCACCTAATACAACTGGAGCTCCTCCTGCAAAGTTGGGTACAGGGAATGCACCAAAAACATCGTTGTCTGTAGCTCTATCACCTCTTCTGTCCGCATAAGGTTTACCTTCTGCATTTACATTAGAAGGGTTAGATAACATACCAATTGCCCAACCTCCATTTATATGCATTGCTGCTTTTCCATCTGCCCACATACCTATTGAATCTTCGTAAACAGAAACACCTAAAGCATCTTTTTCAATTAAACCTTCATTAACCAACATTTTTAAAAGCTCCATAGCTTCTACAAATTTAGGAGAATTCCATTTAACTGAACCATTATCTGCTCTCTCTGTTATTCCTGGTTCAACCATATTTGCAAATAGAGAGAAAACATCTCCATTAAACCATCCGTCTTTTAAACCAATTGTTAAAGGTAACTTATTTGGAAATGTTGCTTTTAATTTTTCAACTGCAATTTTTAATGATTCTAAATCGGTAGGAACTTCTTTAATTCCTGCCTGTTCAAAATATGTTGCGTTGTAATAAATAAACATTGTAGAAGCTGAACCCAATGGAGCCATTGCAATTTTATCTCCACCAGATCGAACTTTAGCATCTTGAACAACTGCTGGAACTAACTGTCTTAAAGTCTCTTTCGCAGGTGTTTCCAAGTCCATTAAAAATGAATTATATTTATTTAATAAAGATCCTGGCTGTACACATAGAATATCTGGACCAGCACCTGATGAAAATTCAGCTTGTAATTTTGTTTTATAATCATCCATTTGGTTAACACTTGATTGCAACTCTATATATGGGTATTTTGCCTCAAACCCAGCTTTAATTACTTCAAAATCTTCAACTGTAGGAATTGTCCATGTCCACCATGTTAAAACCACTTTTTCATCCTTTGAAGAACTACTTTTTTTCTCTCCATTTCCGTTAGCAAAAACATTAAACGAAACCATTAGCAATAAACTTAAACATGCAAATTTAATTATTCCCTTCATTTTCTCTCCTCTTGTAAAATAACTGTAAACGTTTTAAGTAATATTACAGTTGAAATTTTAAAACTGTCAACATAAATTTTTTAAGGGAAAATTAAGGCTCTAAGATCGTCTAACTCTTTTAAATAAAAATGGCAATTTTTTTCCATATAATCAATAATTTCAGGTATTCGATGACCCCACCCAGCTCCAGCGACAGGGACACCTGTATTTCTACTCATTATTACTGCAGGTTTTAAATCATCAATAATTAATGCTTCTTCTGGCTTTAAGTTAAAATTTTTCAATATTTCTTCAATGGGATATGGTGCAGGTTTTCTAAGATTTTCGTTATTATGCCACCCAAATATTAATTCAGGAATATCGCCAGCTCCAACACTATCATAATCCCTTTGAATGACCTCTTTTGTAGAATGAGAAACAATGGCTACCCGTCCACCACGGTTTTTAAATTCCCGTACTAAATCTATAAATCCTGGGTAAAACTCTGGATGTCTTGTAGCAACAAAATCTTGCCAAATACTATACTCTTCCTCAATTTCAAAATTTGTAAACTTCAACTCATCAGTCATATACTCCATAATTCCAGGATGAAAGTTTTTTAAAAACCACCCCTCAAGGGATATAACTTCAACTCCGGGTCTTAGTTTTTCCATTGTTTTTATATGTGCTGGATAGTGAATATCAGCTGTGCTATGCACTGCTGTATCATCATGATCCAATATTAAACATTTAAATCTCATTAAATCTCCTACGAGCCTTCTTTAGATTCCTTCTCTAGACCTAATTGATCAAGAGTATCGCTTAAGTTAAACCAAGCATCCTTATTTAGTTCATTTAGCTTGGTTGCGTGTTCAAAATGTCGCATGGCTTCTTCGAAATGAGCCATTTGAAAAAATAGAACCCCTAAAACATTTTCAGTATCCGATGAACCAAAATCGGTTACAGCTTGTATTAAATATTTTCTTGCTGTTTTAAAATCTTTTAGCCGAATATAACAAACAGCTATCTCTCTTAAATTATCATCGCATGGTTGAGATTCTACAGATTTCTCTAAATATTCAATAGCTTTTTTAAAATCCTCTTTTTTCATATAAACCAATGCCATATTATAGTTAACATTGGGATCGTTTGGATCTTCAACTAATGCAGCATTAAAAAGATTAATAGCTTCATCAAGTTTTCCTTCTTTGGAAAACATTACACCCTTATTATTTAATTCGTACATTTTACATCTCTTCTACTGTTTTAAATTCAATCAATTTTTTACTTTCCAGATCTATCTCTGCAAAACTACAGTTTCCCATAGTTCTCTTTTCCCCGGTTAAATACTCGATTAGATTAGACAACTGAGGGTTGTGTCCTACAACACAAACAGAGTCTTCTCTATAAGTATTAATCTCAATCATTAAGTCTTCTAATGAACCAGAAGGTGATACATCCAGGCTTACAAATTCCCTTAAAGCACAACTACCCCCCTCTCGATTAACTATTTCAAGAGTTTGTTTAGCCCGAACAAATGTTGACATTAGAACGACTCCAGGATGAACATCCTTTAAATAACGTCCCGCTTTTCTTGACTGGTTTCTACCTAAATCCGAGAGTTCTCTACCCCGGTCTCCATTTTGAGAGTAAATTTCGGCATCCCCATGTCTTAATAAATAGAGTTTCATAAAATCATTATAAACGTTCTAAAATAAAAAAGCCACTTTTAAAAAGTGACTTTTACTATTTAAACAGCTACATCAGCCGCAGCATTTTTTATATTTTTTTCCACTTCCACAAGGACAAGGATCGTTTCTTCCAACTTTTTCACCATCCCTAACAACTGGTTTATTAACTATTTTACTATCTGTAAAAAACCAATCACCTCTTTTTTTAGTAAACTGTGCCTCTTCATGGTGTGTATATTTAATACCGTTTTGCTTATAGTAAGCTTTAAACTCAACAATACCTGTTGAATCCTTATCTTGACCATCTACAACTCTTACAATATCAAGACCCATCCATTGGGAATTTTCTGCCCAGTTTTTTGTCTCTTCCTTAGAAATTTCATCCCTGGTTTTTGAATCGTGGGTTTTTACAATATAATCAACTTCAACCAAGGTATAAGCTGTATATCTAGACCTCATTAAAGCCTCTGCTGTAGGTGCTTTAGCTGAACCAGAAATATATGGTTTACAGCAAACATCCAACTCTTTTCCACTACCACATGGACAACTACTCATGTTCAACTCCTTAACTGTCTATAACTTAAGATTTAAAAATAAAAAACTCAAGTATAATATTGCAATAATATAAAGATAAGGGTAGATTCCAAAGATGAAATCAAAAAATTTACACCTTTCATTACTAATGTTCTTCCAGTTAGCAGCAGTAGGAACATATATTCCGGTTATAAGTATATATTTTAAAGATTACCTTGGGTTTTCAGCTATACAAGCGGGAATTATTCTCTCATTAACATCACTACCTAGTGTTTTAGCTCCATTTTTAAGCGCATGGATAGTTGATAGATTAATCACATCAAGAAGATTTCTTGCACTTTGTCATGTAGGGGCTGCTATCTTAATATCAGTTCTATCCTTTGAAAAGGGCTACTACCCTGTTTTAATTACATATTTTATCTATACAATGATGTTAGTACCAACCTATGCATTAGTAAATGCAGTTGTTTTCCACTATATGGATGATAGAAATTCATTTGGTTTAATTAGGGTTTGGGGATCAATTGGTTGGGTTGTTTCTGGTTGGCTAATTAGTTTCTTTTGGAAATTTACCAATAGTTCGGACATGTCATTGGCACTAAAACTCTCAGCTCTCTTCTCTGTAATTGTTGTTGTATTAACATTAAAGTTACCTAGATTAAAACTGGATAGGGATAAAAAAGTAACTTTAATTCCCCACGAAGCAATAGATGTAATTAAAAAACCAGAGGTTACATTCCTATTTATCTTAATATTTATTATGGCTACTGTTGATAAATTTATATCCTACGGAATGCCAATGTTCTTAACGTCTAATGGAACCCCAAGGGATAATGTAATGATAATTCTATCATTAGGACAGTTTCCTGAAATTATTATGCTTTTTGTTTTATCTTCATTTATTAGAAAGCTTGGTTTCAAAAATATTTTTATAATAGCTCTTATTCTACAAATTGCACGGTATACAATTTTCTATATCAATGGGCCACTACCGTTAACCCTTGTAGGAATTACAATTCATGGGTTTATATATGCATTTTTATATGCCGGATCCACAATATATCTGGATAATTTTACAGATATTAATTCAAGAGGAGGTGTTCACCAGTTGTTTTCATTAATTTATGTTGGAATAGCTGGATTCCTTGGAAATCTCTTCGCAGGTTATATTGCCGAAAATGTTATGGCTAACGGTAATATCGATTTTAAACTTTTTTGGGGTATACCTGCAGTTACGTCCACAGTAACACTTGTTATACTTATATTAAGAATGAAGAGACTGGATAAGAAGGAGCTTCTTAAGGTCATTTAGGAATTTTTTTAAAGCTCTTTGGGTTACATGGGGCATTATTGCAATCCTCATGTAATCTGGCCATTCAGAAACTGCCCAACCCAGCTCTCTAACTCCATTAATTAGCTTCTTAATATCATAATTATCATTAACGCAAACTCCAACAACATTACATTCAGGCTCGACCTTAACACATAATCCATCAATTTTTTTTACTTCGGTAATAAACCACCACGTTAGAGACATTGCTTTTTTTACAATTTTTTTATATCCATTTACACCTAAATAGTTATAAACCATCCAGGCCGCCGCAATAGATGCTCCACTTCTGGTTCCCATAATCATATTGTTTACTGTACTTCCTCCACTTAAATAAGAAACAGGAGTTCTAACGTAGTTTGCAATATTTTCATCTCTATAAATAATACAACCAGACTGTATAGCAGCTCTTCCCATTTTATGAGGATCTATTGTAATAGATTTAACACCTGGTAGTGAGAAATCAAATTTTGGTCCATTATCCATAAATGGAAAGACAAAACCACCAAAAGCGGCATCTACATGTAGATATATATTATTTTTAAAACTTATTTCAGATAGTTTTTCTATTGGGTCACAAACTCCTAATCCTGTAGTACCTGCAATCCCTACTATTGCAGCAGTATTGCTATTGATAGCTTTTTCGGCCAAATCAACTCGAATCCTCTGTCTACTATCTACAGGAATTTTTATCAATTTTAAACTTAATAAACTAGCAGCTTTATCAAAGGAAAAATGGCAGTTTTCAGATATAATTATTTCATTTTGACCAGCGTTACATATATTTTTAGCGGTCCACATTGCCAAAATATTTGCTTCAGACCCACCAGAAACAACATTTCCTTTTGCATTTGGATTTGAAAGAAGCACTCCTAAATTAGAAATAAATTCCTTTTCAAGTTTTATTAATTTTGGGAATAGTCCAGGATCTCCAACGTTTGTAGACAAAAACCTTTTATAGGTTCTTTTGGCAATTGGATGTGGTTCAGAACACATTGAACCAAGAATTGTGTGCCCTTTAAAATCATGATCGCCACGGAGACGTTTTTTTAACCTGGATATTCTCATACTGATATGAATATTAACAGATTTGATAAAAATCTACTACTATCAAAATGGCTAAAGCGACGTACAATATTTTACAACATTGGAATATTTTAACTTACCACCAAAAATATCAAGTGCAGATCCAACTGTAAAATCAACTCTATTTTGTCCAGTTAAAGCTATCTTTTTCACATCATCTATAGTTGTTATACCACCAGCATAAGTAACAGGAATAAACCATGAATCACCCAGAATTTTTACAAGTTTAAGGTCGGGTCCCATCATTTTTCCCTCTACCGATGCTGCATGAATAAGTAATTCATCGCAGAATTTACTAAAATATTCCAGGGTTTTAGGTGTTATTTTAACTTCGGTCCATTTTTGCCATCTGTCAGTGACAATAAAATATTCACCATCTCTCTCTTTGCAACTTAAATCAAGAACTAATCGTTCTTTTCCAACAGCAGCTGCAAGTTTTTTTAAATTTTCATAATTTATTAGACCATCGCTAAAAACATAGGATGTAACAATAACATGACTTGCTCCATAATCAAGGTACTCTTTAGCATTTTCTGAATTTATTCCCCCGCCTATCTGCATACCATTCGGCCAAGCACTTAATGCTCTTTTAGCAGCATCTTCGTTTCCCGGGCCCAATTTAATTATATGTCCACCAAATAAATTATCTTTTTTATACATCTCTGCATAATACGAAGAATCATACGAACTTTCAAAATTTGTATCTGGAAGACTATCCCCATCGGATAAGGAACTACCAACTATCTGTTTAACCTTTCCGTTATGCAAGTCTATACATGGTCTAAAATTCATATTACCCCCGGATTTAATTATATCAAGGGGTAAAAATATCTACAATCTATTTAATTGTTATACGTCCATCGGTTTTTGGTGAAATTTTTCCACCTAAAAAGATTACATAATCAATAAACGCATCTCTTTGCATTAAAGATGAGTCGTAATAGTTTGTTCCATTTTTAAACACACTATATCCATCTCCACCAGCTGCTAAGTAAGAATTTGTTGCAATTTTATAATTTTTTACAGGATCAACAGGTTTTCCATCAATAGTAAGTTTTTCAACTTTTTTTGTTTCAGCATTAATTGTAACTTTAACCCCTTTTGAAACCTGTGGCATAGAACCAGCTCCAATATTTGTGGCTGCTTTATCGAAAAGAGCAATAACGTCATTACCTGTTAGTGTAATAACAGCTATAGAGTTATCAAAAGGTAAAATTTCGTAAACTGTTTGCTTTTGGATAGTACCTGCAGGAAGAGTAGCTCTAATTCCACCACCATTTTGGAATGCAAAATCTACATCCATACCCATTTTTTCCATAAACCACTCTTGAGAGTCAGAAACAATGTCACCTATAGCTGTCTCTTCTTTTCTTGTATTATCATTTAAGAATACATCTGTTGCTGTTCCAATAACTTCGCTTAAAACCGCTGTTACTTTTTCATTAAATGGTGCTAGCTTTCCTAAAAGAACTTGATCTTCTTTATATTCTGTTCCAACAAATCCCTCTTTATTTTTTACATTGATTGGATCTAACTGCCAGTTAAAAGATACTACTTTACCATCTTTAATTTTTAAAGTTCCATTACCCATATAAAGACCCCAATGTCTAGCTTGAACAATTGGTATACCTTTAACAACAACAGGTTCTTTAATCATTGTATGAGAGTGTCCGTCAATGATTAAATCAATTCCTGGAACATTAGCTGCTAATTTTCTTGATCCTTCTAAATCGTTATCATATAGCCCCATATGAACAAGTGCTATAACAATATCAGCTTTTTTTCTTAACTCAGGTACAAGTTTTTTTGCTGTAGCAACTTCGTCTTCAAAAGTTAAACCTTTAACATAATCAGGATTTCCAGTTTCCACTGTTTCTTTAGTTAAAAGACCAAAAACAGCAACTTTAAAACCGTTATATTCTTTAATAATGTATGGTTTAACATTATCCAGAGTTGAACCATTTTTCTTAATATTTGCATTTATCCATGGGAATTTTGAATCTGCAATCTGTTTTTGCATAGAAGCCCAGTCGTTGTCAAACTCGTGGTTACCCATAGATAAAGCATCGTAGCCAATATAGTTATAACCTAATATATCTGGCTCAGCCTTAAAAAATGTAGATTCTGGTCTACCTGTATTAAAATCACCAGCATCTAATACAAGTACATTTTTATTTGATGCTCTCATTTGTGCAACATACGTAGCTCTAGCTGCTAATCCCCCCTGCCCATCTGATGGATAGTCGTAGAATGCAATTGGGTGACCGTGATGATCGTTGGTGTGCAGCACTTTTAATTCATATTCTGCACTAAACAAAATACCCGTAAAAAACAAAGAAACAGCAATTAAAGCCATTGTTTTTTTTAAAAAACTCATTATAACTCCTTTTTTTTAATAGAAACGTATTTATGTTAATATTTGTTTAAATTTTATTAATATTCAATCAAATATTCACCTTTTTAAATAATTTAATTTTTTAGGTAGGGTAATATTATTACCGTATTTATCCTCTCCATAACCATTTTGAGATAAAATCTCTATATCTCCTACAGTTCTAATATCACCTACAAATTTAACAGTTAAATTCATCTTAATATCAATCTGACCAGATGCCAAAAGATATGCAATTGTATTTTTTAAATGCTCCTGGTCAGAAAGATTCTCTTTATTTGGGATATTCTCTAGGGGATTTTTATAAATAATTACATGGCCTTTTTTTGATAATTTTTTTAATAATTCATTTACATCTGTAATCTTATGCCCCTGAGAATGTATTATTTCAAATAACTTTACCCTTTTTTGTGCATTAATCTCCTCGTTAACCCTAAATAACTCAAGTGGAGAAGAAGGATCGTACTCTATTCCATTTACAATCATTTTAACCCTTCCTCCATAATAATTTACGATTTTAGAAACAAGGGAGGATGGTCTAACATGGAATCCCCTGTATTCTGGAATTTTTATATCTCTTTCACAAATTTCTGCATAACTCTCTATAACATCAAAACATAACTCTTTAGCACCATTAAAATAAACTTCAAAATACTTTAAGAAAAAGTCTATGGTAATTTCAAGGAATCGATCTTCCTCTATGGGTAGTAGTGTTTTAAAGAAGATGGAGTTCTGTCTTGGAAGGATATGTCTTTCATAATAATGAGAAAATTCTGTTGCAGATTTAAGCATATGAAAAATAAAACTTATATGTCCTCTTAATGATCTTAACCTGTGGTCAGCATTTTCTATATCAGACTCTGAAAGATATGTATCATAGAGGGATTGCAGGTTATGATACCTAACCAAAATAAGTCTAAGTTTCTCTTCACTAACTGTATCTGGTATAAATTTCTTAAATTCATTCTTTTTAAGTGCAGATCTTCTATCTAATAAATTCATTTCTGCTTTTAAATTTATAAACTCCGTAGCTAAATATATAAGGGTTTTTCCCGGATTTTCAATATGTCTAAGTTTTCTATCGTTTTCCAACATATTAGTTGCATCCAAATCTACAAAATGTTCTCTTTTTACAGGAGAAGCCTCGGAATGTAATCCACATTTTCGTGCTTTTTTAACAAGATATTCCGAAGCATTAATTATAGCACTATATATTTCATCTAGTACAGAAATTGCATTATTGCTAAATTCATTTTCCGATTTTATCAGGTTATAATAGGGAAAACTTCTAATTACATGATTTAAGTCGTAGGCTACAGAGGAGAATAATTTAATAGCTGAGACTCCCTCGCGGAATGGAAACCATTGCTCGCTATGTCTTGCACCTGAACTATCGAGAGTCTCCTCCATCCAGGTAGCTTCAAGGTTCAAATTACCCAAAAACCTTCTATTTAAAACAATGTCTTTATTTGATTTATCTAAAATAAAACTACATAGATTATATAATCTTGCACAATGAACAGAAATTAATTGGTTGAACGCATCAGATGAACTCATATTTAATAATTATAGAACTTAGATTTTTTATTGTAAAACGTTTTATATTTGTTTATCGTTAATTATAAGGGAGTAATATGAATAGATACAGAGCAGTTACCTATACAGCAACATTTATATTACTATTAGCAACTCTTTTGTTAAAAGATATTTACAAAATTTTAGTAGTTATATCTCTAACTCTTTTACTTATTAATATTATTCAAACTATTTTTGATAACAAAAAAAAGAGAAATATTAAGAATTTTAAAAATTCACTTTTAACGAATATATCCCACGAGATAAAAACTCCTTTAAATGGTATTTTAGGGATGAATAATCTATTAAAGGCATCGATCCTAACTAATGAGCAATTTGAATTCACAAAAACTATAAGTAGCTGTGGAGAGATACTACTTACTACATTAAATGATATTTTAGACTATACCAAAATTGGAGATAATAACTTTCAATTAGAAGGAATTCAGTTCGATTTAAGAAAATTATGTAGAGATTTTTACTATATTAACAGAATATCAACAACCATGAAAGATTTAAAATTTAGTTATAAAATCGATCCGGAACTTCATAACTACTTTATAGGAGACCCGGGAAGAATTAGACAAATCCTCTCTAACATTTTCAATAATGCACTAAAATTTACAACATCCGGTGAGATTGAGTTGAATTGTACATTAATACAGGATCTGGATAATGAATCAACTATTGAATTCTCAATTAGGGATACAGGAATTGGAATTAAAACAACACAATTAAATCAAATTTTTTCAGTTTTTGAGCAGGGAGATTCTTCAATAAATAGAAATCACGAAGGTATTGGTATTGGACTGGCAATATCCAAACAGTTAATAAAAAAAATGAATGGAACCATTGGTGTAAATAGTACCTTTGGTGAAGGATCTACATTTTGGATCAATATAACACTACCAAAAGGAAATATGCTTCTAAAACCTATGGCTTCCCATGATTATTCAAATGCTAAAATTTCCTTTTTATCAAATAATAGTGGTTACAACATTAAATTTATAGAAGAACTAAAAAATGAGATTAGTAGAATAGAAATAAATGATAATTTACCAAATACTTTTAATAATTTAAAAGTATCAAATATGCTAATCTTTGATTTTGCTTTTTTTAATTCAAATTTGGAAATGGAAAATTTTATAATAAATGTAAAAGCAAATTTTCCTACTTTAAAAACAGTTGCTATAACATCCGAAGGGAATAGGGGTGATGGTGAATTATGTAGAAATTTAGGTATAGATGGATATTTTGTAACACCAATTCAATTAAATATTTTCCTGGAAGGGATCTCATTAATTGTAGGTAGAGATTCTAAAGAAAATTCACTGATAACAAGCCACACTATTATAGAAAACAAAAGATCTAAAATCCATATTTTAGTAGTAGACGATAACAATATAAATATAATGGTTGCCCAGAAATTATTGTCAAAAATGGGGTTCCACTCTTCCAAGGCCGAAAATGGTCTTGAAGCCATAGAGATGTTAAAAAAACAGGATTTTAATTTAGTCCTAATGGATATTCAAATGCCGGTAATGAATGGATTACAAGCAACAAGCGAAATAAGAAACCAGAAAGCAGGTTATAAAAATAAGGATATCCCAATAATTGCATTAACGGCAAACTATACACAAACAGACAAAGAGAACTACTCTTTAGCAGGAATGAACGAATATCTACCAAAACCCTTTGACCCTATAAAAGTGGAAGAGGTCATTAATAGGTATATAAGCTGGAATGATTTATAAATTTTAATATATAATACTTCCAAGGAGATTATATAGTGAAAAAGAAAATATACCTTTTAGTCATGTTAATTTTATTAACATCAAATGTTTTTGCTCAAACAGGTAAAATCATTAGGGCTAAAACACCAGCAAACTATACTATTACAGTAAACTCAAATGTAAAATCTTTTTTATTTTATGTTGATGGAAACTTAATAAAAGGGAACAGAGTTACCCTGCCTTTAGGAACATACTCAATTGTTATAAAGTCTAAAGGTTTCACAGATTTTATCACAAATGTTAATTTGAACAGAGATATGATCATTAATGCTACACTACAAATGGAAACTAAAATGATATCCCAAAATGCATATGTTTCTGTTTATATTCCTGAAAATATCTTAAATTACTCAATGCCAAATACACTCTCCCAAGTAAGAATATTTGATAACGGTGTATTAATGTCAGGCTTCAATTTTCAGGCTATACCGGGAAGACATACAATAAGAATTGAGTCTGGAGCTTTTGCAATTGAGCAAACCTACGATTTTTTTGCAGGTGCTAGTTATAGAATTGAACCAGTTGCTTATCTCAATATAACTCAATAAGATAGGGGTAAAGATGTTAAAACAGAAACTTATATGGTTTTTAATGGTATTTATATCTATTACAACCATATCATGTACTCAAAATAAGGAGAAATTAATGACAGAATTAGAACTAAAAGATGGTTTATATGCACAAATTCAAACAGATAAAGGTAATATTACCTTGGAACTTGAATATGAAAAAACACCAATGACAGTAACAAACTTTGTTGCTTTAGCAGAAGGAACAATGACCGAAGCTACAAGAAAGGGTAAATATTACGATGGATTAAATTTTCATAGAGTAATTGCAAACTTTATGATACAGGGTGGTTGTCCTCTTGGAACGGGAACAGGAAATCCTGGATACAAATTCGAAGATGAAATAGACCCTTCACTTAAACACAACCGAGCTGGAACTCTATCAATGGCTAATGCTGGCCCGGGAACAAATGGTAGTCAATTTTTTATTACCCACGGACCTACACCACATTTAGATGGAAAGCATACAGTATTTGGGTATGTAGTTGATGGACAGGATGTTGTTGATTCTATTAAACAGGGTGATAAAATTAACCATATAGAAATAATCAGGGTTGGAGAAAAGGCAAAAAACTTTGAAGCTACACAAGCAACTTTTAATGAGTTAAAAAATACATCGGCACAAAGAGCACAAGAGGCTTTTAAAAAAGCAAATCAAGCTACAATTGAACAGATAAAAAAAGATTACCCGGAAGCAAAAGTTTCTGAATCAGGAATATATTACACTGTTATAGAAGAAGGGAATGGTGCAAAACCTGAAAAAGGAGCAACCGTATCTGTACACTATACTGGTAAATTTATGGATGGTCAGGTTTTTGATTCATCGGTATCCAGGGGTGAGCCTATAGATTTCCCTGTAGGAATGGGACACGTAATTGCCGGTTGGGATGAAACCATACTTGATATGAATGTAGGCGAAGAGAGAGTTGTTGTAATTCCACCAAGTCTTGCATATGGTGAAAGAGGTTACCCGGGAGCAATTCCTCCAAATGCATGGTTAATTTTTGAAGTAGAATTAGTTGAAATAAAATAATTTTAGGGGGATTTAAAGTAAATGAGTGACATAATTACAATAAAATACTTTAAATCTCCTATTGGCGAATTAATAATTGGAGACTATAAAAGTCAAATTTGCTTATGTGATTGGAGATACAGAAAATTAAGGGATAAAATTGATTCAAGAATAAAATCTGAATTAAATGCTCAATATTTAGAAGGCTCTACACAAGTAATCGATGAATGTATCTCCCAAATTCAGGAATACCTCTCTTACAAAAGAAAAAAATTTACCATCCCAATACTCCTTATTGGAACCCCTTTCCAAAAGGAAGTATGGAACTCACTTTTAGAAATTCCATTTGGTAAAACCATCAGTTATAAAAAACAGGCCCAAAATTTAAATAAAGAGAAGGCTGTACGTGCTATAGCTTCAGCTAACGGACTTAATGCAATTTCAATAATAGTACCATGTCATAGAGTAATTGGTAGCGATGGAAATCTGACCGGTTATGCTGGTGGTTTAAGTGCAAAGAAAAAACTTTTAGACATAGAAAATGATTTATTTGTTCAAGAAGGAATTAATGGCTAAGGAAAAAATACAATTTTTTTGCACCAATTGTGGGCACGAAGAACGTAAATGGCAAGGGAAATGTCCCAATTGTGGTGAATGGAATAGCTTCTCAGAACAAAAAGTTAGTAAAACCTCTAAAGGAACAGAAGTAAAATCAGTAACGTCTCTGCCTCTTAGCGAGATTCAAATAGAGGAATCTTATAGGTATACAACAAATATAAAAGAAGTTGATCAGGTTTTAGGTGGCGGATTAATGAAAGGCTCCTCTGTTCTTATAGGAGGAGAACCCGGAATTGGGAAATCGACACTTTTATTACAAATAGCAGATTCTATTAGTAAAAACCATAAAGTTATATATGTTTCGGGTGAAGAGTCTGCAAACCAGATTAAAATAAGAGCAACTAGATTAAACATTAAAGGAGAGGGGATCTCAATTCTCTGTAATAGTCACTTCGAAACTATTATAGAAAGTATAAAAACCCAAAAACCGGAACTTGTTATTATAGACTCTATTCAAACCCTTCAAAGCGATGAGGCAGGAAATATCCCGGGAAGTGTAAACCAGTTAAAATATTGCTGTAGCCACTTAATCCAGGCTGTTAAAGAGATTGAAGCATCTATATTTTTTATAGCACATGTAACAAAAGAAGGTGTAATAGCGGGTCCTAAAGTAGTAGAACACATGGTTGATACCGTTCTTTACTTTGACCATTCAGCTTCACAAATAAGGATTTTGCGTTCTGTAAAAAACCGATTTGGTTCTATTGATGAAGTAGGACTATTTTCTATGGAAGAAAGAGGTTTAATTGAACTTAAAGATCCTTCAGGTGTATTTCTAACCAAAAGGGAATCTGGTCTACCCCCAGGAATAGCAATTGGTGCAACTCTGGAAGGAACAAGGGTTATTTTAATTGAAATTCAAATATTAACTGTTCCGGCTAAAGGGGTTTCTTCAAGAATAATTAGCGATAATGTCGACCCCAATAGGGTATCCCGGGTAGCTGCCATTTTAGAAAAACATGGTGGTTTAAAATTTTCAGATAGAGATATATATGTAAATATAGCAGGTGGAATTAAGGTAAAAGAGACGGGTATTGACCTGCCATTAGCACTTGCTCTTTATTCATCAAGAACAGATCTACCTTTAAAAGATGGAATTATATCATCTGGAGAACTTTCTCTTGCTGGGGAGATAAGAAATGTTCCACATATTGAAAGAAGGGTAAAAACCGCAGAGGATATGGGATTTAAACTCTTTATATCTCCAGGAAATGTAAAAAAAACCTCCCTTGAAATAAGAGAGGTTGATACTATAAAAAAAGCTATTAGCCAAATACTGTAGCTAAAAATGCTCCTCCAATCCATGTTCCAGCAACACTTCCAAAACTTGAAAGAAGTACAACTAACAGGATTCTTAGTACTCTATTTTTATACCATAATTTAATATGAGAAATACTCTCTGAAAGTGTTTCAAAATCTTCTACTCTTGGTTTTCTTAATGCTGTTTCAACTATACCTGTAACGATTCCAACTCCAATTAAAGGGTTTAACGAAGTAATTGGAGCAGCTACAAATGCTGCAATAATTGTTAGCGGGTGACCCAAAGCTAATAACGCACCAAAACCAGATAATATACCATTTGTTAATACCCAATTTTTTATCATATCAAAGCCAACGTCTTTACCATTAAAGATAAATCCAAGAGTAATTAAGGCTATAATAATTACAGGGATTACAAAGGGCAAAGATTTTGATAGAAGAGATTTTGGAGGTATTATAGAAATTTTTGAAATATCGTTAGCTCTTTCTCCGCTTTCAAGGCCTTTGAACCACTCAATCATTCCGGGAACATGCCCAGCACCAACAACTGCTAAAACTTTTTTCTCAGGTCGATTATAGGTTGAGGTAGCTAAAAATTGATCTCGTTCATCAATTAATACCTCTTTTACTTTAGGCAGTTCTTTTGCTAATTCATCCATCATACCTTCAAGTTCGTTTCTATCTTTTAACTCTTCTATATCTTCGGCACTAGCTTCATCAGATGAGAATGCAGATGAAAGAAGAACAGCAAGTACCTTGTTTTTATTCCAAAAACTACTTTTTGCCCATGCTCTTTTTAGTGTAGTTTGAACCTCTCTATCTATAAATGAAAAATTAATATTATTTTCTTCTGCTGTTTGGACTGCTATTTTCATATCTTCTCCAGGTTTCATACCAACAGAAGAGCCCATTCTTTTCTGAAATGAGGATAACATAAGGTTTGCAATAAGAAGAAAACTCCGCTTCTCCTTGATTACTTTTACAATATCCATCTCCTTCCATGATTGTTCTTGGGTCATAGATTTATATCTTATAGCATCTATCTCTACACAAACATGATCGGGTCTCTCTTCTACAATAACTTTTTTTACCTCTTCGACACTTTCGGGTGATACATGGGCAGTTCCTATTAAAGTTATCTCTCTATCCCCAATATTTATTCTTGTTATTGTGTTTCCTTCCTTATTTACTATTACTTTTTCATTCATTTATTTCTCCTAATTTATATAGGGACAACATTGACTCAAACCCATTATATGAATCTCTTACTTCACCAAACAGGGAAGAAGAAGCAAACTTTACACCTTCCCGTTCTAATATTGATGCAACGTAGTAGGTCAGTCGTAGACGCTGTGTATTGTTATCCAAATGCAAAATATCGTTTAAAATCTGATCTCCAGAGGATGAAGGAGAGAGATAGTATTGATAAAGCCTTTTCATTGTACTGTTTTTTTCATATTTGACAAGTTTTTCCAAAAGATTTTGAGCTTCCTTCATCTCATTATTATTAATTAAAGAGTCAACTAAATATAGAGGTAGCAGTTCATCGGGATCACTTTTACTATTGTAAAGTTTCTTTAAATATTTCAATCCTGTATTATTATCTCCTTCAACCATAAAAAGAACACTTAAATCTTTATATGCAGGTAAGTAATCGGGGGTGATTTCCAGTGCTTTTAAATAATATTTTTTTGACACTGTGTTTTCACCACTCATAAAATATAGTCGTCCTAAAAATATATTTGAAAAGAAATGGTCAGGATTAATGTTTAAAGCGGATAAAAAGTCTTTTTTTGCTCTTTCTGGTGCATCTAAATAAAAGTATAATCTTCCTCTATCATAATAATTCCACTCATTCTGAGGTTCAAGTTGTATAGCAACGCTCATTGCCTCTACGGCATCCATTCGCTTTCCCAACTTTTTATATATATTTGAAAGTTTTACATAGTATGAAGGATCGTTACTACTTTCTATTTTTTTATAGTTTTCCAGTGCATCTTTATAATACCCATAAATAATTTTTTCTTCCAAAGAACTTAGAACTTTTTTCTTCTCTAGACCTAAATTTTCTACCTTCACCAAGGCGATATCACCTAGTGCTATATATGAAAAATCATCATGCCCACCATTCTCAAAATAGGTTTTCAAAATCTTTTCTGCATTTTCTAAATCTCTACTACTTATAAGTGTATTAATAAGTAATTTATTCCCAATACTATTTGTTATATCTAAAGCTATAAGTTGTTCCAATAAATCTGTAGCATCTCGACCTTGAGAATATTCACATATACTTAGAATTTCTAAACACTCAACACTACTTTCAAACTGGGGAATAGTTTGAATACTATCTTCGCAATTTATGTATTCTCCAAGACTTAAGTAGAGTCTTGAAATAAGAATGCTATATTTACTTTGATACTTTGAATCTAATTCCAATATTTTTTCTAGTAATTTTTGGGGATTAGAGCTAAACTCTTCTATTAATAGGGGTACAGGATCCTCATCCTCTATAGTATTTTCTTTAATGTTAATTGTATTACAACTAAAAAAAAGAAGAATACAAAGTAGACCCATGGGTACATATCTTGATATCATAAGATAATTTTCGGCTAATAAGGATAACTCTATATGAAAATATTTAAAATAACGTCATTATATAAGTTAATATACCTAACTATAACTATATCTTTCATCTATTTTTTTTATTCTGAACATAAAATTTACCATTACAATATTGGTGAAATGGACGTTTATGAAACATCCTCTATTGAGTATCCTCTCATTCCTAAAAGAATTAAATCCCTTAAAATAACGTACAAAGGTCTTGATTTAACAATTTCAGGGGAAACTCCTGTCCTAATAAAAAGTGATGATAATATTCGAAGGACTTCAAAAGTTGTTAGCATTAAAATTGATGAACAATCAGTAAACCTTCATCTTGAAAACAATACAATATTAAATATAAAAGTGGATAACTATGGTGACAGATTAACTATAACAAGTACAATACCAAAGGTTTTCCCCAAAATTAAAGAGATTGAAATTCCTTTTACCTTAATAAAAGATTTTACAATGAGTAATGGTGAGTTATCCTATATAATAAAATCAGGTAAAGATGAATTCCATTTAAAATATAACGATAACTATACTGTAAACAGAAGCAATAATCATATTATTCTTTATGCAGAAGATGACAATCTTTCAAACCTTACATTTAGCCCACTAAATAGTTCTGACCTTCCAATTGCAGAACAGTGGTATATGAAATATAGAAAGCCGGAACAAAAACTTACCGATGAGCTAATTAATAATTTTATAGATAATATTTCCACTTCAATATCCCAAATATTTAAGTTTATTGAGTATAATTCTGATAGTGGGACATGGAAAAACCTACCTTCTAGAGATAAATATACCCAAGATTCTGTCATTGTTTACTTAGCTGAAGCTATGTCTAAAGGTAATTATAGTAGTAGTTTGATAAAGATTAATGGACTAAAGAGTTTATATCCATCGGATTTTGGGTTTAAATCAATGCCATTCCTTGGGAATATTGTTCAAAATGGTTCAAAAGAGCATTTAAATCAGAAAAGAGAGTTAGAAAACATTGAAAGAATTGTAAAATATTCAACATCGGAACTACTTAATCTATGGATCCCAGAACACTATTTTCCAGGGAATCAGATAGACTTAATTAAATTGCAAGAAGATCTTGTTACACTTTCGGTTAAGGATTTAACACTGGAGCAAAAAGCAATTTATTTAAATAATTTACTTGGTATAATTCAGTATGGTAAACCAACCGAAGGTACATTTAATAGTGTAAAAATTGCATCAGACTTTATAATTAATCAGATAAAATGGGATGAAACAGGTTTATACCTGGTAGAAAACGATATTTCAAATCAAAGACTTAACCTGGATATTGCAAAAATCCTTTTAAAAGCAGCTCAACATGAAACTAGTGAGTATACAAAACCTGTTGCAGAAGCTTTAATAAGCACTTATATAAGAAACAGTGATCGATCTTCAAGTGTAAGCCTTACATATAATATAAAGGATAAAATTTTCTCCAAGGAAAAAATTACACCAGAAGAGTCCTACTTAAAACTTTCAACAAACAAGCATATACCTCACTATTACCAGGATTATGGAGTTAAAGTCTGGACGATATCCGATAGTGTTCAAATCCAGCAAACTCCAAATAGTACAAGAATCTCTATAACCTATCCAGTGGATAGTAAAACCAATATTAATTCTCACTTCCTCTATATTTCCGGAATAAAACCCTATGCACAACTCTATTTTAAGGGAAAACCATGGAGAGCCGATGTAAACTTTGAGAAATGGAATGTTGGTTATTATTATGACCAAACATCCCAAATGCTCTATTTCTTACCAAATCATACAAATATAAGAGAAGAAATTTTAGTAACTTATTAATACAGACACTGTCGATTTAATAATATTTTCTTAACTACTTCACCAGAGATATCTCTATTTTCACCTAGTAGAGAATCTCGACTAATAAAAATATTTCCTATTTTTTCTGCAGCTTCTTCTGGGTTAATACCGTAATCAACAAATCTACCAGAAATACCTAAGGATTGAAAAAAGAGTGTTGTTCTTGTTATAACTTCATCAATTATAACATTAGGATCACCCATTGTTACCCCCCAAACCCTATTAGCATATTGTATAAGCTTCTCTTTTTTCTGCTTTCTTTGAATACTAAGTAAACCGGGTAATACTATTGCTAAACTTCTTGCATGGTCTAAACCATAACAAGCTGTAATTTCGTGTCCTATCTGGTGTGTTGCCCAGTCTTGAACTACACCCACACCTATATATCCATTTAATGCTGAAGTTGAAGCCCACATTAAATTGGCTCTTTTATTATAATCTGTTTTATCATCTATAATAGATTTTCCAAGGTCTATTAATGTTAAAAGAATGGATTCAGCCCATCTATCTTGAATTGGTGTATCAATATTAGATGTTAAGTATTGTTCTAAAACGTGAACAAATGAATCAACAATCCCATTTGCAACCTGTTTTTCCGGTAGAGAATATGTTGTTTCTGGATCTAGGATTGAAAAAACTGGATAAACTAAATCCGATGCAAAAGCAAACTTCTCCTCTAAATTTCTGTTGGATATTACCGAGGAGTTATTCATCTCAGAACCTGTTGCCGGTAGGGTTAATACAGCACCAAATGGAATTGCCTTTTCAACAATTTTATCCCTAACTATAGTTTTCCAAGGGTCTTGGGTTGAACACGGAATTGCCGCTGCAATAAATTTTACAGCATCTACAACAGAACCACCACCAACACCTAAAATAAAGGTAATTGATTCCTTACGCCCAATTTCAACTGCTTTCATACATGTTTCATATTCAGGATTAGCTTCTATCCCGGAAAATTCAATATAATTAAAACCTTCAAGACCCTGTAATACCTGATTATAAACACCATTTTTCTTAATTGAACCACCACCATAAACTAATAAAATTTTACTATTTTGAGGAAGAAGATTCTTTAACTCTAAAATTGTCTCTTTACCAAAAACAATTTTTACTGGATTATAAAATATAAAGTTATTCATACTTAAGATTATCAATAAATTAATTATAATGTAAGAGGATATATAATGGAAAAGAAGACACTAGAGGAACATAAAGAGTATTTAAGAGAGTGTGTTAAATTAAGCCTGTGGGTTATCGCTGATTGGAAAAACAAAAACCCGCAGGAAGATATAATCTGGACAATGGATGCAAGAACTGCCTTAGTAAATCATACAATTTTAAACCCAGCAACATTATATGACTTCCCAACTTATGAAGGCTCCAAATGGCCAGAACTAAAAAAGGAATTAAGAGCTATATATGAAGAGAATAATGACCCTAATAACTTTGAAGAAAAGGGCTTTAAACTATTAGAACCATATATCTATGGTAGAGCCGAAGAAGACCTTGAAGGAATAAATGGACCAGATCCATTTTGTCAGTATAAAGATAGCTGGGCTAGATACGACTTAACATCGAAGGATGAATATTTAGAAATACATATGGCAAACTCTATCTATCCAAAGTCTTTTCTAGCCGATGAAGATTACTTCTTTTCAAGACTAAAAAAAGTTGTTTTAGATGCGGAAGCCCACGGATTTAAAGGATTAAAAACCCAAAGTTGGTTAAATGAACTACCTTCCTGGAAGTCAAAAATGCCAAAAGAGTGGAATGACTCAATAACAAATAGAAGATTTGATATTGAGTGGCATTTAGGATTTTGGGGGCAATTTTTAACTTCAAACCAGTGTTTTAATAAAAAATTAGGGGATAAATTTCGAGAAACAGGAGTCGTTCCATACCCAATGAGTAGTGCCCAATGTTCAATTGAAGGGTTTAATAAACATTTAGGGATAGCCTAATGCCAACAATTGTATATATAGCAGGTTTTAGACAACATGCGGGAAAAACTTTTACAAGCATAGGGTTAATTTCAAGGTTACGGGAGATATACTCCCCCGAAGAAATTGGATATATAAAACCGGTTGGACAGGAGTTATTTACACTTCCAAATGGGAAAATGATTGATAAAGATGCTGTAATTATAAAAGAGTTTATATTACCAACTTTAAATATGGATATAGTATCACCTGTGAGACTAGGAAAAGGTGTAACAAAGAATTTTTTGATTTCTGAAGAAAAGGAAGAAATAATTACCGGATATTGTAACTCCATAGATGAAGCTATTTCCCAATTAAGTGATAAAAAAATTATAATTGCAGAGGGGACTGGCCATCCAGGTGTAGGAGGTATAGTAAATCTCTCAAATAGTGATGTCAGTATAAGATTAAATGCAGATATTATATATTTGGCTGGAGGTGGTATTGGGAAAACCCTGGATATGCTAGAGGTTGATATTAATTATTTCCATTCAAAAGGTGCAAGAATTAAGGGTATTATTTTTAATAAACTTATACCGGATAAAATTGAAGAGATGAAAAAGTATATTACCGAAGATTATTTAACACAACGATTTAGTAAAGATGGGAAACCTATACATATTCTTGGCTGGATGCCTGAGATAAAAGGTCTTAATAAGCCATCAATGAGATTAATCTCGAAGGGTTTTCCAAAAGGAAGACCTATTGGAAATACAACTAAAGATTGCTGGGGTATACCTGTAACCGGAGTCTCAATCGTTTCACAATCTCATAGATATTTTATTCCGGAAAAGGATTTGAACCCAGGCGATGTGGTAATTATTTCTGCTAAATCTATTAGAAGACTAAAAAAAATTGTTGAGTTTAATAAAAAGAGAGGGGAATCCGAGAGGATTACTGGTATAATTTTTACATGCACCGAAATGAATAAAATACTTAATAAAAGTATGGATCTGGTTTTAGAAAGTGGAATTCCTGCTATTTATGTACCAGAAGACAGCTCTACAGCAGATGAAATTCTTTATAAATGTATAAAAAATACCAAACTTCAGTCCTATGATAATTCAAAAAATGATCTTATTATTTCAGCATTTAAAAAGCACTTTAATCTTGAAAAATTTAAAGAAGATTTCATGTAAATTAAATCCACATTACAAATTCATTACATCAAATAAAAAATATTGATGGATTGAATTCTTATTGATATCTTTATCCTATATAAAAATAGGAGGATAAATGATCGAGATTAAAGAACTTGTAAAAAGCTATGGTTCTACTAATGCCGTAAAAGGAATAAACCTCAGTATAAAATCCGGAGAAATATTGGGGTTACTAGGGCCAAATGGTGCAGGAAAAAGTTCAACGCTACGAATTCTAACCGGATACTTAAAGTCAACTTCTGGAACTGTTTCTGTAAAAGGTTTTGATGTAAATGAACACGAATTAGAAGTTAAAAAATTAATTGGATATCTACCAGAGTCTGCTCCATTGTATTCCGAAATGTTAGTTTATGATTATTTAAAATATATTGCAGAGTTGCGTGAGATCCATAAAGAGAAAATTGAACAGAGATTAAAGGAACTGGCAGAACTCTGTGGAATTAAAAATGTAATGCATAAAACTATAAATTCTCTATCCAAAGGTTATAAACAGAGAGTGGGGTTAGCTCAGGCAATGATGAGTGATCCGGAAATTTTAGTACTGGATGAACCTACAACTGGTCTGGATCCTAACCAAATTGTTGAAATTAGAAACATCATTAAAGAGATAGGTAAAAGAAAAACAGTAATCTTTTCCACACATATTCTAAGTGAAGCAGAAGCGACATGTGACAGAATTGTAATTATTAACAGTGGAAAAGTTGTTGCTGACGGAACACCCGATGAATTAAAAAAAATAATGGAAGGTGATATTAAAATAAAAATTACCTTAGCAAATGCAAATAATGTAACCGAAAAACTTAAGGATTTTGAAGGAATTGATTCTATTGAAGAAAAAGAATTCAATGATAATAAAGAAGTTACTATATATTCTACAAAAGATATTAGAAAAGAGTTATATCTCTATATAAAAAATACAGACTGGATAATTTTAAATCTATCATTAGAAATAAAATCCTTGGAAAACATCTTTAGAACCTTAACACAGGAGGAAATCAATGAAAAATAGATCTATACTCAGCATAGGTAAAAAGGAATTTCTATCATTTTTTCTTTCACCTGTTGGCTATATTGTAATTGGAATCTACCTAATTGTTTCAGGGTGGTTTTTGTTCTCAACAATTTTTTTAACTAAATCTGTATCATTAAGAGATTTCTTTAATTTAATGCCTATGATTCTTTCATTCATGATACCAGCCCTTACAATGAAAAGTTTTGCAGAAGAGTATAAAACTGGTTCATACGAAATGCTTGGGACACAACCAGTTACAACAATGGATATTATTATAGGTAAACTTTTAGCAACCTGGCTATTTGTTATTGTTATGATTTTACCAACACTTTCATACCCTCTATTCCTTTCAACATTAGGAGACTTGGATTCTGGTGTTGTATTGAGTGGTTATATTGGAGCCTTACTCCTAAGCGGTAGTTTTACTGCAATTGGAGTATTTACATCAACATTAACTCAAAACCAAATAATTGCTTTTCTTATAGGAGCTGTTATCTGTTTCTTTTTAACAATAATTGATGGAATGGTTATACTACTTCCTAATTTCATTGCATCAATTATTGAATATATTTCAACAGGATTTCATTTCCAGAATATTTCTAAGGGAATATTGGATTCAAGAGACATTCTATACTTTTTATCCATAATTTTTCTTGCGGTTTTATCCACAGAAAGGAGATTACAAAAAAAATGAAATTAAAATTTATCTTATACGTTGCTGTATTAGTACTGCTTAATATTGCAGCTACTACTCTTTTTTTTAGAGTTGACATTACAGAGAATAAATCTTACTCACTATCAGATTCAAGTACAGAATTAGTAAAAAATCTTGAAGAACCGCTAACAATTAAGGTATTTCTTTCTGAAAATCTACCTGTTCCATACAATTCACTAGAGCGAGATATTAGGGATATCCTTATGGAATATAAATTACAGGCCAACAAACACTTTAACTACACAATTGATATTATTAAAAAAGATGAAACCCCTAAAAATGACCCATCAACTTATAATATCTATCCTGTTAATATACAAAACATAGAGCAGGATGAGATGAAAGTTGTATCGGCCTATTTAGGTATGGCTTTTATACATGGAGATATGATAGAGACAATTCCTGCAATTGATTATAACAAAAACCTTGAACTAATTATTACAAACACAATTAGAAAATTAACAGAAAAAACAACCTTTTTACTCGGTATGGAAGAAAACATACATACAATATTATATATTTCTCCTGCTCTTTATGGTTTAAGTTCAGATCTGGAAAAATACTCGGATGAACTAGAGAAAGTTATTGGAACATTAAACAAGGAGTTTTATAACAGAGTTGATTTTAAACTTGTAGAACCATCAGAAATGGAAATTGATGATATTAGTTCTAAATTTGGAATCTCTACTCTAAAATTACAGGACGAAAACGAGAATACAACAACAGCTATTGCTTCTGTAGTTATTAATAATGGGTCTGAAAGCAGTGTTATTAACCTAATAGGACAAGATATATTTGGTAGAACCGTTGTTTCTGGTATAGATGAATTACAAGATGGAATTAAATCAAACATTGAAAAAATGATTGGTACAGAGACAAGAGTTGGATACTTAACTTCAAACGGAACAATACCTTTAACTCAAGATCAAATGGCAATTTTTTCTGGAAATCAAGAACCAGGTTTAAACTCATTAACATCCATAATTAATTCCAATTATACTTTGTCAGCAATCGATCTAAAAGATGGTCAAATAAGGGATGATATAAAAACACTTATTATTGCTAGACCTTCCCAAAAGTTTACAGATAGAGAGCTTTTTCTACTGGATCAATTCCTGCTAAAAGGAAATTCAATACTTCTGGCCCTTGATCAGATTACAATGGATATGGAAAAAAGTAATCCTAATTATGGTCAGGAAGCTTATAAATTAATGGATCACGGTTTAATTAATCTGTTAAAAAATTACGGAATAAATGTAAGTGAATCCATGATTATGGATGTTAATTCCTTTAAACAGGTTCAAAAAGATAGTAACGGTAGCCTAAAAGAGAGTCAAATCTATTTTGCACCGGTTATAAGTTCCCAAAACATAAATACTAAACTTCCATTTCTAAAGGGTTTGACAGAATTAATCACATTTAGAATGTCAGAAATTTCTCCAGTTGATAATAATGAAAATAGTATAAAAACACTATTTTCAACATCTGATAAAGCTTGGGCGCAGCAAATTGAAGGATTATCACTCAATCCATCAAGAATTTTCCCTGCATCGGAGAAATCAAGCTACTCTCTTGGAGTAATAAAAGAGGGTTCATTTAAAAGTTATTTTGCCAATACAGAAATTCCACAAAAAGAGATTAAAGATAATGAACCAGATGTTAATGAATCTTTAATTGCTGGGGTAAAAGATGAAGAAAAACTAATTTCTGAATCATCTAAAGGGACATTAATAGTTTTAGGATCATCCGATTTACTAACAGATTCATTAATTGGGAATTCATTTCCTTCAAATACCCTTCTTATTCAAAATCTTATAGATTATGCATCAGGTAGAGGGGAATATATAGAAATGAGAAGTAAAGGTGTGCTTAATAGACCAATGATAACAACTTCTTCAATTCAGAGAAATTTTATTAAATACTTCAATATTTTAGGGTTACCTCTTCTAGTCGCAATTGCCGGTATTACCAGCTACTTTATTTGGTTAAACAGAAAGAAAAAAATAATGGGACTTTTTATGGAGGATAGAAGTGAAAAATAAAAAAGATATATACATTCTAGCAGGGATTATTATACTCCTATTCAGTTATATTATTTTTAGGCAAGATAATAATATTAACTATGTACTACCTAAAACAGAGACAATCAAAGCTGAAGATATTACAAAAATTGAGTTTAATGGCTTTGATCTAAACAAAACAGATGAAAAATGGATTTTACCTTCTGGATATAAAGCATCACCTACCGCTATGGACAGGATTATTGCAGGTATAACAAATTTCCAACTAATTGATATGATTTCTCAATCAAAAGATTATCAAAGATTTGGATTGGATACACCTAAGGAACTGAAAGTAAAAAATGGAGATAAAGATCTATTAAGTATAAAAATTGGAAATACTTCAAATACAGGAAATTATACCTATGTTTTAGTACCAGGAGATGACAATGTTTACTCTGTTCGTGGAGATCTTTCCGAATTATTTAATAAATCAGAAGACTCTTTAAGGGATAAAACTGTAATTGCTGTAAATAATATAAATAAAATAGAGCTAATTAAAGATCAAAATGAGGTCGAGCTATCAGCAGATCAAATTTCAACATTAGCTCCGGTTTTAAAAGATTTACAAGCTTTAACATTTGAAGATGTAGAAAGAAACGAACAACTATTAGCTTTGAATATCACGGGGGATAGTCATAGTTCACTAATTATTTACAATAAAGTTGGTAATAGCTACCCGGCTACATCATCGGAAGTTGATTTCCCCTTTACTCTACCAGAATATATTGTAACTAAATTTTTAAATATTCAGAACGAAACAAAATAACTTCTACAGAGATCAGTCAATTGATGTCTGGTCTCTGTTCCTGTTTTTGTCATAATACTGGCTAATTGAACTTTTATAGTATTAGGTGATTTATTTAACCTAAGTCCTAAATCAAGATTTGATTCTTTATATATACAAAGAGCTTCCAGTAACTCATATTCCGCTCGACTTAACTCTAATTCATTAATGTCTATCTGGTTTTTTCCACACAGACTAAAATCACTTTCTATAATTGAATTTGTAAGATTCTCAATCATTCTACGAAGTCTTAACTCTCTTTTTATCCAATTAGATAAATTTGCTTTATAATATTTAAAAAGAGAGAAAACCAGAAGAATTATGGAAATAAAAATAAATACAACCGAAGTTGTTTTTAAGCCTAATTCCCTAAAACTAGTAAAAGAGAGATATATAAAAAAACAAATTCCAAAAATAGATAAAACTATTCCAAATCTTGTTGCTTTCATAACTAATAATAAATATGCTAAATAAGATTTGGCAAGCATTTTATTTTCAAATAATTATTCTCTGTCTAACCCAATATCAAAATTTTTAATGGAATGAGTTAAAGCTCCACTAGAAATTATATCTACACCTGTTAGAGCTACTTCTTTAATAGTCTCAAGGGAAATATTACCCGAAGCCTCGGTTATCATTTTCCCATTAACCATTTCAACTGCTTTTTTTAATATTTCAGGAGACATATTATCTAATAAAACAATATCTACAGGGCATTTTAGAAGCTCTTCCAGCTGTACAAGGCTGTCAACTTCTACCTCAATTTTTACAGTATGACCTACAAAATTCCTAACTTTTTCTACAGCTTCGGTTAGAGAATTACTAAAAGCAATATGGTTATCTTTTATCATAACCGCATCATCTAAACCAAATCTATGATTTATTCCTCCGCCTGTTTTAACAGCATATTTTTCTAATGCCCTTAAACCTGGTGTCGTTTTTCGTGTATCTGCAATCTTGGCTTTTGTTCCATCAACTGCTTTTACAAGTTTATTTGTTAATGTTGCTATTCCACATAATCGACCTAATAGATTTAAACAAGTTCTTTCAGCCGATAGCATAGCACGTACATTACCAGATATTTTAACAATAATATCACCTGGAAATACTTCATCTCCATCTTTTTTATTAAAGATAAATTCAACAGATTTATCTAATACTTTAAATGCATATAACGATGCCTCCAAGCCTGCAATAACGCCATTTTCCCGGGCTCTTAATACTGTCGTACCCCTTGCATTTTCAGGAATTAAAGACTCAGTTGTTAAATCCCCTCCCCTACTAAAATCTTCGAGTAAAGCTCTTTCTATAATCTCTCTATATTGTATTTCACGTAAACTCACCCTAACTCCTTAACAATAATTCTGTCCCATTTAATAGATTTTTCAGGATAATCATCCCTATAATGTGCTCCTCTACTCTCTTTTCTGTACAGTGCAGAGTCAATCATACTTAGTCCAAGATCCATCATATTTAATAATTCAAGCCAACATACAACTCTACTGTATTCCAAGGATTCACTATCATCCTTCTCTTTATAAAGACGAGTTTTTAAATCCTTTAACTCTACTTTGCCTTTTTCTAAAAGCGTTTCATTACGTATAATTCCACAATATGTATACATAATTTTTTGTAAATCTGATCTATATTTTTTTATAATTTCGCCAGACTTAATATTTGATAAACTTAAATATTCAGGTATAAAATCGATAAGTTCATGATTTTCTTTCAAAACCCTCAATGCTTCGGATTTTCCATAAACTAAGCATTCAAGAAGAGAATTACTTGCTAATCTATTTGCCCCATGAACTCCAGTGTATGCAGCTTCACCC
Source organism: Spirochaetales bacterium (assembly GCA_016936295.1). GTDB lineage: Bacteria > Spirochaetota > Spirochaetia > DSM-2461 > DSM-2461 > Thiospirochaeta. Next base: position 6,888 of record JAFGYD010000104.1, on the reverse strand, counting down.
GCAACACCCAGACCTTTAGGAAGAATGGAATTTATATCCACTCCACCCATTACATAGTGAACAGCTGGAGTAACGGGTATAAGATCAATATTTGGATTTAATCCAACTTTTAAACAAAAGGATGTAACTGTAGGAAATTTATCTCCAATATTATCAATTTTGGTTAAATCGAGAAAAACATCAAAGCCATTAATTATCTCACTCCAAATACCTCTGGAAACAACATCTCTAGGTGCTAATTCCTTTAAAGGAGAATACTTCCCCATAAAAGGTGTTCCATCTTTTTTTACAAGAATTGCACCATCACCTCTTAATGCTTCGGTGAGTAGCATTAAAGAGTCTCCATTTTTAACATTTAGTGCAGTTGGATGGAACTGAACCATCTCTATCTCTTTAAGTCTTAAACCAGATCTTAAAGCAATAGCCATAGAATCTCCTGTAGCTTCCTTAGGGTTCGTAGTATGTCCAAATAGCTGACCAAGGCCACCTGTTGCCAAAATAACCCTTTGGGATCTAATAAACTGCCATCCACTATCTTTAGAGTAGCCAACAACACCTTGTACGGTATCCCCATCAAGAACTAGATCGTAAACAAAAAAATTAGACTTCCAGTGAATATTACTTCTTTTAACTGCTTCGCTATAAAGTGTTTCAACCAGAACTCTTCCTGTTGCATCGCCACCAGCTTTTAAAACCCTTCTTCGAGAGTGGGCAGCCTCTTTATTTCTATCTAAATCACCATGTTCATTTTTATCAAACTGCATATTTAGTTTAATTAAATTTTCAATAGCCGATTCACCGTTCTGTGTTAAAAAGGATATTTGATCCGATATTCCCGAAAAGACTCCTGCTTTAATCGTATCATCGTAGTGTAAATCCGGAGAATCATCGGAACCAGTAGATGCGGCAATACCACCCTGTGCTAATGGAGAACTCCCACTAGTAAAAGATCCAGTTTTTGTAACAATTAGAACCCGCTTACTACCAGACTCTATGGCTGCAGTTAAACCTGCAGCACCGGAACCAACTACAATAATATCGAAAACAGGATCACTATCCATTATTTAACCTCTAACATTCTCTCAACAGATCTTTTAGCACCTTCAATAACATCTGATGAAACTATAACTTCTGGGGACATTGTTTCTAAGGTTTCTAAAATATTTTCAACTGTGATTTTCTTCATATGCGGACATAGGTTACATGGCCTAATAAATTCAACATCTGGGTATAACCCTGTCAAGTTATCACTCATGGAGCATTCAGTAACCATTAATATTTTTTTAGGTCTATTTTCTTCAACAAAATTAATCATATCTGCGGTTGAACCAGAAAAATCGGATGCCTCCACAATTTCCCGTGGACACTCCGGGTGAGCAATAACAACTAAATTGTCATGGGCAGCTCTAAACTCATTAATACTCTCTACTGTGAATAATTCATGAACTTCACAACTTCCTTTAGACCACTCAATAAGTTTTTTATCTGTCTGTGTCTGCATATTTCTACATAAAAATCGGTCTGGAACAAAAAGGATTCTATCACTATCTATGCTTTCTATAATCTTAAGAGCATTACCAGATGTACAACAGATATCAACTTCTGCTTTTGTCTCTGCTGTTGTATTAACATAAGTAACAACAGGTACTCCAGGGTACTCTTCCCTTAGTTTTTTAATATCATTACCACTTATTGAATCGGCCAATGAACACCCTGCGGTAGGATCAGAAATTAAAACCCTTTTATTTGGATTTAAAACCTTTGTAGTCTCGGCCATAAAATAAACACCACAAACTAAAATTGTTTCGGCATCGGTTTTTGCAGCTTCTCTTGCTAAACCTAATGAGTCTCCCTGTATATCAGCAATACAATGAAATATATCCGATGTCATATAGTTGTGTGCCAAAATTACAACGTTTTTCTCTTTCTTAATCTGATTAATTCTATATATATACGGAGCCTTTACTTCCCACTCCATTCTAGGTATCACGTCTTTAACAAGTGAGTAGAGGTGTTCTGTTCCCTCTTGAACCTCTTTTGTAAATTCCGGATTAAAAATCATAAAAACTCCTTATTTATACTCATAATGAGCATAATCCTCCTCATAAAAAAAAAAGTCAATAGAAGTTTATTCAAAAATGACTATACTATTAATTAGGAGGAATAAATGCGGTACATTTTTACAATATTGATACTTATATTTCCATTAACAATTTACAGTAATAATTTAAATTCATTAAAAGAAAGTTGGCTAAATAATAGTATTGACTCAACAGAATTTGTGGAAAAACTAACAAATATTCAAGGAAAAGATGTTGAAGAGCAGTGTGAAATTCTTCTCTATCAAGGGAAGGCTCTCTATTTGATAAATAACAAAAAAGAATCTATAAAAGTCTTGGAAGAGGTTATTGAAATTTCAGAAATGGAGATAAAAAGAGATCCTTCATCAAATCAATTAAGAATATTGTCAGAAGCTGGAACTTATTTAATGCTACAAAAAGGTGTTAGTTATATTATAGCAAACTCTAAAGATATTAATAACTACGCAATAAAATCCCTTGAAATGGATAAAAGTAATTATAGAGCTGAATTTATAATTGCTAATGGTCTGATTAATGCCCCGGCCATCTTTGGCGGAGATTTTAATAAAGGAATAGAGTCACTAAAAAACATTATTACTAATGCAGATGACATGGAAACACTCTTTGACACCTATCTTGCTCTTTCAATAGCTTATACAAAAAAAGATAAAAATGAAGCAATAAAATATTGCAACGAAGCCTTAAAACTATACCCCAAAAATATTAGGGCTAATGATCTACTCAATTCTCTTAAAGGGTAAATTTAATCCTACATTTACTCTTTCTGCTTCAACATCACTCCTAAATGAGTATACAGCTGCTGGTCTACCTGGACCAGTAGCATCCTCATCTCCTGTTTCTATAACAAAATTTCCCTGCTTAATATATCTTCTAAAATTCTGTTTATGAAGTTGCATTCCTGTTATTCCTTCATATACATGCTGAACAGCTAAAAGAGTAAATTCCTTAGGTAGTAATTTAAAGGCTATAGGTTTATAAGGTATTTTCCCCCTAATTCTTGCAGTCATAGATGCTAAAATTCTTCTATGATCACCAGCCATGGGTAGTCCAAGATCTCTTGATAAATTTCTATAATTCATATCGTCAATAAAAGATGAACTTATAGGTAACCTATATTTAGCATCTTTTGCCCAGTCATCCCAATCCCTATGCGCTTCTGAAACAAGACCAGCCTCATATAATATCTCGTATCTAAAAAGGACCTTACTCATATCCCAGTTTCTAAAATCACCAAAATTTAATCTGATTCTCTCTTCCCTATCCTTTCTTTCTAAAGGATCACAATCTTTACTCCACTTAATTAAATTAGGTTCAATAATATCTGTTACTATTCCAGGGATTCCACTTCTAAAATCCTCCCAAGGAAAGAAATTATATAAATTCATCCATCTTCCTGGTAGAGACATATCAGTTTTTACATAGGGCATTAATGCATAATAACCAACAGTAACATTCCTGCTACCTTGTCGATTACTCTTATTTCTATGCCAATTCCCATAGGTATAAATTTGTTCTACATAGTCTAATTTCTGCCCAGTTTGCTCTTGAACCCAACTTCTTAAACCTAACTCCATTGTTCTGTGGTTTTCTGGATCAAATGCACCACTAGGAAGAGATAAAGGAGATGGGATTGTCATTATTTGAGGTTCTGAATCTTTAATCCTGTAAATGACTGCAGTTAAATCTACAGTAATTCGATTTTCCTCTTTCAATTTTTTCTTCTTTTAACAAGTAATACTATCACTATTAAAATAATTAAAAGTCCAATACCTATTGGGATATATAAAATTTTTTGGTTGTTTTTCACTAAAATATTTTCAGAAACTTCAACAGGAATATTACACATCCCATCTTTTGTGCATGATTGATATCCCAATATCACATTTATTAAATAATCATCTGGGAGAATATTTTCTTTAAGCTCAAGCTCTCCAGCCAGAATAACTTTACCAAAATAAACAGTTTCACCATTAATATTGATTTCACCTTTTGGATAACCTGAAAACTTAAAAGTATATTTATCCGATTCTACCATTAAATAGAAAAAATCTTCATTTAAAGTTATATATTCTTCATTATCTAATGTTATTGTTGCTTCAATTCTATTACTCATAGTTTTAAATGAAACCTTATTTTCACTATACAAATTAAATGACACCACAATTAAAAATAATAATAAGTACTTTCTCATAATTTCCCTTTCTACATTAAACTTGAATTTGCATAAATTAACCAAAAAAAATGGGCAAAATATTTCATTCTTTCGTAAAGACCTCTTTTATTTGAACTTCTCCCACCCATTATAGACGAATATAACACCACTATAAGCACTATAACATTAAAAACCCTATTAAAAGTGCCAACTTCTATAATTAGTTTCATCATTATTAGCAGACCTATACTAAATTCAGCCAATTGCATAAATATAGTATGTTTTTTGCTTTCACTTATAGAATAGAATACCAAATGTTCAAACGGTTTTGCCGAGAATAGTCCCGCCAAAATCATAAAACCAGAATAGAAGAGAAGAGGAATACTATAGTGAAATTCCTTAATAGAACTGTTTATGTTAATTAATATACCTACTACTATCAATATGCCAAATCCCCAATATCCCCATTGCATAATGGTTCTATTTTCATAGTTTTGGCAAGCCAGTTCATCTAGTGTGTTTATCTTCTTACTATACTCTTCAGGGGCTTTTCTTTCAGCTATAAATGAAAAAATTGCAAAAAAAACAACCGCTGAAATTATAAATAATATCATTCCTCTACTGTAATATATATTAAAGCAACTCAAAAGTATTTTTTACAAAAATTTACCTTCTTTTAATCTTGATTTAACAATTGCTTAAATATACAATGTTTTATATATTCAAATAAGGAGATATAATGGATCCAATAACCTTAATAGTACCTGTTGCTATTCTTGTATTATTTAAAATAGTAAGTAGTAAAGGGAATATTAAACCTGCTCAACTAAAAGAAGTTATGGCTAATGGTGGTAAAATTATTGATGTTAGATCAAGCATGGAATATAAAAGTGGTCATGTTAAAAATGCACTAAATATAGAGCATGGAAGCATACTAAATGGTGTGAAAAAAAATAAAATAAAAAAAGAAACTCCATTAATTTTATACTGTGCTAGTGGGTCTAGATCTTCGGTTGCATGTAGTACTTTAAAATCCGATGGGTTTACTAACGTATACAACGCTGGAACTAAATTTAAAATGGAGAAATTAATTAAGTCTCTTTAATTTTATATAGTCTTCCACGGCAATAATTCCTTTATCCGACAATCCATACTTACCATAACCGGAATCCTTAAAGAACCATCCATAATGATTCTGGTAGAGTATGGAATATGTTTTTACAGAAGTTCCTAAATCCTTTAATTCTTTACAGCTAAGAGCCCCCTTTTCTTTTAGCTGTAAAGCTATTTCTAAAGCATTTTCTTTATACGCTGTCATAAGTTTTTTACCTACACTTCCACCAACATTATAATTCCCACTTCTCTGTTTTATTTCGTCTATAATATTAATTTTTTTTCTGTGTTTTTTAATTCGTCTATTTTCTTTTGGCTCAAAAATAACTTCAACCTTTGTTTTATTTTTCATGAAATGTACAAAGATAAGTCCCAACTCTAATCTTTTTAAAAGTTTATTCAAACTTCTTTTATTACTTCTAGTTACTGCACCACTAGGTACTGCTAAATAGACACTATCACAAAACTCCTGTCTATCCACAGCTTGATAAATTAATTTAAGATTTACCATTTTTTTACACTCTATAACTATTAGTTCTTCACCTCTAAATGCTGTTATATCGCACCCTTTAACTTCACTTCTTACAGTAAAACCTAAATCTTCAAAAAATTCTTCAACAGGTTTTGCAATATCTATTTCCTTAATCATACCATATAGTCTATATTTAAAAAAATTGCCCTTCAATGGTTATTGAGGTATAATTTTTACAGGTGGATATGTGTTAGAATATCAGATTAAAAAACTAGAAGAAAAACATAAACAAAGTATTCTTAAATTAGAACCTTTTTTATTAAGGATATCAGGTTATAATCCACAAGAATCAAGATTAAAAGTAGGTAACTATTTTTTACACTGTACTCCTGGTTCATTCTCTTTAAAAACATGCAATTTATTACTAGTTCTAGGTAAACAGGAGATAAAATATTTCAACCAGTTCGAAGATAAAATTGTAGCTTTAAACCTTGCATTCGACTCTACATACTTTGGGCGACAAGTCTCTTTTTACTTAAAGGGTAAATTTAGTAAATTAACAAATATTCGAGACTCAATATATAGTGTAAATCTCGACCTTTCTTCAATATCAGACTTTTACAGAGAACTTTTTCTATACCTTTCCGAGGTTTCTTCTATTTACAAAAAATTACATAGTAGTAGTAAGGAATCTGGGTATATTACTTCCGAGAAAAAGATACCTATAACTTTTATAGAGATTTCTTATCCAAATAAATCTATATTAAATGCAGCTATCAAGGGTATATCTCCCGGATTTCTCGAAATTAGTAAGGGCTCAAATAACTTAAACCTTGAAAAAGATAAAGTATATAGCTTTAAAATTTACTACAATATGCAAAAAATAAAACTTGCAGGTAAAGTTGAAGAAGAAAATGATGCAACTTACATAATTTCAATAGACTTTAATATGGAATTTATTCATATTTTATCAAAATACATGAAAATTGCACAGAAACAGCAGATAGACCAATCCGAAGACTTAGAAGAATTATAGACATTTTTACTTC